>JAIPBT010000079.1 GCA_021738565.1 Bacteroidales bacterium
GATTTGATCAGCGGTCTGTTTCTGACTTTTTCAATGATCTTTTTAGGCATCACAAACATCTTCTGACCAACAAATCCATCCTTGATCTTTCTTTCAATTACCTCTTTATTATAACCGGATCTGCCACTCATTGAAAATTATATTAATACAATAATTTATCCATATGTTCATAAAAATTGTCCATCCAGGATATAAAATTAGGGAATATCTTACATAACAGTATAAAAGCAAAAAAACAAAAATATTTTAAGACCAAGATTACACCATTCCGGCGAAAAATTTATCTCACTCCTTCAAAAAGATAATTATGAAAAAAATCACCTTGCGAAAAAAAGTTACTGGATTATTGTTGGTCCTATTACTAACAGCAGTTCAGGCCTATTCTCAAAACCTTCTTACAGGAAAGGTTGTTGCGGCTGACAATGATGAGCCGTTACCGGGAGTTTCAATAATCGAGAAAAACACTTTAAACGGAACTGTAACGAATGTAGACGGAGAATTTTCAATAACTATTTCTCCAGGCGCTCTTCTGGAGTTTAGTTATGTTGGATACCTCAATAAAGTGGTTGAACCGGGTGATAAAGAAAACATTGAAGTCTTTTTATCTCCTGATGTAAGAGCCCTCGATGAACTCATTGTTATAGGTTACTCTTCCGTTAGACGAAAGGATCTCACCGGTTCAATTGCCATTGTTGATGTCGAAGATGCCAAAACATATAAAGGCACAACAATTACTGAAGGATTGGCAGGAAAAGTACCAGGCGTGACCGTCCTGTCTACCGGGCAACCTGGCAGCACCCCCAGAATTCTTATCCGCGGTCTGGGTCATTTTGGCAACAATTCCCCATTGTACGTAATTGATGGTATACAAACAAATGAGCAACGAGATCTGAATCCTGAGGATGTTGAATCAATTCAAATTCTAAAGGATGCATCTGCGGCAGCACTTTACGGTTCTAGAGCTGCAAATGGTGTTGTCGTGATTACAACAAAAACCGGAAAAAGCGGAGCGCCAAAAATAACATTCAATACAAGTGGAGGAATTGAGCAGGCCTCAAAAATAATCCCAATGATGAATGCGGCAGAATTTGCTGAACTGAACAATATGGCCTACGATAACGCGGGATTGCCGAGAATGCCGGGAGCAGATGCCGCTTTTGATCCGGATATTGATACTGACTGGCAGGATGCTTTTATGAAAAATGGCCGTATACAAAAATATGATTTTAGTTATTCGGGTGGGAACTCAGAAGGTAATTACCTGCTTTCTGCAGGCTATTTTACCCAGGATGGTATTGTTAAAGGGCCGGAATTTGAAAGATATAGCATCAGACTGAATTCCGGTATCAGCAAGAAAAGGCTTAGAATTAACCAAACAATGTTTTTTTCCAATACCAGCTCCGACAACCTATACTACGGCTTTGGAAATCCCTTCATGGACATGCTAAGGATGCTTCCAACCATTCCTGTGTACGATAATACCATAGAGGGGGGGTTCGGAATTGGCAGTGAAGCAAACAAAACATTCGGAACAAATCCCGTTGCATTACAGGAACTTAATGACGATAAAAGCAATACAAATAAAATTATGGGAAATATCAGTGCAGAACTGGAAATATTCCCCTTTTTAAGCTATAAGTTCAATACATCACTGGAACTGGCAGACTGGCATAACCGAAGATACAGAAAGAGAGGTCTAGAAAGCTATAACCGACCACAGCCATACGATGAGCTTCATGAAAACAGGGGCAGGGTATCTACACTGATGTATGAAAACACACTTAATTTCACCCAGTCTTTCAATGACCATAATCTATTTGCCGTTATTGGAGTATCAAAAATAGTTACTGATTGGAAACAAATTGGAGGATCGGTTTTTGATTTTCCTAAGCCCTATCCGGTAATGAGCTCAGGAACAAGAGACAGAACTATTTATGGCTCTGATGCAAAGGTTGGCATTTTAGGTTATCTGGGAAGGGTAACTTACAATTATAAAGGCAAATATTTAATCACCGCCAACTTCCGAAGGGATGGATCCTCAAAATTCGGACCTTCTTATAAATGGGGTAATTTTCCTGGAGTTTCTGCAGGCTGGGTTATAAGTGAAGAGCGCTTCTTTAATTATAACTGGATCAACAATCTAAAGATCAGAGGCAGCTACGGCCTTCTAGGAAATTCTGATTTAAGGGGAGATTATAACTATACCAGTTATATTAACCCAAGTATTGCATATCCGCTGGGACCTTTTCAGGATCTCGCTCCCGGAGCAATAACACAACTGCTTTCAAATCCCGACCTCCGATGGCAAAGTAAAACATTGTCCGGGGCAGGTATTGATGCATCTCTGCTCAATAATAGTATTATAATCACCTTCGATTATTTTAATTCTATCACCGATGATGTTCTTGTTAATGCACCTATTCCGTGGACTTCCGGACATTATGGTGGTCCTGATCCATATTCAAATGTTGGAAAAATAAAAAACCATGGCGTTGAATTGGCAATCACTTATCAGCAAATGAAATCTGAATTTTCATACGACGTTACCACAAACATAAGCATGGTAAGAAATGAGGTGCTAAGACTGAGTGAAGGTTATGATGCCATCTTTTTTGGCCCGACAAAGACAACCGTTGGTATGCCCATAGGTCAATTCTTTGTGTTGAGAACTGATGGCATATTCCAAAATCAAGAAGAAGTTTTGGCCCATACCGATGAAAATAACAATCCTATTCAACCCAATGCTATGCCGGGAGATATAAGATACAAGGATCTCAACGGAAGAGATCCCGAAACAGGTGAGCTCACTGGAGAACCGGATGGTGTTATAAATCTTGATGATCGTGAATTTGCCGGTAGCCCCTGGCCCGATTTTGAGTTTGGATTGACTGGAAATGTATCCTATAAAAATTGGGAAATGAGGCTGTTCTTCGAAGGATCTTATGGAAATATGATCTTTTCAAATACAAGGGCAGTCATGGAAAGAATGGATGACAACTCCAATTATCCAACATGGCTGGTACCCTGGACAGAGGAAAATCAATCCGACGAGTATCCAAGAGCACTTTATGGTGCCGCTGCAGCAAACAATGTATACTACGAATCTGACAGATGGCTTGATAATGGCAGTTATTTACGCCTGAGATCATTGCGCCTTGGTTATGACATCCCTGTTAACTCTATGAAAACAAACGTGTTCATTCAAATGCAAAATGTATTTACCATCAGTTCCTATAAGATGTGGGATGTTGTTCATCCCGGAGATGTGTTTACAAGAGGGATTGACAATGGCACTTATCCAAATGTACGCAGTTTCATCATTGGATTGAATTTAACTTATTAATTTTTGAAATTATGAAAACGCTATTTACGAATCCGACCCTTTTCGCTATTCTTGTAATGCTGGTATCCGCCTGCAATGATGATATTCTTTTTCAGGACAATCCGAATCAGGAAACAGCTGACCAATTCTGGAAAACACAGGATGACGCCATAATGGGTATAAATGCTGTCTATTCAGCTTTACAGGATGTAGGAACATTTGGAAGATGGCACACGTATGTCTATGATTGCCGTTCAGATGAAGTGTATAACCTCAGCCCCTGGACAGAGCTTCAAAATTATACGAAATTTACACACCCCAACTATAATTTTGAAACAAATATGTTCGTGTGGTGGCATATGTATGTTACGGTATACAGAGCAAACCAGATTCTCGACAATGTTCCGGAAATTGATATGGATCCCGATCTGAAAAACAGAATCCTGGCAGAAGCTACATTTTTACGGGCGCTAACCTTTTTTCATTTGGGAACCATGTATGGAAATGTCCCGATTGTACTAACAGAATCAACACCCGAGGACCGCCCAATGCAAAATACCCAACCTGAAGTGTACCAACAGGTAATAGATGACCTCACTGATATCTACCCAAATCTGCCTGATACATACCCTGCAAGTGACTTAGGAAGAGCAACAAAAGGGGCTGCAAGGGCCTTATTAGGTAAAGTATATATGCAACAGCACAAATGGCAGGAAGCTGCAACAGAATTTGAAGCAGTTATTAATTCTCCTGCTGGCTACGCATTAACTCAAAACTATAAGGACAATTTTACTGATCTGAATGAAAACAACGAAGAATCGATTTTTGAAATTCAATTCGCCGAGGGTGAAGCCAATTGCAGAGATTGCCCGGGTGGAGCTGAAGGAAGTGAAAGGGCCATTTTCTTTGCTCCTTCAGAAATAGGATGGAATGAAGGACATTTCAGACCGTGGGTACTTGAAACATTTTTTGAGGAAACTACAATTTCTGGTGATGTTGATCCCCGGTTGGCAGTCACAATGTTCTATAATAAAAGCCTGTACGACCCTAACGATCCTGACACCCTCGTTTACGGAAAGGGCTACAATACCAGGTTTGGGGCTGACAACGAAAAAACATGGTTTAGAAAATATCAAAATGACTACAAACAGGATTTTGAAGCCTGGCAATCCGGTATTAATTGCAGACTTATCCGTTTGGCTGATATTTACCTGTTATATGCCGAAGCCATGAATGAGCTGAATGATATTCCTACTGCAATTGAATACATCGATTATGTCAGAGAAAGGTCCGATATTCCCGGCCTGCTTACAGTAAAACCTTCCTGGACAAAAGATGAGATCAGGTCACAACTCCAAAACCATGAAAGAGTATTGGAACTGGCCGGCGAAGGAACCCGCTGGTTTGATCTTGTCAGGTGGGGATGGCTTGATCAGCAGGCTGAAATTAATAATATCATGTCCAGGGATGAAGATTTTAGCTATTTCGAAGTTGGAAAATCAATATTTCTTCCAATTCCAACACATGAAGTAGATGTCAATCCTAACCTTATTCAGAATCCCGGATATTGACACGTTTTTTGGTAAAAATTCACTGCTTGATGAACACACTGATTAAACTGGCTATAATAATACTGTTTTTGTCCATTCTTGTCCAATGCAATGGAGATGCCAATGAAAACAATGATCCCATCGATTTAAACGGGTATTTTACCAACCCTATAAAAGAAGATGGCGCTGACCCATGGATAATTTCTCATGGTGGCTATTACTATTACTCCGAGAGTGATGGCGCTGGATCAATATACATCATCAAATCTTCAACGATTACCGGTATTAAAAATATAAAACCCAAACTGGTTTGGAAATCTCCGGGAACAGAAACCGGGGAAGCAAAATTTAATACCTGGGGACCTCATATCAACTATCTAAATAACAAATGGTACATCTATTTTGCTGCACAAACAATAAACGACCCAGCATTCACCAACCAGAGAATGTGGGTGCTGACAGCAGATACTGATGATCCCCTGGGATCATACTCTCTCGGGGGTGAAGTTCTAAATTCCGATGATGAAGAATGGGCAATTGATGGTTCTGTCATTGAAAGGTCCGATGGTTCCCTGTATTTTGTCTGGTCGGGTATTTCCAATCTGAAGACGCTTCATCAACATAGCTATATCGCCAAAATGATTGACCCAGTTGTTATTGACAGATCAACGATTACCAGAATATCATCTCCCACGCTATCATGGGAAACCTCTGTAAGACCAATTCAGGAAGGACAAAGACCTTTGTATGTTGACAAAGAAGGGAAAACAATTATTATGTATTCAGCAAATGCAAGCTGGTCTGAAGACTATTGCCTCGCATCACTCACCAATACAGATGGTGATTTTTTGAACGTCTCTTCATGGACAAAATCCGAAGAACCTCTTTTCCATAAAACATCAGCTGTTTTTGGCCCCGGAGGTGCATCGTATGTAAAATCGCCCGACAGTACTGAAAACTGGATTGTCTATCACGCGCAAAAATTTAAAGGATCAGGCTGGGAAAGAAATATCAGAACGCAAAAATTTCTGTTTGATGAAAAAGCAGATCCTGTATTTGGCGAACCGGTTCAGGAAGGAATACAATTAAAAAAGCCTTCTGGAGAATAACATCTGACAAGTAAGTATCTTGTCGAACTATATGACAAAAGAAACAAAATGAAATATCTGCCGCAAATGTTACTACATATATTTTTAATGGTTGTTTTAAGTTCACTTCATTGCTGCAATGAAGAGCCAATTCTTCCTGACAACAACAACAATGATACTATTCCCGATAGCCAGACAGCAACTTACCGGAACCCTCTTTATGTGCCATTGGCTGATGAAATTGCGGACCCCAGTGTCTACAGATATAAAAACCAGTACTACCTGCTCTCAACCCAAATGTATTCCAGGAATGGAGAAGGTATGACGGTCTGGTCTTCAAAAGATCTGGTCAATTGGGAAGTACATAAGAAAGTTCTTATTTCAGGTAGTGTAGAGCCAATTTTAGCCCCTGAGCTCGTTTACCATGAGGGTTCTTATTTCCTTTATTGGTCGGTGTATCCGGGTGAAGTTCATTATGCCGCAAAATATACTCCAGATCCTGAGGATTTTGATCCATTCGGCCCTTCAGCAAATTACGAAATATTCTCTTATAATTATCTTAACTTAAAAAATGGCATTGATATAGATGGAGAGATGTTTTTTGATCAAAATGATCTCTACATGTTCTACTGCGGTCTTGGGGGTATTCAATATAAAAAGGTTACTTCTCTCTCAGAAAGTGGCAACAACAATCCGGTTCAACTAACAGCCTGCGCAGTAAATAACGTAAATATTCTGCCTGGAGAAGTTGGAACAAACGGTTGGACAGAAGCACCGGGTATTTTCTATGATGATGGATATTATTACCTTACCTACTCCGGAGTGCATTACCTTCGTTCCGATTACCAGATACATTCTGCAAGAGGACAATCAATAGAAGACATTGCACCCTATAAACAAAATCCCCTGATTGCAAAATTCGATGGACTGTATAACGGAATGGGAAATAATAATTTTACCATCGGTCCGGATCTTACTACAAAATATCTTACATACCATGCAAAAGTCGGAGCTGGAATTCACGACCCTACAATTCAAATAGACCGAAGACTGATGATTGATACATATGTGGTCTCTTCCGAAAATGGCATTGTGACCAAAGCGCCTACATTATCAGATGAACCTGTTCCTCAAAATATTGGATGGGAAAATACCCTTGATTCTGTCCCACAGAATATGACACTAACCGGAAACAATGAGGCTACAATCAGGTTAACTTCAGGTTCTGTTATTCTCTCAACCGAAGGAGCAAATTCCGTTGATTTGTTCACAGATACTGTAACATCAAACAGTTTTGTGATAGAAGGAAACACCAGGGGCCTGAGCATATTTAATGGCGGAAATTCAAAATATGGAATGACAATATGTGATGGCAAGGTGAAATTTGCTATTGTTCACGGGAACAATTCAGATTCAATGGCTACACTGGAATATTTCACTGAAGATTCCGGCTGGACAAATACAGGCATCCAAAATATCAATTATTATGCATGGCATAAATTAAGACTTGATAAAAAAGATCATCTGATCAAGTTCTATTATGATGACCGTTATATTTGCCAGATTTCACTGAGCGTAAACGATGGAGGTAAAGCTGGGTATTATACAGAAGATGCACGTGCAGATATATCATGGATTGGATTTTCAGACTACTGAAAGCTAATCCCGATGCCCAAAATAAACTACCAAAAACACCATTCTCCTTCCTGAACCCTACTGCTCCGTAAGCTTAAAACAAAACGCCCCGGGATTGATCCCGGTCCTGAACGTATCAACGACAGTGCCATCCGGTGCGTACCGGTACACAACACCCTGCTG
>JAIPBT010000004.1 GCA_021738565.1 Bacteroidales bacterium
GGACTGCATACAGTGTTGTTAGGAATAAAACACCATATGACCAAGATCATGTATGTTTAGATCCCAGGGAAAGAAAAATAAATAGCTCCTTAAAAAAAGTGGTTTGAAAGCTTGGAATTTAATAGAGTATATACCCCATGGAAAGTACCACTGCGTCCATTTCCATTATAGTGCCGTCTTCCAACTCGATGGACTCAACCTTCTGATCACCAATGACCCTTTGGATCCCTTTCCCGGTAACAATATTTACCCCTCTTTTTTCAAGCATTTCATGGATCCTCGAAGAAAGCTCCTCATCGAAGGCAAGGTTGAGGATCTGGGGAAGCTTTTCAATCAATGTTACATTAATACCGCGTTTGTTCAATTCGTCTGACAATTCCACACCGATGAAACCGGCTCCGATTACAGCTACATTTTTCATGGATTTCAATGTAGTATTCATATTGTCAAGGTATCCCTTCTCTTTTGGGATCGTAAAAACATTCTCCAGGTCCGCCCCTTTCAACCATGAAGGTTTTACAGGTGTTGATCCGGTTGCTACAACAAGCTTTTTGTACCTAATAAATTCCCCGCTTGCAAACTCTACCTGGTGCTTATCACTATGAATTTTTATAGCTTCATCAACAATTGATTTGATACCATTCTTCTCCATGGAAGCATCAACTGGCATGAGATTTTTTTCACTGTTTTCCATTGTGCCGAATATATACGGTATCCCGCATGGAACCATCACCTCCTTTTGCTTCTTTACCAGTGTGAACTCTTTATCAGGAAAATGAGATTTTCCCGTCAGGGCAGTCACCATACCAGCAGCACTGCCGCCCACAATTAATACATCTGTCGTTTTCATCCGCTTACAGTTTTTTAATTATTAATAATTGTATATATAGAAGAATTGCTAATTCTTCACGATTTGACACTGCTAGAAATAATTATGACAAGGAAACAAAGAGAATTATTTCCCCTAAATCAGATCGATACCCCTCCGTTTATTGCACCTTTATTGCTCAGGCCATAAGGTTTAAAATCCCAAATTTTAATAGGAAATTACTCTTTTTAAGGTATTAAGGTATTATTGACCTGGGAGCCTTGGGTATTTAAATACTAGCTCACCACAAAGATAATGAACTATTGTTCATTTCAGCAATTATTGTGAAAAAATTAACAATAAGGTGAAAATATTTTTGTTTTTGTGAAAAAGACTTGATAATTCCGACATTCGCTGTCGTTTGTCGGGACCAGCAAAATCAGTGAGACGGTGAGACGGTGAGGCGGTTCGTCAGTTTATAACCAACGAAACTAGCTTAAAAGTATTTGATATACTGCATCACCGCATCTTTTAGTAGCCGTAGCCTTGGCGAAAGCTACACCGCATCACAATTAAAGCCAGAAGCCAGGTGCCAAAAACCCGTCTAACCAGCTAACTAGTAACCAGTAACAATTTATCCAGCAACCAGTATTCAAGATCCTTCTGGTTGACCCGCCAGGGCTTCCCGATATCCGCTCCTGCGTCGCCCAATCGGGACAGGCTTCTCGCCCTGGCTGCTATTTCTCTGAAAAATAAAAAAGGACCTCCCTTTTACTCCTGGAGATCCTTCTGGTTGACCCGCCAGGGCTCGAACCTGGACTCTTCTGAACCAAAATCAGACGTGTTGCCAATTACACTACGGGTCAATCGGGTTGCAAATTTATAATATTTCTTTTTGATAATAAAATATCTTTTTGCTTTCGACTGATATTTTTGGATTTGAGATCTGACCGGGCCTCTTTTCAACACGAACTGTTGATAAATAACAGCCTCAGGCAATTATTGCCGCATCCCTTAATTTCTTCCTGCGCATTTTATAATCAGGCAGCAATGTACCCAATGCATCCCAGAATGCACTGCTGTGGTTCCTATGTATCGTATGCGTTAACTCGTGCAGGCATACGTATTCAACCAGGTCCGGATCCAGAAATGCCAGTCCGCTGCTGAGGCTGATGTTGTTTTTTGGCGAGCAGCTCCCCCATCGCGTTTTCATTCTTTTTACATTTAAACGACCGAAAGGCAGTTGAACCTCCTCAGAAAACCCGTCCATCAACCCGGGCAGCATTCTTTTTGCTTCCAGGAATCCAATATCTGCAACAATTTCTTTTAATCCGTTCCTGTATTCACTGCTGTTTGCAATCAACCCCGAAGGCACATTCAAAATGTAATCCCTCCCTTTCATGTCCGTAGAAAAATGGTTGTTCCCGCCCTGTACTATCTCAATGTTACTGCTCAACATGGATATCCTACTTCCGGGCAGCCACAGATATTCACCATCATTCCTGCTCTCAATTTGCCCTTTTTTCTTTATGATCCATCCATATTTATCAATTACAAATTGCTCCGCTTTCTGAAAACTGCACCAACCCGGAACGGTCACACGTACATTACTTTCCCTGTCTATTCGAATGGAAAGATTCCTGGCACGCATATTCTTTTTATACGCAATCTCCCCCAAACTCTGATAATTAACTAATTTTAAGTCTTTCATTCTTTCAGAAACAATCCTTTTATTTATCTTTAGAAGTTTGAATCAAAAATAATATAACATGCCAAAATATACCATCCCGGTACTCATTATTCTTTTCTCATTTTTTCCCGGTGCAACTGCACAGGATCAGACCTGGAGCCTGGAAGACTGCATCAAATATGCCATGGAGAACAACATTGCGATCAAACAGACCATGTTGAATACTGAATACAATCAGAACATTCTTGAACAATCAAAAATGTCCAGGTTGCCCAACCTGAATGCAAGCAGCGGTTATACCTATTCCTTTGGAAGGGCGCTCGACCAGACTACCTATGAATTCACAGACAACCAGCAGATCAATTCGATAAGTGTAAATGTAAATTCCGGGGCAAACCTTTTCAATGGCTTTCAGAAGAAAAATACCATTGAGCAGAACAGGATCAACCTGATGGCCAGTTATGAAAATGTGGAAAAGATCAGGAATGATATCTCCCTGAACATTGCAGCAGCATATTTGCAGATCCTTTTCAATGAAGAATTGCTGGTGGTAGCAAAAAACCAGCTTGAGATCACAAGGCAGCAGGTCGAACGAACTGATAAAATGGTTGAGGCCGGAAAACTTGCACGTGGCAGTGCACTTGAGATACAGGCACAGTATGCATCAGAAGAACTCAATGTTGTGAATACAGACAACCAGCTGCTCCTATCGTACCTAAACCTTCAACAGATCCTTGATCTCCCATATGATCCGGGGTTTTTGATCGAAATTCCCGACCTGCCTGCCCCTGACGAGGGCCCGATCATCATCAATACGAAAGATGTCTATGAATCTGCACAGCAGATCATGCCGCAGATCAAATCCGCTGAATACAACCTGGAAGCTGCTCAAAAGGAGCTGTCCATCTCAACAGGCATGCGCTACCCTACACTTTCTCTTTCCGGAAATTACAATTCCGGGTATTCCGACATCAGGGAAAAAGTGGTCGGAACCGATGAACTGGGTGTTCCGATAATGGGTAAATATCCATTTTTCGAACAGGTCAATGACAACCTGAGTGTTGGCATTGGATTTAACCTTCGGATCCCGGTTTTTAACGGGTTCCAGGTGAAATCTGCAATTGCAAATGCAAAGATCGGCATTGAAAATTCCAGGCTGGAACTTCAGAACGAAAAAAACACGCTCTACCGGGATATCCAGCAGTCACATGCTGACGCGGTCGCAGCACTTAAAAAATTTGAATCCACGAAAAAGGCACTGATCTCTATGGAGGAATCATTTAAATATACTGAGAAAAAATTTGAGGTTGGCCTTGTCAATACCGTTGATTACAACACCTCTAAAAACCAGCTTACCATGACACAATCGGACCTGCTACAGGCCAAATACGACTTTATCTTTAAAACCAGGATCCTGAATTTTTACAAGGGTGAACCCATAACATTTTAAAACAACACATTAGCAATCACACTATGAAATCAAAAAAAATACTCATCATCTTTGCCGTTCTGGCAGTTGTTCTGATTATTTTCCTGGCCATAGGAAAAAAAGCAGGGTGGATCGGAGATGAAGGATACATCAAAGTTGCCGTTGAAGTAGGAGAACAGAGAAATATCACCGAGATCATTACTGCAAACGGAAAGATACAACCGGAAATCGAAGTCAAGATCTCACCCGATGTATCCGGGGAAATTGTTGAGCTTGCTGTTAAAGAGGGCGACAATGTTGAAAAGGGACAATTCCTGTTGAAAATAAAACCCGACAATTACATTATGATCAGGAACAGGACAGAAGCTTCACTCAACAATTCAAAGGCACGCCTCAAGCAGGCTGAAGCACAATTGCAGATGAGCAAGCTGAGCTATGAAAGGAACAATAAACTGTATGCAGACAATACGATCTCAGATGCTGAATATGAGCAATCCCGAACCAACTATGAAACAGCCCTGGCAGAAAAGGAGGCCGCTGAGTTCTCCGTGGCAAGTGCAAGCGCTGCACTCCAGGAGGCAGAGGAAAACCTTCAGAAAACATCCATATATGCCCCTATGAACGGTACCATTTCAGCATTAAATGTTGAACTGGGTGAAAGGGTAGTCGGCACCGAACTTATGTCAGGAACCGAGATACTCAGGCTGGCTGATCTGAGCAAAATGGAAGTGGAAGTCGAGGTAAATGAAAATGACATTGTTAGGGTCGCCTACATGGACACTGCCATCATTGAAGTGGATGCCTACCTGGATAAAAAGTTCAAAGGGGTGATCACTGAAATTCCTGTATCCGCCAATGTAACGGGACTTACAACCGACCAGGTTACCAATTTCAACGTCAAGATCAGGCTGCTTCCTGAATCTTACCGGGACAAGGTCACGGCTACAAATCCTTATCCGCTGCGTCCCGGAATGTCAGCCACAGCTGATATCCAAACAGAAGTCAGAACCAATGTATATTCCATACCGGTGCAGGCAGTAACCACGCGGGTACCTATCGACCAGGAAGAAGAAAACGGATCGGAAGAAGGGGGGGGAAACAAAAAGGACGGCTCCGACACAAATCTAAAAACAGAGACCGGGGAAAAAGAGAAAATTACCGTTGTATTTGTGGTTGATGACGGAAAGGCGGTCATGAAACCGGTAAAAACAGGCATACAGGACAATACCTATATTGAAACCCTGGAAGGTCTCGATCCTGATGCTGAAGTGATCATCGCCCCTTATTCAGCCATCTCAAAAGACTTGTCCGATGGTACAGCAATTGAAGTTGTGCCAAGGGACCGCCTCTATTCCGATGAGAAATAATTTGCTATTTTTGGCGCATGGATGCACCTCTTATCCTGCATATCGAAACCGCTGCCAATATTTGTTCGGTTGCCCTGAGCAAAGGAAATGATCTGTTGGCAGAACAATCAAGCAGTGAAGAAAGGTCCCATGCCAGGATCCTTACCGTATTCATCGAAAAGGTACTCACGATATCCGGAGTATCAGCCGGGGACCTCGATGCCATCGCAGTGAGCAAAGGCCCGGGATCCTATACCGGTCTGAGGATTGGCGTTTCAGTAACCAAGGGCATTGCTTATGCACACAACATCCCTGTAATAGGCATCAACACACTGAGGTCACTTGCCTCCGGCGCAAAAAAGAATCCCGGGGTCGCCGGTCTTCTTGAAGAACATCCCGGCGCACTTCTTTGTCCGATGCTGGATGCAAGGCGAATGGAAGTCTTTTGCGCCCTCTATACACCAGGCATTGAAACAATCGAACCCGTTAAGGCGCTGATTGTTGATGAGCAGAGTTTTCTCGAACACCTGAAAACAAACCACCTCCTTTTCTTTGGTAACGGATCCAACAAGGTAAATTCAATCATAAAGCATTCCAATGCTCATTTTATCGGTGAAATTGATCCCCACGCTGAAAATATGATCCCTCTTGCCCTTGATTCCTACAAGGAACAGGAATTTGAAAATACGGCATACTTTGAACCTTTCTACCTGAAAGATTTTATAGCTACCGTTCCTAAAAAGAAGGTCCTCTGATAATCTGTACTGTTTGCCATAAAACAATTAATTTCCTTAATTTGCAGTCTTTTACAGAAACTAGAACAAATAACAAATGGCAACTACTTCAGATTTCAGGAACGGACTGGTCCTTGAATACAACAACGACCTCTATGCGATTGTACAATTTCAGCATGTTAAACCCGGGAAAGGACCGGCTTTTGTGAGGACAAAACTAAAAAGTCTGACAACAGGCAAAGTGATCGACAATACCTTCACCGCAGGAGTGAAAGTCAATACAGCAAGGGTGGAAAGAAGACCCTATCAATTCCTGTACAAGGACGACCTGGGACACAGCTTTATGCACCTTGAAACTTTTGAACAGATCGTATTGGAAGAGAACCTTATCGAAAACGCAGATCTCATGAAAGAGGGACAGGAAGTCGAGATCGTGGTGCATGCCGATAATGAAACACCATTGTCCTGTGAACTGCCCCCATTTGTAGAATTACAGATCACCTATTCCGAACCCGGAGTGAAAGGAGATACTTCTTCCTCCACAGCCCTGAAACCTGCAACACTTGAGACGGGCGCCAGTGTTATGGTACCGATATTCGTTGAGCAGGGAGAGGTGATCAAAGTAGATACGCGCGACAGGTCTTACTCAGAAAGGGTTAAGAAATAAATCTTATCTTTAATCGTTGAAAACATTAAATCTGCATGGCCGGGTCCTATTCACGCAAGGAAATGTCAAAGATCAAGCTGGATGCTCTGCTTGATATCACCCTGGCTATCAATAACAATGTCTCCATAGATGAACTTACGGGGAAGCTCAAGAACCTGCTGACTGAAAAGCTGTCTATAGGTCAGTTAATGATCATCAAGCTTGGGGAAAAGTGGGAATGCATCCTTAATTCAGGTTATTCAAAGAATTTTTTTGAAAAAATCGATATTCAAAAGGACCTCTTCAAATACAAGGAGATCAAGTATTTCATGTCCGAGCCCGACCGTTTCCCCGAACCGGTTGAGATCGTAATGCCGGTTACCGACAATGACAAACCCATTGCATTTGTCCTGCTTGGCGATATTGAAGAGGAAGGAGAGGGGATGAGCCCGATCCTTAAACATGTACGCTATGTCCGGACAATCGCCAACATCATTATCGTGGCAATAGAAAACAAGAGGTTGTTTGAAAAATCATTGCGGCAGGAAGCGCTGAAAAAGGAGATGGAACTGGCCAGTAAAATGCAGAACATGCTGATCCCGAAAGAGGAGCAGCTGCCATCAAACGAATGCATTGAAATGGCAGCATTTTACCACCCACACTTTGATGTGGGAGGTGATTATTACGATGTTGTCATACTCAATGAAAAGGAGATAGGATTCTGCATTGCAGATGTATCCGGCAAAGGGATCTCGGCTGCCATCCTGATGTCCAATTTCCAGGCAAACCTTCAGGCTCTTTTTAAAGTAGATATCAAGCTTGAGGAACTGGTAACCAAACTAAACAAACGGGTGATCGACAGCGCAGGAGGGGAAAAATTCATTACCCTTTTCCTTGGAAAATACAATTGTGAAACGAAATCTCTATTGTACGTCAATGCAGGACATAATCCTCCCCTTCTTTACAAAATGAAAAGCAAGGAAATGGTTTACCTGAGGGATGGATCGGTAGGAATGGGAATGATGGATGAATTGCCCTTTCTGAATATACAGTCTATCCAAATAAATGAACCTTCAAAATTGCTTTGTTTCACCGATGGACTCGTGGAGGTGATCGATGATTCAGGAGTGGAATTTGGAACTGAAAAGATCGAAGTTGAACTGAGGAACAACGAACCCATCAGAAAAAACATCGATACCATCATTGAAAAGCAGGGGATTCTGAAGGGAAGCGCTTCGATATTCGATGACATCTCGATCTTAAGCGCTCAATTCCCGGGGTAATTCATGGTCATGATCCGATCCTGGGCTGATCTTCCTTGTCCTTATGGTACAGGTCCATTGCCACCAGCATGGCTGTATAACCCCAGAACAATGCCGAAGCTTTGTCTGTATCCAAAAAATTATTAAGGACTCCATGGATGTAATAGGTTACCAGCCCTATCAGAATTCCAAGCGAAAAAATCCTGACAAATCCTGACCTTGCCTTGAGATGCACCCTGATCCCGGTTTGAATGGTAGTTATGATTATGATCAGGATGCTCAGCATGCCAAAAATTCCCGATTCAGAAAGCGGCCCCAGGTACTCGCTGTGTGCAGTGCCGCGGGTTCCTAAATTTGTACTTATCTCTGTGCGCTGATAAGATCGCTGGAACCTGCCATACTCGAACTGGTAGGTACCGGGACCAAATCCAACCAGAGGTCTCTCTTTCCACATTCTCAATGCACAACTCCACCTGTTGATGCGTTCAAGGTTCGACTGATCGTTGCTGATATTTGATATGGATTGTACATGTTCTGCAAGGTCCCCTGAAGATTTTTGCCTGTTTTCCTCAAGCTCCAGTATGATCATTGATCTGAAAATAAAAAACAGAACAACCAGTCCTGCTCCTATCAGTGCCAGTATCTCAACCCTGATCCGAAGCCTGACAGCCACCCAGACAAGCAGGCCTCCTATCAGGCTTACCCATGCTGCCCTTGTGTATGAAAAGACAATTGCTGCTGTAAAAAGAATCAGTAAAAGGAACAGCAGGAAACGGAAGTTCCACTCCCCCCGCTTTGTAAGTGCAAAAAAGGCAATGATAACAGGTATCAGAAATGCAAGCGTGGCGCCATAGGAGGTATGGTCCTTGAAAAAAGGCTGCATCATGCTGTGTGCCATCATTTGATTGTCGAGACCATAAGCAGAATGCCTGACAATTGTATACACAATCACAACGGAAAAGGCTCCAAGATACAGCCAGAAGTAGCGTTTCATATTTTTCTGTTCCCTGAATAGCAGTACTCCGAGCAGGTAAAAACCGGTTATGAACCAGAGTTTTGAAAGAAAGAACTTGACTGATACCAGCGGATCGCTGCTGGTAATGATCGTAACTGCCATCCAGGCAAGATAGAAATATACAGACAATGTCACCGGGTGTCTCAAAATCCTCAGATCCGCCCTGTATCCCTTGAGGTAGCGCAAAATATACATAACCAGCAAAAGTGCAAGGAGGGGTTCGGTTGGCAGGTACATATCGATCCCAAGGTTTTCAGAAAAAGTACTAAGTTGCAGCGAAACAGGTGTAAAAAACACAACCGCAAGCAGCAGAAGGTCCAGCCTTACAAATGCCAGCAGCAGGAACAAAAGGATCACAGGCAGTAGCGGCAGGTAGAAGATCTCCAATGCAATCAGCACAGCATTGATCACAACAAAGCCCAGTGAAGCAATCCAGAACCAGACCGGCAGCTTATTTCCCTGGATCGATAGTTGCATTAATCCTCTTTCTTAATCGAAAAACGTTGTCGAATGCTGTCAATAATAATAAGTACGATCAAACCAAACAGTACAGAGGATATGGTTGATACGATTACGATTACGGACCGTTTGGGATAAGCTTTCTTTTCAGAAGCATACGCCCGGTCTATAATAAATTTGTGAGGCAGGTCCTGGATCGATTCTACACGTGCTTCCTGGTAACGCTGGCGCAGGTCAGCCAGCCGCTCAGTTTCATGATCAAGGTGGTTGGTAAGGGTGATAAAGGAGCCTCCATAGGCAGCCAGCGCCCTTGTCAGGTCAGCCATTGAGGATCCTCCGGATCTTCTCAGTGAATAGGAAATATCTCCACCTACTGTTTGCAGGGAATCCTTGAGTTGTGACACTCCCAGTTCGGCGTCCCTGTACTCTTTTTCCACAAGCCTGAACGCAGCCAACGCACGTTCCTTCTTCATTTCATTGAATACCGTATCCACCAGGGCAGCGATATCATTGGCAATATAAGCAGCTATCTGTGGATCTGTATCAAGCACACTGATCTCAACCGACATCAGGTCTGTTTCACGAAAATTGATGTTCTTCTTGTATTTATCCGCAAGGCGGGTGTAGGGATATTTTGAAGCCGGATCAATTTCATAATGCTCCATCAGGTTGTATTTTTCCATGATCCTGATCCTGATCTGTTCAGAATTCAGTACCTGCAGCAACTGCTCTGCCTGTTCTTCCTCTCCAAAACCATATGCATCCTGGCGTCCCATGTAGTTGGACGACAACAACGACTTTGAAATTGATGCCCCCGTTGTTGGGAACATTACAACGGTTGATCTGTACCTCTCCTTGATCTGCAAGGAAATGATGATGGATGAAACGGCTGCCAGCAGCCCGATGATTGTCAGTATCAGTCTCTTTTCCCAGATGTAAATCAGCAGATCAACAGAGCTGAAATTTGTTGTTTTTTGATCCTTATTGTTCATTTTTTAAAGTATTAGCTTTCAACAGATAACAAGAAATAATTTTTTTTGCCTTTTTGAACCAGCAAGTATTTGTTATTGATAAAAGAACCACGTGTTAGCTCCAGATCAGGATCCGCAATTTTCTCTTTGTTTATTGCCAGGCCGCCACCCTGTATCAGCCGCCTCAGTTCTCCTTTTGATTTGAATATGCCAGTATCATCGGTAAGAAGTGTCATGATGTCTGCCTCCATTTTATCCGCCTTTATGGTAAACCGGGGAACCCCTTCGAAGACGGCAAGGAACATCTCCTCGGGAATTCTTGCAAGGGTCTCGGCTGTGGCTTTACCGAACAGTATTTTTGATGCTTCGACAGCCATTTTATAATCTTCTTCTGAATGTACCATGACAGTAACCTCTTCAGCCAGTTTTTTCTGGAGAAGACGCAAATGAGGCGCCTCCTGGTGCTCTGCTGTCATTGCTTCAATATCTTCCCTTGAAAGCATGGTAAATATCCTGATGTACTTTTCAGCATCCTCATCTGTTACATTCAACCAGAACTGGTAAAATTTATAGGGTGAGGTTCTTGCCGGGTTAAGCCACACATTCCCTTCTTCAGTCTTGCCGAATTTCCCGCCATCTGATTTCGTGATCAGCGGACAGGTAAGTGCATAGGCTTCACCACCATCTTTCCTTCGAATCAGTTCCGTCCCCGTGGTTATGTTGCCCCATTGATCGGATCCTCCCATCTGCAGCTTACAACCGTACTCCCTGAATAGAAACAAATAATCGTATGCCTGCACCAGCTGGTAGGTGAATTCGGTAAAAGACATACCCTGGGCATCTTCAGCAGTGATACGTTTTTTAACCGAATCCTTGGCCATCATGTAGTTTACAGTAATGTGCTTACCGATATCCCTTATAAATCCGAGGAACGAATAGTCCTTCATCCAGTCATAATTATTTACCATCAACGCACGGTTTGGGGCATCGGTCTCAAAATCGAGAAAATTCGCGATCTGTTTTTTGAGACATTCCTGGTTGTGCCGCAGGGTCTTTTCATCCATCAGGTTGCGCTCCTGTGATTTGCCGCTTGGATCCCCGATCATCCCTGTGGCGCCACCCACAAGTGCGATGGGACGGTGACCCGCATGCTGCAGATGTTTCAGCATCATTACACCGACCAGGTGACCTATGTGTAATGAATCAGCCGTGGGATCAATGCCGACATAGGCAGAAACCATCTCCTTTTCCAACAATTCGCCGGCGCCCGGCATGACGTCATGGATCATGCCTCTCCAGGTAAGTTCTTCTACAAAATTCATCTGGCGTTTCAACATTATATTTGATCAGACTATAGTTTTTTGCTCTTCATTGTCCCCTTCTTTAAAAGGCAGGTATTTTCTGAATTCTTCTTTCTTCAAATACGGGAAGACTGCAGGTGCGAATTTTGTAAGCGGTTCATACAGCAGTGATCCATCTATCGTCTTTTCATCAATGAAACCACTTTTTTCATTGGCAGCATCCAGTGGCATTAGGATAATGCTTATTACAAATGCTGTAACCAGCAAGCCAAAAACCATTCCTGCAGCCCGGTTAACAATGCTTAAAGCCACTGCCTTGACAAGCTTGTCTGCCAGGTATGCTGCCATGTGCACGATCAAAACGATCCCAACAAAAGTAACTGCAAAAGCCAACAGGTTCTGGTAATCGGGATTGATATCGAACCAGCGGTCAAGGAATTCACCTGTGATCTGATGAAAACGCATGGCTCCCAGGATGCCCAGCACCAACGCTGCCAATGATGCTATCATATAAACCAGTCCTTTTCTGAAACCCCTGTACAGGGCCCAAAGCAAAGGAATGACCAGTATGATATCCAGGATGTTCATTACATTCAAAGAATCAACAAAATAAGTAAATCATTTTCAATAACGGTGCATATTTAAAATGTATTGTGGCTAAAATATGGTTTGTAACCGGTTAAACGGAAGAAAAATCCGGCAAACAAACGATACAGATTAGGTTATTTGTATTGAAAATTATATTTTTAAACTGACGAATGTTAAATCCAATGCCATGGAAATAAAAAAATTCCGTAACCATTACGGTCTTGAGCTCATTACTGCTTCCCATGCAGGCATTCAAACCGGGGACCTTGTATGGGACAGGCTTGTTTCGGCGCCTGACTTTGCTCATGACAACATGCCCAACACCATCCAAACTGCTTTCCTTGATGCCGGTCTGATCGACAGGCAGGAATTTCTTGATTTCGAAAAGGAGTATGAGGAAACACCACTGATTGCAGCACACCTTGCAGATACAAAGATTGATGTAAATACAGAATTACTGACAGAGCTGAAGCATCCAACACTCGGAACCATTGAGGGAAATTTTCAGCTGGATACCATCAGCAAATTCCGGTTTGGCAACCTGCAGGCCAGGGAAATGAGCGACCTATTGCGTGTGAAGATCGATCATTACCTGGAAATAATGCGGCGCAACAAATGGGAAGAATACGACGGAAGAATACGCAGAGTAAACATGATTACAGAGCTTTACTATGGATCTATTAAACTCGTGGTTGAACGGTCCCTCAGCGGAAAGATGGATGCAGCGATCAAACAGTCGGCTATTGACTTAATTGCCAGGGCAGAAGGCAGCAGGTCGGTAGAATACGAATTCTCCCATGAAAATGTGCCTTTTGCGATGCGGATCGAGAAGGTCCGCACCTTTAACGGCTGATTGCAATTTTTCCGTTTGCTATATATTCGCTGTTAATTGAATGATTTGTTTAAAGGTCCCTGGTCATAAACAATGTACATCCATAGTACCCTGTATCACCCATTCTTTCGGGGATGTACCTAAATCCTGCCCGTTCGTACATTTTAAGTGCATCCTTTAGTTCGGGCAGGCTCTCGAGGTAACAGGTGCTGAAATCCTGTTCCTTTGCGAAATCCAGGCATTTTTCAAGCAGCGCCCTTCCAAGTCCCTTTCCCCGCGCTTCCTTTTTGAGGTACATTTTCTGAAGTTCGCAGATTCCTTTACCGGCACCCTTTAATTGCTGGATCCCTGAGCCGCCAAGCACCTCGCCTTCATATTCAACCACGAAATAAGCTGCGCCGGGTTTGTCGAATTCATCAAACAAACGGTCGATCACACTGTCTGAAAAAACCGTTCCCTGCTGCGTTGCTTCATAGTCAAGAAAACATCCCCGGATAATGTCCCCGAGTAATTTTTCATCTTCCTCCCTTATTTCCCTGATAACATATTCTTCCATACAAAAGATCGCTACAATAAAATCGCATTGAACAGGAGTTTGAAAGAGGCCTGGGTGGATGCCCTGAACTGTGGATTGAATCCAAAAAGAACGAGCTGGCCATCTCCTTTTTTCAGCCATATCATGGCACTTTTGTCCTCAATATGATCTTCACCGGCAGCGTAACCGCTCATCAGCACATCCTTTTCAGCGTAGGTGGCAATCACCCTCCTGTCCATGTCAAATCCCGGCAAACTGGTCCGGAACACAGGTCGGCCCCTGCTAAAGACACCAACCTCCACAGGCATTCCGATTGTCAGTGGATGGTCCTTAAGCAAACTGATCTTCAAAAGGCTACCGGGAATATACAATCCCTCTTTCCTGAGATCGGCAGCAATATCTGTAAAGGGCAGGCTGAATTCTTCTGTCACATCATCACCATCGTTCAATTTAAGGGTTCCTTCAAAGAGGGCTGTTGACTGCCCCCAGCTTATGATCACTCCGCCTTCTTCAATAAAATTCAACAAAGCCTGCAATCCTTCTTTGCCAATCCCTTTTGTATAATCAGGATGATAATTGCCCTGGTAATAATCTTCCCCTGATTTGTATTTTCCCTCCATCAACAGACTTTTGTTTTCATCGGGAAAAATAACGATATCATAGTTCTTCTCAATGTCGGCGTCCTTGATCTCATGGGGCCGGATCTTCTTGTATGGAATGTGGTAGGTATCAAAAATAAACCGCGTCCATCCTGCATCCATGTCATGGAAATAAGTTTCTATCAAAGCGATCCGGGGAACTTCCATTTCAACGGCCTGGATATCCAATCCTTCCGGAACAGAAATAACCGGGTAGTTTGCCTGTTCAATAAAAGATCTCACCTGTTCTGAATTCCTTCCATCCATAGAAATAAGAAAACTCCCTTTTGGTATTTGATGACCATTCATATCAATGTCATCGATCATTCTCCTCACCTCAAATCCCTGTTCAACGGCATTGAAGGCCGTCTTAAAGGATTCGTTGTAATTGGCAGAAAGGATAACCGCGACTGCATTCGTATCCGGTCTTTCTTTCATTGAAAAATCACCCTCGATCAGTTTGATGTTGTTTTCCAGGTCCGTATCCCTGGTGTTCACTTCAAACGACTTCACGTACCTGTGCAAGGGCAATGACCAGCTTGTGATATCATAGGGCCGGATCAGTTCTCCTCCGGGAGTGTAATGGCGCTCGGGAAACTCCTGTTCTTCCATTACCTCCTTGATAAAAGCACGGAAGGGCTGTGCCAGTGGAACAACAAGGTCCGCGCGCCGATAGGCAATATCTTCAACAACCAATTCTTTTTGCAATTCATACACATCCACTCCGTGCTCCTTAAGCAGGACAACCATGTTTACCAGTTCTCCCGCGTCGTGCTGTTCACGCGGCAGTATGTAATAATAGGGGGCTTCAGTACGTCCCTTTTCCACCATTTCACGGCAGAGGTCATTCCTGAACTGAAGGATCTCCTGCCGGTAGAGCGAAGCTGTTTTCAAAACAGACAGGGTAGATACAGTTTCATATTCAATGATATCACTGAGGTGCCACCAGCCTCCTTCCCAGGGAAGAAGCATGTTTACACTTTTTTCATATTCCGACAAACCCTTGCCTCCTGCCCGCAGCTCATTTGGCTCAATATAGATGGGGGAAGCAGTCCTGGCACTTGCTGCTTCAGTCAGAAATCCGATGACATTCTTCCATATACATGTCTCAGTGGATCCCGGCCAGTAATCGTCAAAGAGATAATGCTGGGCTACGCCTGCCAGTCCCTGTCCCGTAAGATCATTGGCCATATTGTGCCCGAACAGGCCGGCCCATGAATAAAGTTCCCCCGGTACGTTTTCAGCGATCGGATCGTGGTTGGGCGGAACAAAAAACCTTACCCCCGTTGACCCCATCTGGTGTTTCTCAACCATCACCTGGGGAAACCATGTTAGATTGTAAATGGCCGCAATTGCTTTTGTATCTTCCTGACTGAGTATAACAAAATCCCGGTTGTTATCGTGTCCAACGTACTTGTGATATACATCCGGCAACGAAGCGCCATCGTATTTTGTTCCCTTGTATTTGTTGTAATTGTCCACCACCTTATCCATACCGTCGGGATTGTGATTGGGGACCATCATAAGGACCACATCGTTCAACCATTGCAGCTTTTTGTCATCACCGGTAGTAGCAAGGTCATATGCAATAAGGGGGGCCGACTGTGCGGGGCCCACTTCCGAAGAGTGCATAGAAAGTGTGGAAAGTACAAATACCTTGCCCTCATTAATATATTGTTGTCTTTCATTTTCACCAATATCAGGATTCAATGCCAGTTCCCTGTTGATCTCCTTAAATTCAGAAAGCCGTTCAATATTTTTTTCCAGAGAAATAAATGCGATGTACATTTTCTTTCCCATGGGTGAGGTACCTATCTCTTCCAGGTGGATCCTGCCGCTTTTTTCTTCCAGCAGCTGCAGGTAACCGATCAGCTCATCATAATTAAACAGATTGCCATCAGATCCGGGTTCAAAACCGAAATAGGAGGATGGTGCCTGGATCTCCTGTGCTGTTGTATTTGAAGATGTTACAATGATGGCAACTGCAACTGCCAGCATCTGGAAAAAACTTGCTGTATATTTCATGTCAATGTTGTAAGTTAATTTAATATCGAAATAAAGTTTTTGAGAAAAATAACCGACTAATTTAATAATATTTGAAACCAAAGCCGAAAAGCAGGACACAAAAACTGTAAGAAGCCAGATCTTCAATCCAACATAACCTTATCAGTTGCTGGTTGCTGGTTCCTTATATTATTTACCGTCTCACAGTCTCACCGTCTCACCGACGAGCGATAGCGAATGTCGGGGTTGCTGGTTGCTGGCCTTTGGCGTTGTAATAAAATATATATTTATATAGTGAGATAAATATATATTTCTTATTTTATATTTTTTATTCTATCTTTCCCGCTATTCGAATCCATGAAATTATGCTGCGCAAACGAATGTATTCTTTCATTTCTGTACCTGTATTCGCAGTTCTGTATACCTATACGGCCATAGCTGTTTTCATTGTGATAGTCTTTTCCTACATGAGATGGAAAGGGGGTGTTTTCGCAGTAATGGGATTCTGGGCAAAATCGGTTTTCCCGATAATGGGGAAAAAGCTCAGGATCCAGGGCAAGGAAAAATTTGACAGAAACAGAAAATTCATTCTGCTTGCCAATCATTCAAGCATGTTCGACATCATAGCCATCATGGCATTTTTTCCCAGGGTAAGCTGGTTCGGGCGTGACAACCTGTTGAAAGTTCCCCTTTTCGGAAAAATGCTGCTTATGACAGATTACATTCCGATGACCATGGCCAATATTCGCAATACAAGAAGAATGGTTGAGCAGCTTGTGGAAAAAAGCACCTCCAGGACCATAGCCATATTTCCGGAGGGAACCAGGACATTGAACGGTAAGATCAATCCATTCTACAGGGGATTTATCTATTTGTTGCGCGCCTCTGAAACTGATATTTTACCGGTTACCCTCAACGGCTTTTTCAAATTAAAACCAAAGAACAGATCGTATATAAATTTCGGGGCAAAACTCGAAGTGATCATACACGAACCCATTCCGGGAAAATCATTGACCCCACTTGAAGACAAAGAGATAGTCGACAAGGTGAAATCAGTCATAGAATCTGCATCCACTGAATCCTGAAAAACAACCTTTTACCATTAAAAAATGCAAAATAAAAAATCTCAAAAATGGATCTTCATTGTCAACCCAATCGCGGGAAACGGGGACGGGGAAAGAATGATCCCGGAACTGAAATCAAAGATTGAAGCCTTTAAGATCCCTGGTGAGATCGTGGTCACAGAGAGACCCGGTCATGCCAGTGATCTCACTTCGAAATACGCTGATGAAGGTTTCAGCCATATCATAGCAGTGGGAGGAGACGGCACCATGAATGAAATAGGGAAAATGCTTCTTGATAAAGAGGACATCATAACCGGCATCGTTCCCGCCGGTACAGGTAATGATTTTGTGCAGATCCTCGGGTTTCCGGACAGGTTTGAAGACCATCATTGGGAGATATTTTTCCGCCAGAGCATTATCAATATGGATTACGGAACCTGCAACGGTATTCCTTTCCTGAATGGAATGGGGTTGGGATTTGATGCAGTAGTCGCAGCCAAGAATTACGTTGCCCCGGGTGAAACAAAAATGGGTGGTAAGGGAAAATACCTCAAAGCCATACTTGGAACACTTTTCTTTTTTAAAGAATACAGGGTCAAAATTCATAAGGACGGCAAGGTTAAAGAGACAGATTGCTTCATCAACACCATATCCAACGGAAGGCGGTATGCCGGGGGGTTTTACCTTACACCGCATGCGATAGCTAACGATGGATTGCTGGATATCTGTATGATAAAGAAACTGGGGCTGTTCAAACGCCTTGACATCCTGCTGAAGGTTTCAAAGGGTGCACATACAACCGATAAAAAAGTAAATTATTATACTACCGATCGTTTTGAAGTTGATTTTGGAAAAGAGGTGCCGTTCCATGTGGATGGTGAGGTATTATTTGCATCGAAATTTGATGTGAGGATATTTCCTTCAAAAATTCCTATTATCTTTAATCCCGAAGGAAATCATTACTTCCATATCGACAAATAATTGTGAAGAACGGGCATTCATACCTGGCAGCATTTGACCTGGACAAAACCATACTCTCCGTTAACAGCAGCAGGCTCGTGGTAAAGGCCTCAAGAAAAATGGGGCTGATGAGTGCAAGACAACTGCGTCAGGCAATTTTATACTCAGTTGTCTACCAGTTTGACCTTAAAGATCCCAACGAAATAGTTCTATCTATGATGAAGTGGCTTAAGGGTTTAAACGAAAAAGATGTAGCTGGCATGGCAACCTCCCTGATCCTTCCCCTCATGCTTGAATCGATCCGGCCCGAAATTCTTGACGAAATAGCACGTCACCGTGATAACAATGCATATTTGCTTCTGCTTTCATCAGCAATGCCTTACCTGTGCAACCCTGTGGCAGAACATTTGAAACTGGATGAGGTGCTCTGCTCTTCCCTTGAAACAAAAGAAGGTGTATTCACGGGAAGATCAAACGGAAACCTGGTTTTCGGAAGGGAAAAAGCCAGACAGATGATCTCATTTTGCAATTCCCATAATTTTGATATTGATACTGCCTGGTATTACGGGGACGCCTATACCGACAGGTTCATACTTCGCTCCATTGGAAATCCGGTTTGCGTAAAGCCCGAAATAAAACTGGGCCTGATGGCACGCAGAAAAGGATGGAAGATCATCTGACCTCCACCTAACTTGCTGATTCACTTTTCCTATCCCTCAACATAATCCCAGTCCCTGATGGGCTCAAATTTTTTTATGGCTTCCTTTGCAGAAGGATGCATCAGGGCCGACTCAACGGAAACTGCCGGGATCTCTTCTTCGACCAGTCCATTTTTAATGAAAATGAAATTAAATCCCAGCGCATTGGCCCCTGCAAGCCTGTATCCTTTTTTCTCTGCTAGCCTGGTCATTGCCACAGGCGATGCACCATGATAAACAGGGTGTTTGCCGGGAAATGTATAATCAGGATCATAAGGGACAACAATATTCTCCATTCCAAACTCATTGTGTGTTTCAATGATAACGACAAGGGGATCCACGACATTGATCACATCCCAGATCCAGTAATCGTTGCCGTCAATATCTATGGACAACAATCCTATTTCACCTTCAAAACCTGCGCTTCCGATCAAATCGTTCACATTCTCGCGAGTCACCTTTGAACAAATGAACCTCGGTTTGTAATACCAGGGATGGGGATATTTTGCAAAAAACCTCTGCCCTCTTCTGATGCTCTTTTTGTTTGCATCGATAAACAACCCGTGCCAGCCAAAATTGAAATAAAGGTTGGCTGAGTTGCTGTTGACCCCGTCGTCGGAACCAATTTCTACAAAAGTTTTGTTGTTCATTCCGATAACTGAAAAAATAAAAAGCAGCTTCCCATCCTCTTCAAACTGTGAAAACACCCTGAAACCCGTTTCACTCAATGGCGGCAATGCAGATGTTTTTGCAACTTCTCTGTAATGATGGAACAGCTGTCGCTGGCTGATCTGTACCGATGGATTGAACCGGTTCCTGACCTTTGCAATAAGGAGCCGGTCCTTTATAAAATTCTTTATCATGGATTTGCTTTATGGTATTATGAAATTACCATAAAGATAGCACGAAATACATTACCCCAATGTTGTTCTGCACATAGATCCACAGGGATAAAACCTACTTAGTGTCTGTCCATTAAGTCCGATAGCTGCATTGCTGCAAAAATCTTAAATCCTCGAATACGTTAGTATACTGCGGTTTAAGATTTTTGCGCGCTTTGCTCTCGAACTTTATGATCCAGCCACTCCAACTTTATTGACAAGCACTACTTAGTGTCTGTCCATTAAGTCCGATAGCTGCATTGCTGCAAAAATTAAAACAGAAAGATATCTCAGGAAACTGGATTAGTACGTTAAGAATAGTAATTTTATTTTTGGTTCATCAATGAACCTATAATTTTGGAACAACTGAATACATTATGAAATCCCACAAATACAATGATTTGATCAACAAAGTCTTTAAAGACAGGACCAGAACAAACCTTCTGAAAACACACGAGCAAAGACTTATTTGCTGGCTTGTTCAGCGGATACCCGGGTGGGTCACCTCCGATTTTCTCACAGGAATCGGACTCGCAGGGAACATCATCGTATCGGGTAGTTTTATCCTCGCTGCTTTGCTGAACAGAAACTGGCTGATGCTGGGCCTGGCAGGTTTCATCATCAACTGGTTCGGAGATTCCCTTGACGGAAGACTTGCCTATTACCGGAACAAGCCAAGAAAGAATTACGGTTTTTCACTGGACGTCACAATCGACTGGATCAGCATCATCATTGTTGGGTTTGGTTATATTGTTTATGCACAGGATGCATGGGAACTTCTCGGTTATGGATTCGTTGTCATGTACGGTTGGGAAATGATCCTTGCGTTGATCAGGTACAAGCTGACCGGGCAATACATAATTGATTCCGGGAAGGCCGGCCCCACCGAAGTAAGGATCATTATCAGCCTGATGATGATCATGGAAGTACTGTTCCCCGGTTCATTGAACTATCTTGCCGGAATGGCGGTCCTTGTCCTGTTCGTTGTGAACATTGTTGACACAAATATTCTGCTTAAGGTGGCAGATGGCATAGATAAAAATAATAAGTAACTTCATAACTTATTTTTATTTTTCATCCCTGGGTCCGAATCCTCCCCCACCCGGGGTATGTATTTCAAGCCTGTCTCCTTGTGTAAGCTGCAGGTTTGCTATACCAGTCAGTTTGTGCCTTGTACCGTCCTTCTTTATCAGGAACTGCTCCCCTTTTTTTCCCGGCGCTCCCCCCTCCATGCCGTAAGGTCCGGATTGACGGCGTTGTGTAAGCAGTGAAAGGTGAACCGGTTCCCGGAACTCATAGATCCTTGTCATACCATCCCCACCATTCCATTTGCCTTTGCCCCCTGAACCTTTCCTTATGCTTGCCTCCAAAATCCTGACCGGGTACCTGTGTTCAATCACTTCCGGGTCGGTGATGCGGGTATTGGTCATGTGGTGATGCACTGCATCGGACCCGTGAAATCCATTCCCGGCACCAGTTCCCCCGGCCAGTGTTTCATAATATCCAAAGCTTGTATTACCAAACAATACATTGTTCATGGTCCCCTGCGATGCTGCCATCGTGCCGAAGGCTTTCAGCAGGGTATCTGTAAGCCGCTGACTGATCTCAACATTGCCTCCGACAACAGCAGGACACTCAGCTGGGTCGTCTGGAAAATCAGGATTCAGCATCCCTTTCGGGACAATAATTTCAACCGGTTCCAACAGTCCGTCGTTCAGAGGTATGGGTTCGTCAAGCAACAACCTCAACACATATATAACCACACTGTGAACGATTGCAACAGTGGCATTCATATTCTTAGCGTGTACCGGGGCACTTCCGGTAAAGTCGATGATGCAGTTTTCTTTTGTTTTTTTGATCTTTACATGTATGGCGCTTCCGTCATCCAGCTCTTCAAATGCTGAATATTCTCCATCCTTTATCTTATTCAGTGTATGCTTCATTCGATCAGCCGCATGCTTTCGCAATGCATCGAAAAATCCCGTTACTTTAATCCTTCCAAACGTCTTGATCAGTTCAAGTACTGCATCTCTGCCCTTTTTATTGGCAGCAAGTGCAGCATTCAGATCAGCCATGTTCTCTTCAGGATTCCGCGTAGGAAAAGGAGCATTGGTAAGAACATCATACATGCCCTTCCAGTTGGCCTGTCCGTTTTCAACAAGCAGGAACGGTTCAATGACCACTCCCTCCTGTATCAGACTTGTTGCAGACGGGGGCATGGAACCGGGAGAAATACCTCCGATCTCACTGTGATGGGCGCGGTTCACTACAAATCCCGAAAGCTGCGTTTCATCATCAAATACAGGGCTGATCGTTGTAACATCGGGCAGGTGGGATCCACCGAATCCGGGATGGTTCGTAACCACAGTATCTCCGGGTTTGAAGGTTATTTTCTTCATCAGGGTTTTCACACACACACTTAAACCTCCAAGGTGCACAGGAATATGAGGTGCATTTGCCACCAGGTTTCCCTTCGCGTCAAGCAGTGCACATGAAAAGTCCAGCCGCTCCTTTATGTTTACAGAAAAGGCGGTGCGCTGCAACATGGCTCCCATGTTTTCTGCAATGGCCATAAACCGGTTGGTGAAAAGTTCGAGATCTGCCTCATATGGCCTGCTTTTCTTTTTCACTTGCATGTTGCCATGCGCTGTCATCATTCCGGTTCTGTTTTCATACATTTGATAGTGCCAACCGGACTCAATAAATGTGGTGCTGAATTTATCGAGCAGAACCGCCGGACCTTCAATTACATCTCCGGGCTTTAACAAATCTGTTCGATACACCGAAGCGCCATGGCTGATCAATCGAACCGGTTCCGGGGTACTTTTATTTTCCGGTAATTTTGAAGATTCTGATTGCCCGGTTATATCAGAAGCCACCACCCGTATTGCTTCTATTTCAACAGGCCGGTCAACCGAATGACCGTATACTGTTTTGTAGGTAGTTTTAAACCTTGCTGACAGATCATCATTCTTTTCATACGCTATTGCAATTGAGTTGTTCTGTCCTGCATATCTAAGAAAGATCTTTCTGCTCCTGATCTCTGTCTTGTGCTTTGAGATACCTTCCTGCAAAAGGTTTTCAATCGCTTCATTTTCCAGGGAAGCTATATGATCCCCAACTGTTTCCTCCATTTCTTCAAGGGTTTTAAGTATCTGCCCTTCAGCAAACCTCTCAATCCTCGCTTTCCCGATCCCGAACGCACTCAACAATCCTGCTTCTTCAGGAAGAATGATTTTCTCTATACCGAGCAACGAAGCAATACTACATGCATGCAAGCCTCCGGCACCTCCAAAGGATACCAGGCTGTATTCCGATGGATCATAACCTTTCTGTACCGAAATTTTCTTTATGGCTCCTGCCATTATTTCGTTTGCAATCGTGAGGAAGCTTTCAATCAGATCCGGTAATGCGGGCTTTTTTCCAGTTGAACTTCCAATCTCCTCTGCAAGTTTTTCCAGGGCTGCTTTTGCAGCTTCCGGATAGATCGGGATGGAAAAATTATCCGCTTGTAGTTTTTCTGCCAGTAGGTTAATGTCTGTAATTGTCAATGGTCCCCCGGCTCCGTAACATGTCGGACCCGGCGCTGCACCTGCACTTGCCGGCCCCACAAAAAGTCTATATCCGTCATATCCGCAGATGGATCCTCCCCCTGCAGCAACGGTCTCAATATTTAAGGCCGGGGACATAATATGTGCCGTGCCGACCTGAAGCTCATAGAGATAATCAAATTCGCCGTCGTACCGGCTCACATCTGTACTTGTACCCCCCATATCAAATGTGATCAAATGAGATTCACCCACAGACTCACCTTTAATTACCGCACCGACCACACCGCCCGCCGGACCACTCAACAGACTGTCAATCGGTTTGTAGCAACTTGCCTTTACCAGACCTCCTGCACTTGTCATCACACGCAGGTTCCTGCTTCCGAGCTGCACCCCAATTTCATCCAGGTAATTTCGTATAATGGGCGACAAATAAGCATTTACCACCGTGGTTTCTGTTCGATCGAGCAATTTGATCATCCCAGAAAGTTCCGAAGATACCGATACATCCGAAAATCCATGCTTTTCTAAAATGTTCGCCACTTCCCGTTCATGAGTTGGATTGATGTACGCATTTAACAAGGATACGGCAATACTCTTACTATCTTTATTTTCAATATTTAATAACTCTCTTTCTAAAGTTTTAGTTTGAATGGGTTCACTTATCTCTCCCAGATGATTGATTCGTTCTTTTACTGTAATTACTCCTGAGGTCAGGGGGGTGGGTTTGCTTATCTTTTTCGCGAAAATATCCGGTCGTTGCTGATTCCCGATCTCCAGGATGTCTTTGAATCCGTCGGTGGTAATCAGTAAGGTCTCCGCTCCACGTTTTTCGAGCAATGCATTGGTACCTTTTGTAGTTCCCAATCGAATTTCCATTGGAGGGAAAGGAGTTCCGGGAGGTGTCTCTGTTATCATTCGTATCCCCAGTACCGGGGCTTCCTCCCCTGTGTAGATTTCAAAGGTGAAGTTGCTGCTGATATGTTTTTCTTTAATTGAGGTATTTAATCTAAGTACTCTTTGCACCGGATCGTATTCCTCAACCATGTATTCATGTTCGGGAACTGAAGTAAAAATCAAACGGAATCCCCTGATGAAATCTTTCTTCACCTCCCATGATTCATTGACAATGAATTCATTTTTCGAAATCCATGATGCGATACTGCCTCTCAGCTTGCCGCTGCTTAGTAGCTTCCGACAAATAATTTCACCTTCAGGAGACAGGGCAATGCAATCTGTAAAAGTGCCGCCCGTATCTATATGTATCTTATAAATATCTTTCATCCGTGGTGCATCAGTTAATGGATCTGAAATTTCGCCTTCTGAAAATATACAGGTAGAAAAGTCCCGTAATCATTGCAGAGATTGTGGCATAGACTACAAATGCCAATCCCGGTTTTTCGATTGTAATGCCAAGGGACCCTGAAATTGAGAGTACCAGGTTGTTCAGTCCAATGACTACGGTCATAATAAGTGTTAATCCAAGCGCCACTGAGTTCAGTGGATGATTCTGCTTACCCATCAGTCTTGTATCATGAACGAAGTAAACCAGGATAAAACTTACAATCGGAAGGACCAGTCCGTTGAGTGCCTGTGCCAGGATGATCGCCGGAACAGGCTTCACATTCGTCATCCCAAATGCCATCCCTATACCCAGCACGACCATCCATGATAGTCTGAAATACCACCCGTTGTAATCCCACTTTTTACTGTTGCTGTTGCCAAACAAACTCTTCAGGGTAATGGCGGAAGCCAGGGGCGCTGTGATCGCGGAAGTAAAGCCTGCCGCAAAGAGCCCGATCCCCAGAATAAGATTGCCATTTACCATTGATTTTTGCGAAAGTGCCTCTGCCAGCCCCTGAAAACTGAATGCTCCTTTGACAGAGTCACCCACAACAATTACCGACAATGAAAAAATACCTCCCAGCAGGATCGCTACCGATAGTCCCCAGCGCATTTCGGATATCCTGCTTACCCCCTTGCTTATTCCGGATCCCAAAAAGAGGTTATAGGGTACAATCGTGGTGCCTATAAGTGCAAGCGCAAGCCAGGGGGCTTCGGAACCGGATGGCATTGAAGGAATGAACAGTCCTTTTAGCACCTCATTTACCGGCGGTGCAATTCGTATGGCGGTATATAGAAAAAGTATCCCGAGGATCATAACCAGGATGCCCATGAAACGGGAAATGAACTTGAGCGACGGAACGAGCAGTATTGCCACGGCAAATCCTCCCAATGCAGGAACAATCAACTTGTCCAACTTCGGAAATACCAGCATGATCCCTTCCCTTGCACCGATAAGGTTTCCCATTTCATATGCGGCAGCTCCCCCGCAGATTGCCAGGACAATGAGTCCGGGCAACACCATGGCGAATCTGCTTTCCCTGGTTCGTAGTGATATGATCTCCCCGATGTTCTTTCCTGAGAGAATTGTAATCCGTGATGCAGCTTCCTGCAGTAAAAGGCAGGCCAGTGTGGAGAACAGCAATACCCACATCAGGCTGGTTCCAAAGAGGGACCCGGATCTTGCCGCAGTTGTCACTGTGCCGGGGCCAATGAATGCAGCAGATACGATCGACCAGAAAAGTATGTTCAGTATGCGATGCCGGAATTTCATGACCTAGTTAATGTTTGTCAATATAGTCGGGTGGCTGGATCATAATGTTCGTTTGCAAGGCCTGCGAAGTCGGGAAATGCGGAGTCCCGATATATTATCGGGATGAGCAATTTCCCGACGAGCGTAACGCAGCAAACGGACATTATGGACAGACACTAGTTAACCTGGGCAAGGGCATATATAGCAAATGATGCCAGCCAGTGCTCCCCTTCATAATTTCCATCCGTAAGTGATGGCAAGGAATATGCGATATGCGCATCGGCAATTTTTCTCAGGTGACCGTATTCCGGGTATTGATTTGCCAGGCCGTAAAGAACCCATGCCCTGCTGAAATTCAGTCCGTCCAGGTGCACCAGCTTGCCATCGGTCCTGTCCAGCACGATTCCGGGTTCCAGTTCAAAATCGCTTGAAATAAGCTGGGGAGCAAAGGCATCCAACCATGTTTTAAATTCTTCTTCATACAACACCCTTCGCATAAGATCGATCTCTTCAAGGCAGGGGGAGAGAAAATCAAAGCCGCTGGGTTCCCAATCCACAGGGCAGTCCTGGTCCCCTGAATAAAACTCGCGAGCTTTATTGTCTATGGCCCTTAACAAACTGTCTGCACCATTTGCGGCTGCATAATCACGGGCAAAGGTCAGACCGAAAGCCGTATTTGTATGTTCACCTACCCGGATCGGATATTTCAGTTTGGGCAGAAATTCGATGTATTTTGAAATGATTATATCTGTTAAAGGTTGAAGGTTGATTGCAAGCTCCCTGCCCAGCGGATCGTCCCAGGACCTGATCTCATCTGCAAGTTTCAACAGCCAGGCCCATCCGTAGGTTCGCTCGTAGGATTTGTTGTGTTCACCTTCGAAATAAGCCACCTCCCCGGCAATGTTCTCCTTAGAAATATTTTGTTTTAGCTTTTGCCTGATTGCCTCCGCTTTTTCAAGTTGGGGGTACATCTTCAATAACTTCACAAGCGACCAGTGACCATGGACAGAAGAATGCCAGTCGAAACACCCGTAAAATGCCGGATGAAGCAGGTGAGGTTCCTTTAAATCTTCCTTTCCCCCGAGGGTCTGTCCAGGCTTGTTAGGGTACTCTGTCTGCATACATTTCAATGGCAATTCAGCAAGCTTGCCTGCCTGGGACAGTGTGAGAAATTTTGTTGCAGTATCACATTTTACTGCCTGATCCATCTCTTTTCTTCGATCAGCATTATGGCTGCATTGCAAAACGAATACAAGGACAATGCCCGGAATGATTAATAGTTTAGGCTTCTTCATCTTAACACATTATTTTTCTTTATTCATGTTATATGCAGTCGGCTTAATAAAGTATCTTTCAGCATGAATGATTATTCGTTTGAAAGCTAACTTATAATGAAGCGAAATACAAATTTGTACAAATTCTTCAACAAAGCCCGGGATTACAAAATAAAACAAACTCTTCATTATGATTGGGTCTGTTGGTTGCTTAACTTTGAGAAAAGTAAAATCAATATCATCTAAATATGAAAATAAAAATATTTTGTCTGTTAACGGCAATACTTGTAACCGAAATTGTCCGGGCAGATCCGGAAATAAGTAATGAAATCCCAAATAACAATGCATTCATAAATGGCAATACTTTGAATCATATGACCGATTCAAACTGGATTTCATTGTTTAACGGAGAATCCCTGGAGGGATGGACGGTAAAATGCCTGCCTGAAGATAAGGGTAAAACATACTGGCAGGTTACAGGTTCAGCCATTGAATGCAACTCCATCGGTGATCCTGACCATAATTATGTCTGGCTGACATCCCTGCAGGAATTCAGTGATTTCCATCTGCGCCTGCAGTTCCAGGTCTTCAAAACCTCCCCTGGAAACAGTGGTGTGCAATTCAGAAGCAGGTATGATAACACACTCAACGGGGGCTGGCTCAACGGACCCCAGGTGGATATCCATCCGCCGGCACCATTCCGTACAGGATTGATATATGATGAAACTGAAGGTGTGCGCAGGTGGATATACCCTTCACTACCTGACTGGCAAATAATGAAAAGTCAGGCCCCGGAACCTGCCCGTTCAACCAGCCTGGTCTTTGCCGATGAGGATACCGGCGCCTGGAACACCCTGGAGATAATCTGCGAAGGTATGCACATTGAAACATTCGTAAACGGAACCAGGGTGACCGATTTTGATGGTAAGGGAATATTGAACGATGGTATTCATTCACTTTACAGGGTCGGTGACAATGGCATCATTGCTTTGCAACTTCATTCCGGCGATGAATTGAGGATCCGTTTCAGGGAGATATATGTCAGGGAACTGTAAGCAAGATACTGTTTAATTCTCATTTCATCCCTGATCCAGTCACATCGTCCCATAAATGCTGTATTTTCAGAAAAATTCAGCATCATTTGGTTTCGTTCAATTAACTTTGTTTCAAAATTACGACTTCCCTCAACTCTTATTGGCCATTTATTTTAAGCGGCCATTCCAATTACCCGATGGTCCGTATGAATGGGTCCTGATTGCTCAAAATGTAAAAATAATCCTATGGAAAATAATCAATACCGGTCAAAAACTTCCGACCAGGATTGGATAAAGGTGGTTGGTAAATATAACAAGCCGGATATCAGGAAAAGTATCTGGCAGATTGTCAATTCTCTGATTCCTTATATTGTTCTCTGGTACCTGATGTATCTCAGCCTTGAAATATCTTATTTCCTTACCCTGGGTCTTTCCATACTTGCCGCCGGATTCCTTGTAAGGATCTTTATTATCTTTCACGACTGCGGACACGGTGCATTTTTTAAATCCAAAAAAACCAATAAAATTATTGGAACTTTCATGGGCAGCCTTGTTTTTACCCCTTACGACCGTTGGCACAAGGATCATGCAATCCACCATTCGAATGTTGGGAACCTGGATGAGAGGGGGATTGGTGATGTAATGACATTAACTGTTGAAGAATATAAGAAATTAAAATGGGGTAAAAAGCTCTATTACAGGCTCTACAGGAATCCTGCCATTCTTTTTGGAGTAGCGCCTATACTGCTGTTTGTTGTATGGTTCAGGTTCATTCTTAAATCGATGACCCGGAATGTCCGCAACAGTGTTCATATAAGCAACCTGATCATTGTTGCCCTGGCGGGCGGACTGATCCTGCTGATGGGATGGAAAGCCTTCCTGTTGATCCAGCTGCCTGTCATTTACATTGCAACATCAGTGGGTGTATGGTTGTTTTATGTACAACACCAGTTTGATGGTGTGATATGGACCCGGGATGAAGAGTGGGATTACATGAAAATGGCACTTGAAGGCAGTTCCTACCTGAAGCTTCCGAAAGTGCTCCAGTGGTTCTCAGGGAACATCGGGTTTCATCACATCCATCACCTGAGTCCAAAGATCCCAAATTATAACCTGGAAAAATGCCACAAGGAAAACAGCATTTTTGATTCCATCAAACCATTAACATTTCTTCCTGCCATCAGGACCATGAATCTTAAATTGTGGGATGAAAAATTGGGAAAACTGATCACCATAAGGCAGTATAAAAAGATGGCAGGTTCATATTCATGAAACATTCATAAGTGAAGCTGTACCCGTCCTCATTTTCAATGAGTATTCCGGCCGGTTTTTTCTCCACACAGACATTTGCTATTCTCATTCATTGAGCAGTTTTAAGCGCTCAATGTGACCTGGTTTCAGCGCATGGCCGAATAACCTGATCACCTGGTTCACTGTATCCATTCGCAAGGATGTTTTCCCTTGTTCGATATACTGTCTGAACCTCAAACCAACACCGGCTTGCAGCGCGGGTTCTTCCTGTGTCGGCTTCGTGATCTTTCATTTCTCTTTCAAAAATGCTGGTAAATCAGATCTTTCATCTATTGATATTTCTCATATACAGGTATAAAAGTAATGACTGTATGAACATTATTTTAAGTACTCATGTTTAAACTGAAATATAGCGAAATGGAATTAATTGTTATTTGCATAGTGGCTTTTCTGACAGCCATCTTAACGTTTTTTTCCGGATTCGGACTTGGAACAATCTTAATGCCCGTTTTCGCGGTATTTTTTCCAATAGAAATTGCAATTGCGTTAACAGGAGTGGTTCATTTTTTCAATAACTTGTTTAAAATGTCACTCGTTGGGAAAAATGCAGATAAAGAAGTTCTCTTAAAGTTTGGCATTCCAGCTATTCTGGCATCATTTGCCGGTGCATGGTTATTGCTCAGAATAACAAAGATGCCTTCTCTTCATGAATATCAATTATGGGACAAGAATTTTGAAATTACTCCAGTAAAACTGACAATAGCCATACTTTTAATTATCTTTTCTTTGCTTGAAATTCTTCCATCAGTGCAAAAAGTACAATTCAGCAGGAATAAACTTGCGCTGGGTGGAGTGCTAAGTGGATTTTTTGGTGGTCTGACTGGAATTCAGGGTGCTATCCGTAGTGCATTCCTTATAAAAAGCGGATTATCCAAAGAAGCATATATTGCAACAGGTGTTGTGATTGCATCTTTGGTTGATATTACAAGGCTCTCCGTGTATGCTTCACGGTTTAAAGAAGCAAACCTGCATGAACACCTGATACTAATAATCTCTGCAACACTTGCAGCCATAACTGGAGCATTTATCGGAAATAAATTGTTAAAGAAAGTAACATTAAGGTTCGTTCATGTATTGGTGGCAATAATGTTATTTTTGATTGCAATGGCCTTAGGTACGGGAATAATTTAAAATCATGAGACCATGAAAAACATTCAAAGTATTGTTTTTAAAACAGTAAATGATTACAGGTCAATCCTGCCAAGAATAATTGTGGGTTTGGTTTTTCTTTCCGAGGGAATCCAGAAATTCCTATTCCCTGAACTTGTCGGTGCGGGTCGCTTTGAAAAAATAGGATTTGCAAATCCGGAATTCCTGGCAGCATTGGTGGCATCGTTTGAAATTATTTGTGGTGTGTTTTTCCTGATTGGTTTTTCAATCAGAGTTGCTGCAATACCTTTGCTTACAATAATGATAACTGCAATCACAACGACCAAGATACCGGTATTGCTGGAAAAAGGATTCTGGCAGATGGCTCATGATTCAAGAACGGATTTTACCATGACAATACTCATTGTTTTTCTTCTTATTTATGGGGCAGGAAAATTGTCGTTAGATTATCTCTTTCAACAAAAACATTGATCACCATATATTAATACCAAGTGTATCGTATTTTTACACCACTTTAATTTTAAATATTTAATATGACACAAAAAATTTTAATTCTGATAAACGATGCACCATACGGAACGGAAAAAGCCTATAATGCACTGCGACTGGCAATGCAACTCGGAAAAGACCATGCTGATACAGAGGTGCGCGTATTTTTAATGGCAGATGCTGCAAATTGCGCTTTGGTAAATCAAAACACTCCCAATGGCTATTATAATATCGAAAGAATGTTAAAAGCCGTACTTGCAAAAGGTGGAGAAGTTAAAATTTGTGGCGGTTGCGCTGAAGCCAGGGGATTAAAGAGTACTCCTCTGATAGAAGGAACAGAGATAAGCACAATGGCTGACCTCACCCAGTGGGTTGTAGACAGTGACAAGGTGATTACATTTTAAATGGTTCAAAATCAGTTCAAAACTTTTGTAACTGATTGATATTCAAATATTATTTGTAGCTCCACCAGGACTCGAACCTGGATCTACGGTTTAGGAAACCGCTATTCTATCCCTTGAACTATGGAGCCTTTGTATAAGTGTCTGTCCACTGCACTTTATTGCCAGACTTTATACTGCAACCTGTATAAGCAACTACATAAACTGATGTAAAATATGCAGCGGAAATCCCACCTTCACCAAAGGTTTCGGTGGACGCGGTGCAAATATAATCTTAAATTGAATTTTTGCCAATCTTTATTCGTATAATGTTCTATCACTGATCGATCCCTCCTTTTCCCCTTAATTTCTTTTTCTCGCCTTTCTTCTTTTTTTCACGGAGCCGCTTTTCCACTGAGGCGCGCGGGGGATGTGTTGCAACCCTTTTTTTTCGCGGCTGAAGACTTTTCGATATAAGATCCAGAAACCGTTTTTTTAGAATCTCCCTGTTTTTTATCTGCGAACGCGTGGCCTGGCAACGCATGATCAAAATCCCTTCCCCCGTAAGCCTTTTGCTTAGTCTTTCAAGCAGAATACGTTTCTGGCGGACCGAAAGCACATCACTTTTTTCCGGCATCCAGTGTAACTCAACCCTGGATTCGGTCTTGTTCACATGCTGTCCGCCCGGGCCGGTAGCACGCGAAGTGTAATATTGAACTTCATTGAGCAGCTGATCATTCATGATACAAATGTACATATTCAGCTTTTGACCGGCCAACAATCTGGATGGTTACGGTTTTTTTTATAGTTTTATATGCCTAACTGATTCATATTCTGTTTTACCACTTCAATTAAATAATTTACAAATGAGACGAAGAGATTTTTTACGTGGCACCGCAACTGCTGCAGCTGTTACCGGAATTGCCCCAACATTTGGAATGAAAAATGCAGGTCATCCGAATGGCCCGTTGCAAAACAAACAATTCAACCTGAAATATGCCCCGCATTTCGGAATGTTCAGAAACCTTGCAGGTGATGATCCGCTGGACCAGCTCCAGTTTATTGCCGATGAAGGTTTCACCGCCCTTGAAGACAATGGTATGAAAGGGAAGGACATTGCCCTGCAGGAAAAGATCGCCTCCAAAATGGCCAACCTGGGGCTTACCATGGGTGTATTCGTTGCCCATACGATTTACTGGTCTGAACCTGGACTTGCCGGCGGAAACAAGGACCAGCTAAAGGAATTACTCGGAGAGATCGAAGAATCGGTTGAAGTTGCAAAACGTGTAAATGCCAAATGGATGACCGTTGTTCCCGGTCATATTGATCCACGCCAGGATATGGGGTACCAGACAGCCCATGTCGTTGAAGCGCTGCGCCGTGCTTCAGAGATCCTTGAACCCCACGACCTTGTCATGGTGCTTGAGCCTCTCAATTTCAGGGATCACCCGGGATTGTTCCTCAGCAAGGCCGGACAGGCATACCAGGTTTGCAGGGCCGTCGACAGTCCGTCGTGTAAAATACTTTTCGATATCTACCACCAGCAGATCCACGAAGGAAACCTGATCCCGAACATCGACCTGGCCTGGGATGAAATCGGATATTTCCAGTGCGGTGACAATCCCGGACGGAAAGAACCCACCACCGGTGAGATCAACTACCTGAACGTTTTCAAGCATATCCATGACAAAGGTTTCAACGGCATTGTGGGGATGGAACACGGCAACTCGAAACCGGGAGCCGAAGGTGAGAAAGCCCTATTGAAAGCATATAGGTCGGTGGGTCGGTGGGTCGGTGAGACGGTGGGACAGTGAGACAGTGAGACGGTGGGACAGTGGGACAGTGGGACGGTGGGGCAGTGGGACATTAGCTGAATAGTTCAAGGATGTCTTCTTTTTTCATGTTTCTAAGTGGATTGTTTGAGGCAACAAAAGTCTTCGCCAGTTCTGATTTTCTTTCCTGCAATCGAACGATCTTTTCTTCCACCGTGTGGTTTGAAATGAAGCGGTATACAAACACGTTTTTATCCTGTCCTATCCTGTGCGCACGGCTCAGGGCCTGCATTTCCGCAGCGGGATTCCACCAGGGATCAACGATGAAAACATAGTCTGCAGCAGTAAGATTCAGTCCAACACCTCCTGCTTTCAATGAAATAAGGAATATCCGGCATTCAGGATCTTCCTGGAATTTTTCCACTTCCCCTGCCCTTTTATTGGTGGAACCGGTAATCATGGCATATTTCAATCCTTTATCATCCAGCTCTCTTGCATAGAGATCAAGATGTTTCACAAATGAAGAGAACAAAAGGACCTTATGGTTTTCTGAAACAACACTTTCAATGTCCCTGAACACTTCATCATATTTTCCCGATCCATAACTATAATTTTCAAAGAGCATGGAAGGATGGTTCGAAAGCTGGCGAAGGCGTGTCAGCGCTTTCAGCACCATAATTGATGTATTTCCTGTACCCAGATCTTCCAGGTTGTCGAGGATCATGTTGCGAACAGAGGATTTTTCCTCCTCATACAATCTGTTTTGTTCTTCGGTCATATTACAGAACCTGTATTGTTCATAGACCGGGGGCAATTCGCGGGCCACTTCCTCTTTTTTGCGCCTGAGAATAAAGGGACTGATCAGTTCTTTCAGCCTCAGCTCCTGGTCCTTATCTTTCTTTTTTTCAATTGAATTCACAAACTTCCTTTTAAAAAAAATCAGGGTCCCCAGCAGTCCTTCATTTACAAAATTGATCTGTGACCAGAGGTCAATAAGCGAATTTTCAATTGGGGTGCCTGTTAGAACCAGTTTGTGGCTCGACTGCAATTCCCGCATGGAGCGATAAAGCTTTGAATGTGGATTCTTTATCATCTGGCTTTCGTCGAGAATGACATAATGAAATAAATAATCTCTCAGAAACTCAATATCCTGTCTTACAGTATGGTAACTTGAAATGATTAGGTCATAGAATCTGAATGATTCGGTACTGCGCTTCCTGTTTGTTCCTGCATGAACGAGGGCTTTGAATGATGGCAGGAACCGCTCTGTTTCATTCATCCAGTTTTGAATCAGTGAGGCCGGCACAACTACAAGGGAAGTTGGTTTCTGAAGATCCCCGGAAAACAATGAAAGCTGTCCTTCACCGGGCGTTTCGTCAAAGGTTTCTGCAACATGGGTTTCCTTATTGTACTGAAGAATTGCCAGCGTTTGTAAGGTCTTTCCGAGGCCCATATCATCTGCCAGGCATCCACCAAATCCATTTTCCTGCAACAACCACAACCAGGCATAGCCTTCTAACTGATAATCGCGTAATTTTGCATTCAATCCAATTGGGGGCGCCATTTCCGGCAAAGTTTCAAACCTGTTCAGCTTCTCAAGGTTATCCATTGATGCGGCATGTTCCCGCCTGATCGCCTCGTCAACCTGTGAAAAATGTTGCTTGTGTATCCTGATCTGGTCCCCTTCTGCTTTACAAAATTCAAACAAAGGCTTGTACCTTGCGAACCAATCTTCGGGGATAACTGCATAACTGTCATCAGGCAGTATGTAGAGGTGATCACCATCAAGTATATTTTGCCTGAGTTTTATGAAGGGAACCGCAAAACCTCCGAATTCCACCTTTGCATTCAGGTCGAACCAATCCTCTTTTTCATAGGATTGCACCTGCAACTCCACCGGCTTTAAAAGGTAATTCCTGTCGAGTCTCTGTTCCAGGATAAAGCCTCTTTCCCTGAGAAAATAAGAATGCTGACTAATATGGTTAATTAATTCAAACAGTAGATTTTTATCATCCTTACCTGAACCTTTTCTTAAAGTATACAATACCCTATCTTTGCTTTTTAACCCGATCTCATCAAGGTGTTGTTCAAGAGATTCTTCCCAGTCCGGATCACGGCTGAATCGTTGAAATCTAAACTCATCATTTACATGGTCAAATCTTAGAAACCTTTTTTGCTTTGAAGAAGGGTACAGGGAGAAATTTCCATAGTTTAGTTTCAGCAGACACACGGGCTTTCTTTCAAGCGAAAATTCCAGGCTCAGGATGGCCTTTTTTTCATCCTGAATATCAGAAACTGTGAAGCCCTTTGCTTCAACAGCATCGTGTGCCCGGAGTGTATTTGCAACAAAGCTTTTATAGTATTTTGTTTCCGCTTCTTTTCTTACATGTACCCTCTCCTTATTAAAAAATGGCAGCAACCTTTTGCCTTCAATTTCTTTCACAAAATATACTTCCTTGTTCAGGATCACCAGGGCCGGATTGTTGCAGACCAGTGCCGCATCGGGCTGCATCAGGTCAACCGGATGTTCCCCGTCCAGCACCGACAACCAGTACATGGTTCCTTCACCGGTTCTGTGAAAATGGAAATATGGTTGGACCGGATTTGAACGCATTTTCAGAAAATCATCTTCAAAGATATTCTTGTTTGATTTTGATTTAAGAAATACATTGAAATGATTTTCCGAAGCAATTTTAAATGCCTCATACATATGTTTTTCGATATATGGCCTGATGTGCTCCTTTATGGTTTGCTCATCCACAGTATCCAGAAATTCCTTGACCGTTTTCTTTTTTGAAAAGATGCGATGGAGTTTTTTTTCATTGTATGCATCTACGATGTTCACAACCTGTTTTTGCATTGGAGAAAGACGCTGATAGGAAAGCGCATCCTCGATACGCAGCAGCACTTCTCCTGTTGTGTAGAAAGACATATCGTCATCTTTCTCAAGCATATGCGGGATCAGTATATCACCCCAGCGGCGATGCGATGTATAAGCAAGTGCGAAAAAATTTTGTTTCATAATAGATTCTGCAGGTATCTACTGCAACCTGCAATGATGGAAATTTACAGTGATTTTTCAAAAGAATTACCGGATTATTCGTACTGCTCTCTCTTGTCACCTATCTTAACATCAAATTCCTCCCCCTTTGAATAAACGGTAACCTTTGCAAATTGCTGGATCTCGCCCATTGACTGTACTTCTTCCTCTTCAGATGGTTGTTTGCGCTGCTGGTTAGAAAGGACGTTCCAGGCGGTTCCTCTTATCAGGCTTGTAGGGACCCTGACCAGGTATAGCATTCTTCCGTCCAATCCCTGTTCTCCTTCCAGGAGTATCAACCCCAGGGTCGAAGAAATACTCATCAAAGGGATCTGAAACATTCTATCCGAAAGGGTTATGCTTCTGTCATTTTTCACCTCGCCTTCAATATAATCCAGGTCTTTATTACCCGTAAACCTTGCGATGGCATGCAAAGGAGCAAGCTCAACCACTTTTGCATCTTCCAGCTTGAAATTAAACATCGCCGTACTGGTATCAAGGTTGACCGATAGATCAGGATTAAGATAAAACTCACCGATGGCATCAGCAGTAAGTATACCCTTGAAGTTTTCTTCCAGCGTGTAGAGGGTATCTTCGATAGCTATCCGGACATTGAAGTCACTCACATTCATTGTATCAATTGCAAGCTTTGCACTTAAAGTGTACATAGCAGAATCAATTAGATTCAACTGACCGTCCATCGCCACCGTGCCGCCGGTCTTCGATTGCAGTGAAAAGTTGTCCAGATAAACGATTTGATAAGGTTTAAATCTAAGCCGGCCATTGATCCCGAAAAGTTCATTGCCTTCAAACCTGAAAGCATCCACATCAAGGTTCAGTGTAACATCAGGTAAGTCTATTGCATGCAGATTTGCACTGTTTCCTGAAATGGTGTCGATGGCAATTGTATCCTCTCCGGGTGCTTGTTCCCCACTGCTTAGTAATTCGTAATCAAGCAGCCGGTCAATGTCCAGCAAGTCAGAAACAATATCAACATTACCCGCGATTGCTTTTCCACTGTCAAGCAAATTGGTAATCGCTGCCTGCACCGCAAAGTTGCTTTCTCCAATTGAACCTTGCAAATGATTTACCAGAATAAGGCTGTCCCTGTTTTCTATATCTATTTTGAAATTTCTGAAAGATGAAGGATACATTTTAAGGTCCCAGAAAAACACATCAGTTACAAATGAAAAATTTGGTAATGCATTATCTGACAACAAATCACCTACAGTAGATTTAACCTTACCTTTAAACTTCAGATCATACATTTCCTCATCAATGAATTCAGGTGGCAGTATTGTGAATTCATCATTAAAAGTAAACAGGTCCCTGGCCCGGAGCCGGTCGGCCTCAAGGTCAATCGCCATTTCAATCACACCGGCAGAATCTGATTCGAGAAATGCCACATAGTTTTTCAGATCCAGGTCGAGTTCGAGCCTGCTGCCGCCAATTCGTCCTCTGAACCTTGAAAGCGAAACATCCCTTTCATCCAGGTAAACAAGCATTTTTACATCAGAAACATGGGCATAACCGGGGTAGGTGAATTGCATATTCTGGATTACAAGGTCCATTCGCGGAATATTTCCATGCTCAATAAATTCTTCTATTTCTTTTGCAGCAGCCTGAATATCAGCTCTAAAAGCAAGATCCTTAATGTGGCCGTCAGTAATTGTATCTCCAATGATCCTGTTCAGGTCCAGTTCATCTGAAGATGCGATCAATGTTACAAAGGGATTGACCGAGAATCCCATCAGATAAGGCAGCAAATTGTCAACCCGGGTCTCAAGTTTGATCCTGCTGCCATCTACAAGTACATTTACATTTCTTAATCCTACATCTTTGCCGGCAATATATAATTCGCCATTCAGGTCGTTGATTGCATTTCCAGGGGTCATAAAATGCACATCCTGCATGGTGATCTCCAGTTCGCCGGCATTGTCAAGGAAGATCCCTTGCGACTTGTCAATCTTTCCGTCTATATCACCTTTCAGGTACACCTTTCCCTTCAAATTCTCAATGCTGCCTGTTTCGATGATCTCTTCAACAATTGCAAGGTCTGCTTCACCATCCAGGCGCAAAGCAACCGTGGGATCGGTAAGATCTGAAACATCCAGGTCAAGGTCCAGGAATCCATCCGGAAAAGCTACATGGAAATCCTGAAGACGCAACTCAGACTCAGAAAGGTCCTTTTTTGTTCCATTGGTGGCATAACCGGTAAAACGAATATCTTTTATTTCCTGTCCGATTGTATTGATCCTGAATCCCATCTCTTCTGCAATGAAATTTGCCTCCACAAGGGGCAGTTCATCCTTGAATGAACCATTTACATTCCCGTTGAGTTGCATTTTTCCTTCTCCAATTTGTTCTATTGCCTCCACTTTAAGTATTCCTGAAAGAAGGAAATTAAGCAGATCTATACCGGTATTCCTTGCAGAAAAATCCATATTGATCATATGCTCCCTGAGCCTGATATTGCCATCCAGCTCAAAAACAGCATCGGTAATATCCAGCATACTTTTGTCAAGGTCGATCACATCATGGACCTGGTCATAGATCATGGATGTACTAAAAGAAACCGAACGTGGCTTATCAAGCTGTATGTCCTGGTAAGATGCTTCGGAAATGTCAATATGCATTCTCAGAGATGCCCGGATTGTGTCGGGCCAATAAGAGAAACCGCTCTGAAGTCGGTTGATGTTTAACTTAACATTGGTTTTACCGGGTATATCCGAATACTGAATTTTCAGGTTCCTGATCTGCAGCAGTTCCAGGTCGAATGAGAAAACAGAGGTATCTGATTTGACAGTATCAGAAGGAGAATCGCTGAAACTGATCCCCAGGGCCCGCTCAATATTGGAAATAGAATCGGCCCCTATGTTAAAATACACTTCGCCGTCTCCAAGGTCAATCCTGGAAATTTTGTAGTTGCCTTTTATCAGCTGCACGAGGTCAAGGGCAACGGAAAACTCATCCAATGCAAGAACAGGCCGGGAGTTGGCTGTATCTGATCCTTGGGTGGCTTCAAAGAATTCAAGGGAATTCAGTTTTACGGATACATCCGGAAAATGCATAAATGACCTGAGGTTCATACTTTCCAGTTTAACCTCTCCGGGTTGCATTTCATTCAGGTATCCGATGGTCCTGTTTACGATTTTTCCCTGGAATATAAAAAACAGGAGCATCACCAGGATCACAAGTGAAATTATTCCAAGCAATAGCCTGAACAACCATTTAATTATTATTCTTAAGGCCTTTTTCATTTTCAAATTGGATCATTGTCAATATCTCCCTGATACCCGTTTTTCTATCCACTATGCATCTTGATTTATTATGATAACCCCCCTCCCAAAACAAGATGTTTAAATTAATCAGAATTGGTCAATTATTCTTACTGATAAGCTTATAATATTCAGAAAATTTGACAAACAATCAAGACGCCGGGGGCAATCCATATGCACAAAATATCATGGATAAACGACAAATTACTTGCAAAATATTCCTTAAATTGCTTAAAATAATCAGAACATGAGATTTATTTTCCTTCTTTGCCTGGCCTTTTTATTGACTTCCAATACAAAAGGGCAGGAAAGGGCAATTCGAAAGATCCCTGATATTCAGGGTTACCATACCCTGATCTGTGATTTTCACCTGCATACGGTTTTTTCCGACGGACTGGTATGGCCAACCATCAGGGTGGATGAAGCCTGGATGGAGGGGTTGGACGCGATCGCCATCACCGATCACCTGGAATATTTGCCACACAAAGATGACATAAAAACAGACCACAACAGGGCCTGGAAAATTGCCAGGGATTATGCATCGGATAAGCATGTTATCGTAATTGCCGGTACGGAGATCACCAAGGGTATGCCGCCGGGTCACCTGAACGCATTGTTTATCAAGGATGCAACTGCTATTTTAAATGACGATTTCAAAATTGCCGTTAAAACAGCAGCCGGTCAGGGCGCCTTCATCATGTGGAACCATCCCGGATGGAAAGTACAGCAACCGGAAACCATGAAATGGTGGGACGAGCATACTTTTCTCCATGAAAATGGATGGCTGCACGGTATTGAAGTTGTTAATTACGGGGAATTCTACCCGAGGGCGGTGGACTGGGCAAAGGAGAAAAACCTGACCATACTGGGCAACAGTGATCATCACGGTCCATTTTACAATAATTTCATGAACACAGCTGACCATCGTCCCTCAACACTGGTTTTTGCAACAGAAAAAAGTGAAGGAGGTATCAGGGAAGCGCTGTTCAATGGAAGAACAGCAGTATACAATGGCAATGACATCATTGGAAAAGAATCAATGCTGAAATCCCTGGCAATGGAATCGATCAAAATAAAGTTGGTGGATAAGCTCAATTACAAGTATATTCTGATCAATGATACTGAGTTCTCATTTGACCTGCAGCTACGGGATCATATATACCAGGACTGGCAAATAGAAATGAAACTTCAACCTGGTTATGAAAGTGTTTTAGAACTCAGTCAGGAGAACTCGCCAGAAAACCTCGAAATTGTTTTCAGGAATTTTATTACCGGCTCTTCATCATGCCTGGTAATTCCATTTAAAGAAATACTTGAAAATCGCTGATCCTTGTATCTGAAATTGGAATTAAAATTATTAACTTTACCTAATTAGTGGCTGTCCATAATGTCCGATATCCGCGTTACTGCTACGCGCGCCTTGATCTCGAACATTATGATCCAGTCACTCGATTTTATTGACAAATACTATTAGTCTTTATTTAAAGCAAAAAAATGAAAAAAAGAATCTTGCGTTCAACTGCTGCATTTGTCTTTCTTGCTGCTTTCATCATGCCATCATGTGAATTTTTGGAGGAATGCGGAACATGTGAACTTGTAACAGATGATGGAAATGAAATTACCTATGGAACTCCTTTGATTTTTTGTGGCGATAATTTGCTGGAGAAGCAAAACTCCGAACCTGTTTCCATCGGTGGAGTGACCACCTGGTGGAACTGCTATTAATATTTAACGCCGATCACAACCACATCATCAACCTGTTCCACCTCAGCTTTGTATTCTTCAAAGATCTCGTCCAGCTTTGCTCCCTGCTCAATCATATCCAGGTGCTGTATTTCAAGCAATACCTTTCTAAAGTTTTTTGACAGGAACTTTTTCTGGTTGGGCCCCCCGAATTGATCCACGTAACCATCTGAAAAAGTATAAATTGTATCGCCCCTTTTCATGTCAATTGTTTCCACCCGGAATTCTTCCATCCTTTCATGAATTGCCACCGGCATCTTATCTGCCTTATATTGAGTAAGTTCCCCATCCCTGATATGATACAGCGGGTTATTCGCTCCGGCAAAGTACAATTTATCATTTTCAAAATCCAGCACAGCCACTGTCATATCCATTCCGTCCTTCACTTCCGAGGCAGTCCTTTTCTGGTTCAGTGATTCTATTACCATTGATCTCAAATTGTTTAAGATCTCATGCGGGGTGGTGATGGCACGGTTCAGAATGATCTCATTAAGGAGACTGACCCCCAGCATGCTCATAAATGCTCCCGGAACACCGTGGCCCGTGCAATCGGCAGCAATGATGACCTGTTTGTTGCCGACTTTGTCAACCCAGTAAAAGTCGCCGCTCACAATATCCCTTGGTTTGTACAATACAAAATGTTCAATCTCGTCACTGAACAATTCAAGCGAGGGAAGAATGGCACGTTGGATTTTCTGAGCGTAATGGATACTGTCGGTAATATGTTTTTTCTGGTAGGCGATCTGGTCCCTCTGCATTTCAGCAATCTCTTTTTGTTTTTCAATTTCATCGCGCTGTGCAGTAATTTTCCTGTTCTTCTCTTCCAACAGCTGGTTGGCCCTTTTCTTATTTCTGTAGTTGACATAAATGAAGTATGCCAGTCCCATTAAAAGGATCAGGGCTATTACTGCCCCAATGATCACCAGTTTTTGTTTTTGGATCGCTTCCAGCTGCAGCGCAATCCTCTCTTCGTTTTCCCGTATCTCCTGATCGCGTGCTGCAATGAGTGCTTCTCTTTGACTGATATCTTTCTTCTGCTGTTCCAGGATTGCTCCCTGCTGTCCCATTTCCTCCTGTTGTTTGGCAATGACCTGTCTTTGCATCCTCATTTCTTCCTCCTGCCTGACAATCTCAAGGGTCTTTTTATCCAGCTCTTCTTCCGTATTCTGCAGTATATATATCTTTTCTTCAAGTTCATTTTCCTTTTCCCGGATCTCTACACCAAGCGCTCTGAGCCGGGCAATTTGCGCCTCGATCATTGAATCCTGCCGGGCAATCATAACCCTTTGCTGCCTTGTAACCTCCTTCTCTTCCTGTAGCTCAACATCAGTAACTTCATACAGCTTTTCCCAATCCTCCCTTGTCTTAACGGCTTGGGCAAGAAACAGTTCGTCAACATGCAATCCGTGTTCAATCATGAGTTCCTCATTTGCTTCAAACCGGGGTTTCCCGTCAACCACAAGAAAATTTATCATCGATTCTTTAAAAGGATACCCTTCGGTTACCAGCAATGTTGTCTCATCCCCGATTGCATCAAGCACATCTTTTATTGTATATCCATCTTTGCTGTTAACATAAATGATCTGTGTTTCACTCAGCATACTTGTCCTGGGTACAAGATAGACCTGGATGGGTTTCCCCTGGATGAATTTCCGTTCTCCCGCCATTCTTTCAAGGTCCCAGTAAAAATCATCATCATTGTCAAGGACCGTGATCGAAAATGTCTTCAGATCATCGAAAGCTCCTTCAAATTCAACGTAACGGGCAATATCCAGGATCAGGGTGGCCCTGGTGTTATCATCAATAACCTCCTGCTCCTGTGACATCAGTGGAAAAGTGCAGAAAATCAATAAAATGACAAAATAATTGTATTTCATAAAAGTGGCGGTTAAATTTTTTTCAAGTTAATTATTTCTATAACTTAAGAGAAGCATATCAGGGTTTTTTAGTAGTATTGTAACCATAAAATTAACCCATTGAACAGCATAATAAATTATCTATTCTGGGGATTTGTTGCTGCTGCATCGGTTTTCCTTCTGATGGCCGGAATAACTTCCTTTCGTGAAGGTTCGCAAAGGGCCGGCAGTATCTTCCTTGTTTCCTGCATTGCGCTTTTGTGCATTTCTGTTTTGCCCGACCGTTTGATATCTGAAAATGAAATTTTCAGGATCATTTTCCTGTCGGTGGGACTCTTTTTACCGGGTATTTTTCTTTTGCCATTATCCGGGATTCATAAAAAAGATACTCAGATCCCTCAAAAAAGATACAATGAATCGGACGCCGTACTTTCAAGGAGGCTGCTAGAACCAGGAACAGAAGCATACGCTGCATATTACAGGGATCATTCCGGATACAAGGAGTCGGATAACAGGGCCCGGGGCAATCCGGGGCTGCTTTCAGAAAACTCCAGGTATTTTGATCCGATTACATTTAATGCTGCACGGGCCAATTTCTCGATTACAGAACACCTTCACCGGCTGGATGTACTTAAACCTGCACGGAAATCAATTCAGGCAGACAGTAAAAAGCAAACTTCCTTTATAAAGGATTGGATGAAAAGAACGGGGGCGCGCAGTATAGGAATTACGGAATTAAAGGATTACCACCTCTATTCACATAAAGGAAGGGGGCCGAAAAGTGGTCTTCCGATTGCAAATGATCTCCCGCATGCAATTGCCATCACTGTTGAAATGGATCATAAAATGATGTCGTATGCCCCTGCAGGACCCACGGTGATGGAATCTTCCGAGCAGTACCTGTTTTCAGGAATACTCGCATCAAAGCTTGCTTTATACATTCAAAATCTTGGTTACAGGGCAAAAGCCCATACGGATGGAAATTATGAAGTAATTTGTCCGCTTGTGGCAAGGGATGCCGGATTGGGAGAGATTGGAAGGATGGGGCTTTTATTGACCCCTTCCCTTGGACCGCGGGTTCGGATCGCAGTAGTTACCACTGACATGCCACTGGATTATGAAGAAAAAAAATCCGTTGCTGCGGTTGTGGAATTTTGCACATTGTGTCGAAAATGCGCTATAAATTGTCCGGTAAAAGCTATTCCTGAAGGACCGATGAAAATGACCGGGGGAGTCAGCAGGTGGAAGATCAATTCAGACAAATGTTACCATTACTGGACAGTTTCGGGCACCGATTGTGGCCGTTGTGTTATACACTGTCCTTACAGTCATCCTGACAACTGGCTGCATCGGCTGATACGGTTCGGTATCAAAAATAATTTGCTTTTCCGCAGAATGGCTGTTAAATTGGACGATGTTTTTTACAGGAAAATTCCTCCGATAAAGAAATTACCGGAAGAACTCACTTACAGGAAAAATAGATGACAATCTCCGGATATATTGCCATTTTTATCATTATCCTGATGATCATTGCATTGCTTAAAGAGGTAATGCGCCCGGGGCTTGTTCTGTTCACGGCCCTTGTAATATTCATGGTCACGGATATTCTCACCACGGATGAAGCGCTTGCCGGGTTTTCCAATAAAGGTATGATGACCGTAGGGGTTTTGTTCCTGGTCAGTGAGGGATTCAAGCAGACCGGGGCCTTATCCAAGCTTGCCAGCCTGATGCTCCCCAAAAAAAGGGCGCCCATTCCCAGGCTTATATTGCGACTCACCCTTCCCATTGCCTTGGTTTCTGCATTTCTGAACAATACCCCCATGGTGATCATATTCGCCCCGATGATCAAGAAATGGGCTGAAAAAATGAGTCTGCCCAGCCAGAAATTCCTGATCCCCCTCTCCTATGCCACCATATTCGGTGGCACCTGCACACTGATCGGCACCTCCACCAACCTGGTCGTTCACGGGATGATGCTGGACCGGGGAATCGAAGGTCTCGGTTTTTTTGAACTTGCCAAAGTCGGCATATTTATCTTCATCATTGGTTTCATTTACCTGAACCTCTTTTCCAACCGCCTGTTGCCCGGGGAAAAAATTCCAAGGTTCAGTTTTCCCAATGATGTTCGTGAGTATAATTTCGACATGATGCTCACGGAAGGGAGTTCGCTTATAGGTAAAGAAATTGAAAAACGAAAATTACCAGGCCTGTCAGAATTTGTAGTCAAGACCGTTATACGGGATAACAAGCACATCAGGATATCCAACACCCCTTTTAAGATTGAAGAAGGGGATGCATTTATTCTTGCCGGGAAGTCCGAAGACGTTGGCTTCCTGATGCAGCAGAGCGGGATTCGATTGAAATGCATTGAACCTTCAGACACACGTCTTTTGAACCAGGGACTGAAATTGGTTGAAGTTGTTATTGCTCCGAGGTTCCCCGGTATTCAGAAAACCATTGAAGAGTTTGATTTCAGGGGGCACTACAATGCCATTGTAATGGCCATTCACAGAAACGGTGAACGAATTACCACCAACATGGAGAATGTGGAAATAAAGGCCGGTGATAACCTGATGCTCCTTACAAACGATGATTTCACGCGTATATGGGGAGAATCCAGGGTATTCTACATGTCATCAGAAATTGGAGATATGGACAGCAACAAGGACAAAAGGAAGCGTTGGCTGGCCATAGCAATCACTGTGCTGATGGTTGCGGGAGCAACCCTGGGAAACCGGCTGCCTTCCTATGGAAATGTTGAATTTGATATGTTCTTTTTTGCTGCCATAGCAATGGTATTAATGGCATCTTTGAGAATTTTTTCGGCAAAAACATACACAAAACCCATCAACTGGGATGTCCTTATTACAGTTGCATCTGCCTTTGGAATAAGCAGGGCTTTGCAGAACTCAGGAGCTGCAGATGTATTGGCCCATTCAACCATCAACATTTCAAAAAGTCTGGGGCCGATCGGAGTTCTTGCAGCAATTTACATCATTACAAATGTTTTTACAGAGATCATTACCAACAATGCTGCTGCTGCATTAAGCTTTCCCATAGCGCTGTCTGCTGCCACACAGCTGGGTGTGGATCCAAGGCCATTTTTTATCGCCATTGCCATTGCTGCATCTGCGAGTTTCTCAACTCCCATAGGATACCAGACAAATTTGATCGTACAGAGTATCGGCAATTACAAATTTGGTGATTACTGGAAGATCGGATTGCCATTGAACATAATTGCATTTATTGTCAGCATGATTGGTATACGGATGTTCTGGAGTTTTTAGCACCTGTTTTTAATATCCTGCTGCCTGGCCGTCTTTTCTCGATTCCGAAGCCCCGTATAATACACCTGTTTCAGGATCTCTCATTATAGCCTGGTAACCTCCGTATCCTCCCTGGCTGAATTGGACTGTATGGCCCATTTTAAGAAGAGACCTTACTTCCTTGTAATCCATTCCTGATTCAATATAGAGGATACCCCCATCGGTCATATGTTCTCCGGTTGGCTGAGATGACCCGGAATGCCTGACCCTTGGTGCATCTCCGGCTTCCTGGAGGTTCATCCCGAAATCGATCAGGTTCATGACCACCTGGGCATGTCCCTGCGGCTGCATTGCTCCGCCCATTAATCCAAAGCTGATAAAAGGTTTGCCATTCCTGGTAATAAAAGCAGGAATTATGGTATGAAAAGGCCTCTTTCCAGGTTCATAAACATTGTAGTGTCCTACCTCAAGTGAGAACAATTCTCCCCTGTCCTGCAAAATAAAGCCCAAACCCGGGGGACACATTCCCGAGCCCATCCCCCTGTAATTCGATTGTATAAGCGATACCATATTCCCTTCTTTATCCGCAACGGTAAGGTAGATGGTATTGCCCTGTTCAATCTCTCCCGCGTCGTAACTTCTGGAAGCACGTTCCTTATTGAGCAGAGACCTTCTTTCTGCTGCATATTCATCGGACAGCAATAACCTGTAATCAATAGAATTGAATGCAGGATCTGCATAATATTTTGCCCTGTCCTCAAAAGCCAGCTTTTTCGCTTCGGTAAAATGGTGGATATACTCCGCTGTTCCAAAACCCATGGATGCAATGTTAAAACCTTCAAGTATGTTCAATATTTGCAAAGCTGCAATTCCCTGTCCGTTTGGCGGAAGTTCCCAGACATCATACCCCCTGTAATTGACTGAAACCGGTTCTACCCATTCAGAAGTATGTGAAGCAAGGTCTTCATATGAGAGAAAACCACCCTGCTGTTCCATAAATGCATCGATCACTTGAGCGATCTCTCCCCTGTAAAAAGCATCCCTGCCTTTTTTGCTGATTGTTTCAAGTGTATTGGCAAGTGCCGGATTACAGAATATATCCCCTTTGGCCGGTGGTTTTCCCCCGGGCATGTATATCTCCTTAATATTCGGGAACCGGCTCAGATACCGGGCATTTCCCTGCCAGTAATAAGCAATTAATTCGGTAACGGGAAACCCTTCCCTGGCATAGTTAATGGCCGGCCTGAGTATCTCATCCATCGGCAATTCTCCGTATTTTGAATGTAACTCAAACCACCCGTCTACACAACCCGGGACAGAAACAGGCAATGGCCCAACAGATGGAATGCGAGAATAGTGGTTTTCCTTAAAGTATTCAAGCGTAAGCGATTGAGGTGATCTGCCGCTTGCATTCAGTCCTTCCAGGCGCTCATTTTCAGCGTCCCAGACTATGGCAAACAGGTCTCCTCCAATCCCGTTTCCGGTTGGTTCAACCAATCCGAGTACTGCATTTGCGGCAATGGCAGCATCGATGGCATTTCCTCCTTTTTTTAAAATATCAAGGGCTGCCTGTGTTGCCAGCGGTTGACTTGTACATGCCATTCCCTGTGTTGAAATAACTTCTGAACGGGTTGCAAAAACCTCACCTGTTAAACGGTCCTGCGAATGGGCACTGACTATAAACAGCACCAGCATGTAACTTATAATGATTCGTTTCATGACATACAAATTTTTTTGTGCTAAAATACAAACAACTTAAAAAAGCAGCCTTTTTATACAATGGCTTCAATGGTTTTTCAAATAATCCGGATTTAATAATTACAGAACCGTAAATGATGTCAGACTTTGACCAGTGGGATAAGGGATTTATGGCTGATCTTTCAGCTTATAGACCCTTATCCAGTCAATTTCCATTGCAGCAGGCAATCCTTCTCCACTGGCCCGGTCCTTTAATAAGGTACTGAAAACCATGTACATTTCATCCTGGGGAACATTTGAAGTCTGCTTTTTAAATACTTTGTCATTGATCTTCCAGACCAGTTTTTCAGGACCCCATTCCAGGGAAAAAATATAGAAATCACTGGTGAATCTGGACCCACCTGTTTTGGTAATGGATTTTGAAGGAATTTTACCATCTGAAGACGTCCAGAAATAATCTGAATGCAATTTCCCTTTTTCATATTTCGCCACGTCAATGTGGGGAACAATGTTGTCACCAACCATCCAGAAGGCCTGTGACACATTTGATGAAGACATTTTGATCTTTGCTTTGAATAGTCCGTATTTTTGTCTGAAGTATTTTCCTGTACTGATCAACCCCGATGTATAGCCAAAAGTATCATTCAGAAAACCATGCACAGGGTCCCATTTCTTGCCTTCTGCTGCTTCTTCCTTTGTAATTATGTGAAGCTTATTATCGGAGAACTCAATATTTTTACCATCGGTGGGATAGCTTTTATCATCGGCCATTGTATAAGGCTCATTGAGTATTGCATCTCCCCAGTAGTACCTGGTTATCCATTTTTTATTATCAAGTTTGCCATTGGAAAAGGATTCGTTAAAAGTTTCATCTAATTTTTCAATTTCAGCAAACGGATATTTTTTCCTGGTCTTGAAGTACCAGGTTATTTTGTCAGATTCTTTCAGTTCCTTGTATTCCGATTCCTTCCGGTATTCCTCAGTAGTCTCATAACGCTCCCTGGGCTTCATTGAAAGGTATTCTTTCCTTTTTTGAAAATTTTCTGAATTAATTTCTTCTTCAAGTTTTGTGAGTTCATCAGGTTTTTCTTCTGCCTTTCTGAACTTCCTGCTCATTTTCCTGTATTGAATTTCCCTGTTGTGCTCTTCTGAACCCTTGTATTTTTCTTTCAGTATCTGTTTTTTTCTACTTGCAAAATCATCAGATTTCACCTCCTTTTCCAATGTATTAAAATGTTTCAACTCATCAGAACTTTCATATTCCTTGTATGCTCTGAAATCAGCCCACAACTGATCATCTTCAGTTTCCACTTTTGTGGTTTCCGGGATCATCCCGAACAAGAATGCTAAGCCTGCCATAATTGTAACTGAATAGTTTTTAGATATACAACATTGAACGAATAAAGATAAGAAAAATTGGGGAGCCATCAAGTTTATGCAGAAATAACATCAGCCACTCAACTTAAAATAAAAAATACTAAATTTGTTTCTTCAAGTATAGAATATCGGGTAAAATAAAGATCCATGTCAAAGAAAGGAAAAATAATCCAGGTAATCGGCCCCGTTGTCGATGTTGGTTTTGATGAATCGGGCGATGAACTTCCGAATATCCATGAAGCTTTGGAAGTCAAAAGGGAAGATGGTTCCATTCTTATTGTTGAGTGCCAGCAACACATAGGAGAACATTCCGTGCGTACCATTGCTATGGATTCCACTGACGGGCTTCAGCGTGGATTGGAAGTGCTGGCCAGCGGGTTATCCATAACAATGCCAAAAGGAGAGCAGATCAAGGGGCGGCTCCTCAATGTTGTAGGAGAAGCCATCGATGGTATCGGAGAGATCGATAAAAAAGGGGGTTACGAGATTCATAACCGTCCTCCTGCATTTGACCAGTTGTCAACCGATACCGAAGTTCTTTTTACAGGTATTAAGGTTATTGATCTTCTGGAACCCTATGCCAAGGGAGGAAAGATCGGCCTCTTTGGTGGTGCCGGTGTCGGGAAAACGGTTCTTATCATGGAGTTGATCAACAATATTGCAAAGAAGTATTCGGGAATATCGGTATTTGCAGGTGTGGGTGAAAGAACCAGGGAAGGCAACGACCTGCTGCGTGAAATGATCGAATCCGGAGTCATTAAATATGGAAAAGAATTTGAAAAATCCATGGAACAGGGCTCCTGGGACCTGGATAAAGTTGACCTTGAACTATTAAAGAAATCGCAGGCAACACTTGTATTCGGACAGATGAATGAACCGCCCGGAGCACGTGCCACAGTTGCGCTTTCCGGCCTCACTGTTGCAGAGTCATTCCGTGATGGGGGTGATGAAGAAGGCGGAGGAAGGGACATCCTCTTTTTCGTGGATAATATTTTCCGGTTTACACAGGCAGGATCAGAAGTTTCGGCCCTCCTTGGGCGCATGCCTTCAGCAGTTGGATACCAGCCTACACTGGCAACCGAAATGGGGCTTTTGCAGGAACGTATCACATCAACCAAAAACGGCTCCATTACATCTGTTCAGGCAATATATGTCCCAGCTGACGACCTGACCGACCCCGCTCCTGCAACCACGTTTGCCCACCTGGATGCCACTACAGTACTTAACAGGAAAATTGCATCACTCGGAATATACCCTGCTGTGGATCCTCTGGATTCAAATTCAAGGATCCTTTCGGAGGATGTTGTTGGCAAAGAGCACTATGAAACATCCCAGCGTATTAAAATACTGCTGCAACGTTACCATGAACTACAAGATATAATTGCCATCCTTGGTATGGATGAATTGTCAGAAGAAGATAAGCTTATTGTGCACCGCGCCAGGAGGGTCCAGAGATTCCTTTCACAACCTTTTCATGTTGCTTCCCAGTTTACAGGCCTTGATGGTGTCTCTGTATCCATTGAAGACTCTATCAAAGGGTTCAACATGATCATGGACGGTGAGGTGGATAAATATCCCGAGGCTGCTTTTAACCTGGTCGGGACGATTGATGATGCCATTGAAAAAGGCGACAGGATCCTGGCAGAGTCAAAATAATATGCTGTTATTTGATAAAATAAATTATGTTACTTGAAATTATATCGCCGGATAGCAAACTGTTTTCAGGAGAAGTAGAGAAAATTCAGGTGCCCGGTTCAAAAGGATCATTTGAAATACTGGAAAATCATGCTCCCATAATCTCCACCCTGGAAAAGGGGACGGTAAAAGTACTCGGAGGGAACGGAAAAAGAGAAACCTTTGAGATTGACGGAGGAGTAATAGAAGCAAAAAACAACAAGATCATAGTTCTCACTGAAAGTGCCAAATAATAAATCAAATCCATTTGATCCCAGGTTATATTTAGTAATCATCATGTTGCTGATAGCCGGATCTACATACTCCCAGCTCGGGCGGTCAGAGGTAACTTACTATTCCAGCGACAGCCTCCTGATCACAGCCGACCTCTATATGAAATCTGACTCACTTCCTTTCCTGTTGCTTTTGCACGAGCAGGGATCCAGCCGTGGAGAATTCCTGGATATTGTTTCATGGTTTCAAAAAATGAACTACAATTGCCTTGTACCGGATCTCCGCAATGGTGGCAATTCCAATGTCATTGTCAATGAAACTGCCAACAGGGCAAGGATGGAGGAGCGCACTATTTCCTATAATATGATTGAAAATGATATACAGGCATCTATCGAATATGCCCTGGAAATATCGGGAAAAAGTGTAACGCTGCTTGGTGCAGGAGCGAACGGTTCCCTGGCACTGAAAGCAGCAGCAGAGATCCCTGAAGTCAAGGCAGTTGTGGCACTGAGTCCTGGTGAATTCTTCTTGCCTGAAATGGAAATTGAAAATTCATTGGACAGCCTCAAAAAACCGATTCTTGTAGGTTCAACCAGATCTGAATATCCTTACATGGAGCAACTGGTATCCGGTGTCGATGATAAATATAAATCCGTATTTGCCCCTGATACCACTGAAGGTGCAAGAGGAACAAAATCATTGTTGCCAGTAAATATAACCAGTATGGAATACTGGCTATCAATACTTTTATTTGTCAAGGAAATTCAATAAATGATTAAATACCTTGTTATCAGATTCAGTTCGATCGGAGATATTGTGCTCACTTCACCTGTAATAAGATGCCTTAAAGAGCAGGTGGAAGACTCGGAAATTCATTATCTGACCCGGCCAGCCTACTTAAACATTCTGAAGGAAAATCCGCATATCACAAAGGTTCATGCACTGGAAGATAACATGAATACCACAGTAGCATCATTGAAGAATGAAAACTTTGATTACATCATTGATCTCCAGAACAATTTCAGATCGCTGAATATCAAGCGCTCTTTAAAAAAAATGTACTTCACGGTACATAAACAAAACATCAAAAAATGGTTGATGGTCAATTTGAAGATCAATACATTTTCAATAAAACATATCGTAGAAAGATACCTCGATACAGTCAGGATATTTGATGTTGTAAATGATGAAAAAGGATTGGATTACTATATCCCCGATGAAGACGAAATCGACACGGGTATTTTTCCTGATTCTTTCAAACAAGGTTATATTGTTTTGGTTACAGGAGCAAAGCATCATACAAAGAAACTTGAGGTAAACCAGCTGATCAATATAGCCCGCGATTTGAAATATCCCCTGGTTCTTTCCGGGGGAATGGAGGACAGGGACACCGGTAAGATCATCTCAGATGCTTTGGCTGACCGGTTAATATTCAACGGATGCGGTACCTGGAACATCAACCAGTCAGCTTCCGTCATACGCCAGTCGGTCTGCATAATTACCCATGATACCGGAATGATGCATATTGCTGCAGCATTTAAAAAGCCAATTGTAACGGTTTGGGGCAATACCACGCCGGCATTCGGTATGAGCGCTTATATACCTGATAATCTTTCTGTTAATTTCGAGGTAAGCGGATTAAAGTGCAGGCCATGTTCCAAATTGGGAAAGAAAGCATGTCCAAAAGATCATTTCAGGTGTATGCGCGATCACAATACAGGCACGATTGCTGAAACAGCGAACAGGTTGTTCTCAGGATCTGCACAATGATAATTCCGGGAGATTACTGCGCAATAAATTGATAAGTTACCCTCGCAACATGCTTTTCCGGGGCATTGAAATCACTGTAAAACCTTGATGTCAGGGCAGCATTTTCTGCTGCCTCAATAAAACAGTCCGGTTCATTTATCGTTTCCACGCTGACCAGGGAAGTTCCGGAAACGCTTCCATCCTGCCTTACTCCCAGGTCGATTACTACAAGAGCAGAGCCCTCACAGCGATAAACCGGAATGGTAAGTTCCCGTTTTTTTCTGTCTTTAGGATCAGTTTTAAAAGAATAAGTAATGTTTGTGGGACCTGTAAAAGGTTGGTCTTCTTCGTCTTTCTTCACCGCCTGATCCAGTGGTTCCTTTTCATATACGTAAGAAGAGATAATCTCCCTCCATTTTTCACGGTCCTCAAGAAATTTTTCATCCTTTTGTGCCTCGAGTTCATCAAGGAGTTGGTTGACATAGTCTTCAGTTGAAATATCACTTTTTGCCAGGTCATCAAGATTAACAGCCCGGTTGCTGGCCTGCTCCCTTGCGTCATATACCTGCTCAATCCATTCTGCAGGAATGTCAATATTTTCTTTGTTCAGCATTTCCTCAAGAGTGGTCTCATCTGAAAAATCGAGCATGACCCCCAATTCCCTGTCTTCATTTAATCCCTGGACCTTAAAGAGAACGAGAACAATGGCTACGGCCAGGTGAAAAATAACGGTATAAAGGATTGCAGGGAGATTGGTTCTGACAAACTCCCTGATATTTTTCGGACCGTATGAAAAAAGCTGTGCCATTATAACATGCAAAGATATGATCTTCAGGGAAAGTAATGTTCATCAATCAATATCCAGTGAAAAAATAAATTCCGGCACAAATTCTTCTCTATTCGGTAAATAGGCCACTCTTCCTCCCATTGAAATCGGAAAAACAAACCTGAATACGTGAAAATCAAATACCAGGTCAACCCCGTAAGAGCAATATTCCCTGTTCTCAAGCGCAAGAGCCGGATCTGTGATCCTTACATTTTCCCCATTCATATAATCCAACCAAAGATTCCCCCTGATCCTTTTCAGAAATAACAATGGTTCGATAACAAGATCGGGGTACAGCAAAGGAAAAGTATAATCGGCCGAAAACAATTTCAGGTCCATCCCCAGTATATCGCTCATCCCCCGTGGCAGGGGTATCACATTGCCCATGAAATATCTTTCAGGATTCTGTATTTGCCTGTGGAAATTGAGTTTCAATGTCTGGTGTTTCAGGATACCGGGAAGGTACAAATTCAATCCTGCATAAGATATACTTCCCAGGTTGATCTGGTCAAACGGCGCACTTGTAAAGCTGGCAATCCCGGTTATGCCAAATCTTGGCAGAATGTCCCTGTACCCTTTTCTAAGGTACGTTCCTGCATACAAACGCACCTGGGTTCGATGTGACCCGCTTATATAACCTGATCTGTTTTCGTTGGGAAAAAGGTCGGAGGTATATATGTATGTCAGTTGTGGTTGTATTACGGTAATAAATTTCCCTGTATTCAACCTGAGCGGCAAATATGAAATTGCAGAAATTCTTTTTCTGTCTGCCCCGACAGGCGGTTCATCATTCGGATCAATTGCATGTACGAGCGGTTTCCCGCCCAGGGACGTCTGGAGATCAATTACAGGGAACCTCCCTTTTAACCTGACCCCTGAATGAAAGTAATGGAATTTATCCTTGTATTCATAGGCCATCATGCCTGTTACAGTACTCAAAAGGTTTTGAGAGAGAATTGTAAATCCTAGGCTAACCGGCAATTGTTCCGGGATCAGAGCTGATTCAGGATGCATATAATCAAAATACAGCGGCAACCAGGAATGCACATTGACCGAATTCCATAATTTGCGATAGGGCCTGGGTGAATAATTCCCCTTTGCAATATGGAAGGAACCGTGGATCAGTTTCTGTTCTGCAGGCGTCGACCGAAAATCGAGTTGCCTGGTGCTGTCTGGCACTTCATTTGCTGCCGCAACCTGGTTGGATTGAATGTTTCTTACAACAATATCATATCCATCTGCATGGTACTCCGCGCATGCAAGTTTGTGTCCGGAGGTATCGACTGCAGGCTCAAAACCACCAAAATCCGTATCAGAAACCCTGTAGAGAGAACCTTCTCCTGTAATGTAATAAAAGATATTGTTTGTACCTGTGCGGGTTGAGCTAAAATATATCCTTGCACCATCCACAAAAGGCCAGGACATGTCATCATACCCGGAATGATACAACCTGGTCCATCTATTTTGACCAATATGAAAAGAATAAATATATTCTCCCATTTCATCGCTTGAAGTAATGACGACCGCTGAATCCTTATCTGTCCAGGCTGGATGCTGAATGAACATATCAGAAGGTGACCTTTTCTTTAACAATACATTACCTTCTAAATCGAGGATCACTAGGTAAAATGTATGGTCTGTTTGTTGTTCAATAACTGCAATTCTATCTCCCTCTTTTGCAAATACAGGTGAATAATACCTTGTCTTTTCTCCCAGGTTTGTGACTGAGGATTTTTCAACATCATAGAGCCTGATCAACGAATAATTCCGGTTGCTCCACCTGATGTCGGGGACCCACTCATCCCAAACGATCATTTTATTGCTGTATGAGAACCGGCCGGAATTCATGAATCCGGGCCGGAATACCCGTTCTTCTTCCCCGGTACTGTCGATAATCACAAATTCAGGGATCTGATCGTACCCGGATTTAAGTGCGATGATCCTGTCATTGCCAATAAACTGGGGGAAATTATAATTTGTATGGTACTTTTTTTGCGTATTGCTCCATGCCCTGGCCGTTTTATTATCCTTTTTGACTGAAACAGACTGCCAGTGTTCCCGGTAAGCATTCAGGGCATCCCTGTACAACTGTTTTTTTGATTGTACGCCATATTTCCTGATGCTGAACCTTGTTGGTGACAGGAGAAAAGGCTTCCTTGCGGCATATTCCTCAAAATCCTGCCAGAATTCATCTCCGTATGTTCGCCTTCCATACCTTACAAGAAGGTATCCCAGCTGATAGTGATCAGGGACATAATCCTTGTAGGATCCCAGCACTGCCTTTGAAAATTTATAGGGCCCTCTCTTTTCCATCATTAGTGCCTTCGTACCCATTTCAAATGAAGGCTGGCGTCCCCTTCCTGAAAATGAGAATCTTGTTTCGGCATCTACAGCATCTCCTTCAAGATACCACATGGGCAGCAATCCTGTAACAGCTCCAATAGCCTGTTCTCCTGCAATATATGTCAATCCCTTTGTAAAACCCTGTTCAAGCTTAGAGACCTGGAAAGCATGTCTCCCTTCATGCAGTACAAGCTGGGTAAGCCAGTCCTGCGGATATCCATTCGGATTCGGATTTGTAAATACTTCCAGTCGCCTGGGGGCCCAGACAAATACTCCATTTGAGAAGCTGGATTCGTTATGAAACACAACCGGGATCTTTTTGTGAGAGCAATCAAGCTTTTCTGCCTGGTAAGGGTAGAAATATTCCAGTTTATCAGCAAAATCCATAGCAAGGCTATCCAGTCCGACCGGGTAAATAAGCTGGTAATTTTTACTAGAAAAATGGTTCCATTTCAGATTGCCGGCATCCTGGCCATATTCATAAAACTGTGCAGATGCATCAAAAGAAATGATCAGATATATTATAGCGGGAAATGATTTTACCAGTGTACGTATCAAATTATCAAACAAGTTCTTATGAATCCTTGAAACGCACCTTGTATCCCTGGTTCCGTAAATATACATAAGCCCTTTTTCTTACATCCCGGAACAAAACAACATCATACATCCTGGTAGTTCCTTCACTTCTGCAAACATTCTTAAGCTCCTGTTCCAGGTCAAGCAGATCCACCCTTTTTCCGGAAAAACCTGTAACAGATGTCACCAGACAACCATCCATTTTTCTTTTTGACAATGAAATCGTAAGATCCTGTTCTTCCGGGGGCAGTGTATCCGGTTCCCTGATGTTTTCATATTCAAATTCAAATTCGGGATGCGTTGAATATGTCACATCATCATGACGTGAAATTCGCTTGTTTACCATGACAGTTCATTTTGTAGGATAACAAATATATGGTTCCCCGGTGAAATCGTCAATTTTTTAGATGAAATAAGTGTTTTTTTATTTTCTGTCCTGATAACAAATGAAAAAGCTGTAAATTCGAAAACTCAAAAAAGGTACAAGAATGAAAATGAATAGTTTCAGGAAATATAATCTCATACTGGGTTGGTTTGGTTTTTTGGTGGCTCTTGTTGTATACCTGTTAACAATAGAGCCATCCGTTAGTCTATGGGATTGCGGGGAGTTTATAGCGAGTTCCTATAAATTGCAGATAGGACATCCTCCCGGAGCCCCTCTTTATATGATAATCGGAAGGATCTTTTCTCTTTTTGCCAGTGATCCCGCCAACGTTGCAAAAATGTACAATACATTATCTGCCTTAAGCAGCGCCTTCACCATTTTGTTTCTTTTCTGGACGATCTCACACCTGTTAAAAAAGATATTCATCAGAAGTGAAAGTGACCATACCGTTACAAATTTCATGTTAGTCCTTGGAAGCTCGCTTGTTGGGGCACTTGCCTATGCATTTTCAGACACATTCTGGTTTTCAGCAGTTGAAGCAGAAGTTTATGCAACATCATCTCTGTTTACAGCAGTTGTTTTCTGGGCCATCCTGAAATGGGAAAATATTGCGGATAATCCACATTCAAACAGGTGGTTGATTCTTATCGCCTACCTGATTGGACTTTCTATTGGAGTACACCTCCTGAATCTGCTTGCAATTCCTGCCATTGTTCTTGTTTACTACTTTAAAAAATATAAGGTGACAAGAAAAGGTGTCATAATGGCGTTTTCAGTCGCTGTACTGATCCTGGGATCGATCATGTACATCATTATTCCCGGATTGGTTAAAATAGGAACATGGTTCGAATTTATATTTACCAACACATTTAACCTGCATTACAATACGGGTCTGGTCGTTTACACTATTACTTTATTTGGCATACTGGCCTTCGGGATTTACAGAACACAATTCCAGAAGAAGCAATTGCTTCTCAATACCATCCTTGTCAGCCTTGTTGTAATCATTATCGGTTACTCTTCATATGCTTTGATCATCATCAGGTCAAGTGCCGAACCTCCAATGAATGAGAACCGGCCTGATAATGCATTTGCCCTTCTCTCTTACCTGAACAGGGAGCAATATGGGGAAAGCCCATTGCTGTTCGGAAGCCAGTACAACCAGGAAGTCGAATCTGTTGATTACAACAAACCCGTATATACCCTGAACAAGGAGACCAACAAATATGAAATTGCTTACCGGAGGGCAGAAGTGCAATACGAGGGAGGAAAGATCTTACTCCCCAGGATGTACAGCAGGTCATCCCAGCACCGTCAGGCCTACGTACAATATGGTTCCATAGATGATCCCCGGAAACCAACCTACCTGGACAACATCGAATTCTTTCTCAGGTATCAGGTTGGACACATGTATTTGCGTTATTTTATGTGGAATTTTGTCGGACGGCAAAATGATAATCAGGGGCACGGAGGAATATTGAACGGAAACTGGCTCAGTGGCATCAAGGCCATAGACAAAGCGCACCTGGGGAATCAAAGTGATCTGACGGTGGAGATGGAAACTCATCCTGCAAGAAACACCTATTACTTTATACCATTGATCCTTGGCTTGTTCGGTATGTTCTTTCATCTGAAAAACCATGTGAAGGATTTCTGGATCATTTTAATACTTTTTGTGCTTACCGGTTTAGCCATTGTTGTTTACCTGAATCAGCCTCCTTTCCAGCCAAGAGAAAGGGATTATGCATATGCAGGGTCATTCTATGCCTTTTCAATATGGGTAGGAATGAGCGTTGCCGGATTGGCAGCACTGATTCAAAGGTGGTTAAACAGAAAGCTGTCGGTAATCTTTAGTTTAATCATTGCATTCCTGGGAGGTCCAATGTTACTGGCAACCCAAAACTGGGACGATCATGATCGTTCCGGAAGATACGTTGCCAGGGATATTGCAAAAAATTACCTTGAATCCTGTGATGACAACGCCATACTTTATACGGTTGGGGATAACGATACATTTCCATTGTGGTACATCCAGGAGGTTGAAGGAGTGCGAACAGATGTTCGTGTTGTCAATATGATGCTTTTCAATACTGAGTGGCATATTGACCAGATGAAAATGAAGGCATATGAATCGGAACCCCTTCCAATATCACTGCCGAATTCCAAGTACAGGGATGGTACCAACAATTCCGTATTTGTAAGAGAAAATGAAAGATGGGCAACGGTGGATTACATCATTAATTTTATTGTCAGTAATGATCCCCGCACAAAATTGACCCTTAGAAATGGTGACAAGGTAGATTATATTCCCACCCATAAAATTGTTATTGAAACAGATTCTGCGACAGCCATTGACAATAATATTGTAAGCCCTGAAAACGCTGATCTTATTGAACAGGATCTGAGAATCGAGCTTACCCCCAACAGCCAGATCTTAAAAGGCAATATGGCACAACTTGACATATTTGCGCAAAACGACTGGAAAAGGCCCATATATTTTTCTGCCGGCGGATTTGATGGCAGTATGGGATTTGAGGATTATTACCAGCTCGACGGGTTATCATACCAGGTTGTCCCTATTAAAACTCCACGGGAAAGTATCCTCGTTATGGGCCGCATTGATCCTGATAAAATGTACGATATTGTAATGAATAAGTTCACCTGGGGAAGAATGAATGAAGACGATGTAAGACTTGATTATTATTCAATACGTACATTATCTGTGATCCGTTTCAGAAGCCTCCATACCCGTCTTGCACTTGCGCTTATTGAAAATGGTGAAAGGGACAAGGCAATAGAGGTACTCGACAGATGTATGGAGCTGGGTCCCCATGATGTGGTTCCTTATGACAGGTTTATTGCCGGGCTCACCTTCCCACGGCAAGATGGAACAACCATGCATCATGAGGGAATAATAGAAGCTTATTACATGTGTGGGGAAACGGAAAAGGCCAATAAGATCATTTCAGAATATTTTGAAGTCCTTTCAGATGAATTGGCATATTTTAATTCACTGAAAAGCAATGATCAATCTTCAGTTCAACAGGAGATGTATGAGACCATGGCCCAGATAGAGGAACTTAGAATGCTTTTAAGAGCCTATGACCAGGAAGATAAAATGCTGGAACTGGGATTCTGATGCAATGTTTATTTCTTCCTTTTCATCAGGTTACAGGCAAAATTATATAGCTCAGTCTTTCGCTCGTCCGGACAATTAAGATCCTTCAGGTGTGACAAGGAATTATCGTAGTAATGTTTGATTTTTTCCTGAACCTTGCTTTTTATATCAAGTTCATTGAAGATCCTTACTACTTCAGAAATTTTCCTGTCGGGATCGAATACTTCAGCTGATAACCAATGGATCAGTTCTTCCTTCTGACCATCATTTCCACCTTCAAGGGCCATGATCATTAACATGGTTTTTTTATTGTCAACTATATCCATACCGGGCTTCTTGCCAACAAGGTCAGGGTCGCCATAGGTATCCAGCAAGTCATCCTGCAGCTGAAAGGCAATACCAAGGTCCCTGCCAAAATTGTAAAGAATTTCAGCATCTTTTTCTGCTGCGCCTCCAAGCATTGCTCCAATCTTTAAACTGGCGGCAATCAATACCGCCGTTTTCAATTCAATCATTTTCAGATACGATGATTCCTCAACCACTTGTTCTTTCTCAAAATTCATGTCCATTTGCTGTCCTTCACATACCTGGATCGCCGTTTTGGTAAAAACATCATTCACGCCCCTGAGTACTGCACCAGGAGAATTATTCAACAACCGACTGGCCGTGATAGACATTACATCACCGGATAAAATCGCAACATTGTTGTTCCATTTGATATGAACTGTATCTTTTCCCCTGCGCAGTTCCGACTTGTCCATTATATCATCATGCAACAGGGTAAAATTATGGAATATCTCAACCGCTGTGGCTGGATGGAGTGCAGAATCCACTGAACCTGCAAACATGTCACAGGCAAGAAGAACAAGTGCTGGCCTCACCCTCTTTCCTCCAATTGACAGGATGTATCTTACCGGATCATATAATTCTGCCGGTTCTTCGGGAAATTTTATGTTTTTAAGGTGTCTGTCAATCAGTTGTTGTGCTTCATTCAGTGTATACATGGTATCATGAATTGGTTTTGTGAAATCAGTCAAATGAGAAATCTAAGGTAGCTTCATTTTTTACCTGTGCCAAAAAATGAATGCTGTTTTACATCAATAAATACAGCTGTTTCACAGTTATAAGAATGGCACAAACCTTGATATTGAGAACAACTGAGACAAGAAATTGTCTTATTATCATTAAATTTGGACCTTTAAATTCATACAATATGAGAAAAAGAAGAATTAGATTACAATCTGCATTTTTAGGAATGTTGTATTTCAGCGCTTTATCATACGGACAGGGATATGAAATAGAATTGAATGCCCCTGATTTTGCGAACAAGCAAGTCATTCTTGCCGAATATTTCACCACCAGGATGATCCCTAAAGACACCATAATATTAAATTCTTCAGGCACCGGAGTGTTTAAAGGAGAAAAACCATTTGATGGTGGATTGTATGTAATGTTTTTTGATCAGAACAATTATTTCGATTTTATGATCAACAGGGATCAATTTTTCAGCATAACCACCAACGCAAGTGACTTCGTAAAAAAGACCACTTTCACCGGATCAGTGGATAACAAAGGTTTTTATAAATACAAAAATTTTCTGGCGAAAAGAAGAGGAAAGCAGGAAAGCTATATAAAACAGTTGGCTGAAGCCAAAACAGTTTCTGATTCCAGCTGGATATCAAGCATGATGGAAAAACTCAATGATGAAATCTCCCAGTATGTGGATATGATGATCTTTGATTACAAGGGTACGTTCTTTGCAACTTTTTTGATGGCAATGAGGGATAATACTGCTCCTGAATCAATTCTGAAAGGCACACAGAAGCAAAAGGATTCAATCCGTTATGCCTTTTATAAGAACCACTATTTCGACAATTTTAATGTGGGTGATATTCGCCTTCTTCATACGCCACTCTATGATGCCAAAATTAAAAATTACATCAATAAAGTTGTCCCCTCGCATCCTGATTCGCTAATTGCTGCAGTGGATTTTCTAATTGAAAGATCCAGGGCCAATGAGGCGATCTTCAGATATATGTTGATCACGCTGTTCAATAATTTTGCGGAAAGCAAAATAATGGGTATGGACAAAGTATATTTTCATATCGCTAAAAAATATTACATACCTGAAGCTCACTGGAGTGACAAAGAATACATTGAAAAGCTCAAGGAGAATCTCGAAAAAAGCAAACACACATTCATTGGTGAAATTGCTCCGGATTTTGAATTAAGGGGACTGCCTAAAGAACATATCCATATGGCTGAAATGGACCAGCAAATCAAAGAGGATCCGCATGTGGGATATACTTTCAGTCTGTCAGACATAGATGCTGAATATACAATTCTGTACTTCTGGGAAGCAGATTGCGGACACTGCCAAAAATCCACACCAAAATTATACGAAGTTTTTAAAAAATATAAGGACAAAGGACTGGAAGTACTCTCCATTCATGTCATAAATTCTGTTGAAGGAAAAGTTAAATGGATAGACTTTCTAAATGAGCATGAATTATATGACTGGACCAATTGCTGGAGTCCCTATGACAATAATTTCAGGGTCCTTTACAACCTGACCAGCTTCCCTTATTTATTGCTGTTGGATAAAGATAAAAGGATCATTGCCAAGCGACTGGCTCCTGAACAGATAGATGACATGCTGGAAAAGCTGACCAAAGATTAGGTACCTGTTATTTTAATCTATGAAATACAATAAGATCATACTCAAATTAGAGGATGGCAACAGCTTTGAAGGATATTCATTTGGTTATGATGGCAGCACAGCCGGAGAAGTAGTATTCAATACTGCTATGACCGGTTATCCTGAAAGTCTTACTGATCCTTCCTACAGGGGACAAATACTGGTTCTTACCTATCCGATAGTGGGGAACTATGGTGTTCCCCATGATGATAAAGAAAATAACTTGTACCGTTTTTTCGAATCACATACATTGCACATATCAGCCCTTGTCATCAGTGATTATTCTGTTGATTATTCCCACTGGAATGCAGAAAAAAGTCTTGGAGACTGGCTTAAGGAAAATGAGATACCCGGAATTTTCGGTATTGACACGCGCATGCTTACAAAAATTCTAAGGGAAAAGGGATCCATGCTTGGGAAGGTAATTTTCGATGAACAGGAGCCAGAATGGTATGATCCGAATACGACAAACCTTGTACAGCAGGTTACGGTGGACAAAAAACAAATCTACGGCAACGGCAAACATAAGATACTTTTGCTTGACTGTGGAGTAAAATACAACATCATACGTTACCTGCTGGATAGAGATACTACGGTAATCAGGGTCCCTTACGATCACGACATATCTTCAGAGGATTATGACGGCTTGTTTGTTTCCAACGGACCTGGAGACCCTAAAATGTGTCAACCTGCCATAACAAGTCTTGCCAAAGCGTTTAATGAAGATGTTCCAATATTTGGTATTTGCCTGGGCAACCAGTTAATGGCCCTTGCGGCAGATGCCGATACCTACAAGTTAAAATACGGACACAGAAGCCATAACCAGCCTGTTTTACAGGTCGACACCAACAGGGCCTACATAACTTCCCAGAATCATGGTTTTGCTATTGACAATGAGACACTCGGGGATGAATGGGAACCTCTTTACATCAATCTGAACGACCGTACCAATGAAGGAATGAGACATCGTAAAAAGCCATTCTTTTCCACGCAGTTCCACCCCGAAGCATCCGGCGGTCCTACTGACACAGCACACCTTTTCGATGATTTCATAGATATGATAGAACAGTCCAGGAAGGTTTAACCCCTTACCTGTCCGTTTCCATATATAATATACTTAATGGTGGTCAATTCATTCAATCCCATGGGGCCCCTAGCATGAAGCTTTTGTGTGCTTATACCGATCTCTGCTCCATAACCGAATTCAAATCCGTCTGTAAACCTTGTGGAAGCATTAACATAAACAGCAGCAGCATCTATCATTTCAAGAAAATACTGCGCATTGCCGTAATCAGAAGTAATAATAGACTCTGAATGGGAAGATCCGTAGGTATTGATATGGGAAACCGCTTCCTGTACCGAACCGGTTACCTTTGCACTAATGATCATGTCCAGGTACTCCGTTCCCCAGTCATCATCTGTGGCTGGTTTTGCATTTTTCAATAATGAACAGACCCTATCATCACCGCGTATTTCTACACCAGCATCAACAAGTGCTTTTCCAATGAGAGGAATCGCCTCGTCTGCAATCGCCGAATGAACCAGCAGACTTTCTGCCGCATTGCATACTCCCGGCCTGTGGGTCTTTGAATTCACCACTATTTTCGTTGCCATTTCAAGGTCGGCAGAGGCATCTACAAAGAGGTGACAATTCCCCACACCGGTTTCAATAACCGGTACCGTGCTGTTATTTACCACTGCCTGGATAAGACCGGCTCCCCCTCTTGGTATAAGAATATCAAGGTATTCGTTCAGCTTCATCAAGGCTACAGAACTTGCCCTGGTTGTATCTGTAATCAGCTGGATCATATCGGGATTATTTCCCATGGAATCAATTACATTTCTGAAAACAGTAACAATAGCCATGTTGGAATGAAACGCTTCCTTGCCGCCCCTCAGCACACAAACATTCCCGGTTTTAATGCACAACCCGCCAACATCTGCTGTTACATTGGGTCTGGATTCATATATTACACCGACCACACCCAGTGGAACACGTTTTTTCCCGATCATCAAACCATTCGGTCTTTTATTCATTTCAATGACCTGTCCGACCGGGTCATCCAGGGCAGCAACCTGATTCAGGCCTTCAGCAATCCCTTCTATCCTCTTGTTATTGAGCGTAAGGCGATCCACAATGGCTCCTTCCAGTCCAATTTTGTCTGCATTTTTCAGGTCCGTTTTGTTGGCTTCAAGAATTGATGCCGATTGCTTTATCAATTCCTGTGCAACCTGTTCCAGGATATTATTCTTGGCTATTGTATCCAGATGTGCCAATTCATACGATGCTTCTTTTGCTCTTTTCCCAATTTCAATTACTTCCTTCATAAATATTCATTTTAATCGGATTTTAAATCTGTTGACCTGCTCACGAAATGTGTGCCATGCTCGCTTCCATTCAATATTTCATAAATAACATTGGCATCGGTGCCGTCAGCGATCACAACATCAATATTCTTCTGTCTGCAAAGTTCAGCGGCATCAATTTTTGAGCGCATACCGCCCGATCCCATTTCGGATTTACCCTCCGTAACAACGTCTTTTAAGTCATTCCCTGCTTTCATTACTTTTGGCACCTGTTTCGCGTCGCTGTTGGTCTTCGGATTATCAGTATACACACCATTGGTCGTGGTCAGAATTATCAGCAATCCGGCACTGACCAGTTCTGCCACCATTGCAGATAACATATCGTTATCACCAAACTCAATTTCTTCCGTTGAAACGACGTCATTCTCATTGATCACCGGTGTTACACCCATTGCAAGAAGTTTCTCGATGGCGTTTTTGGCGTTGTTTTTCCTAACCGGGTGATCAATCCCGTCACGCGTCAACAAGACCTGACCTATGATCTGATTGTATTCTTTGAAAAATGTTTCATACATTCTCAACAGGGCAGCCTGTCCGACCGATGCCAGTGCTTGTTTTTCAATAATATCCACCGGTTCATTTTCCATGTCAAGAATGCCAATGCCAGATCCAACTGCACCTGAAGTCACAAGAATGATTTCTCTTCCTTCGTTTCTCAATCCGGCAATGACCCGTGCAAATTTCTCCAGCCTGATCAGATTTATCTTGCCATCAGTGTGCGTAATAAGTGCTGTTCCGATCTTAATAATAATCCGTTGCTTGTTTTTCAGCAGTTCCCTGTGTTCCATTTATACAATATTATGTTAATGTTATACTGGTTGCGCACTCTATTTGTGATAAAATGCCTCTTCTTTAAATGTTTTCATCTTATTTAATACCTCTTCAGGTTCCATGATGGAAAAATGCTCTGATAAAGAAATCAACCTGTCTCTTATCATTTCTATTCCGGGATTTCCTATGCTGCCAATATGGGTGTAATCGACACGCGGACCGGTTTTAAAAATACCTTTTTCAATTTCTTCAGCTACTTCCCTGTATGCCTCCCTGAAAGATTTCCCCTGTATTACCTTATTGTTGACCACTTCAACAGAAAAAGCGTATTGGTACTTGTCCGCTGACAAAATATCCTCTGCAGGCAGCATATTTTCAACCATCAAATTCATCATTTTCAGACAATTTCGCAACTGCTGGAAAGAAGGAAACAACATCTCTTTTGTCAATTGAAAATCACGGTGATATCCTGAAATTAAATTGGCAGATAAACCATTCAAGGTTACATAATTTTGTGCAATAACATTGCAATGTGCCCTGATCAATTCAAGAACGTCCGGATTTTTTTTATGTGGCATAATGCTCGAACCGGTGGTCAATTCATCAGGAAAGGAAAGGAACGAAGTGTCCTGTCCAATAAAAAAAACAATATCATTCGCAAGCCTTGACAAAGTATTTGCAAAAGCAGAAAGGCCTGATGCAATTCTGGATTCAATCCTTGATCTGTTCAGTTGAGCCGTTGCCGAACTAATCATCAATTCAGAAAATCCAAGCAAATGAGTGGTCAATTCCCTGTCTATGGGAAAGCTCGATCCGTAACCGGCTGCTGAGCCCAGCGGGTTTTTATTTATCACCTTATAAACGGCTTGAAACTCCTCCATATCATCAAGGAACCGCTCAGCATAAGCTCCAAGCCAAAGGCCAAATGAAGAAGGCATTGCTACCTGTGTATGGGTATAGCCAGGGAGAAGACAGGTCTTAAACTCATTTCCTTTTCCCAGCAGAGTGTTCATCAGATCACCTGCTTCGCTCAAAACAAGGCGCATTTCCTCTCTGAAATACAATATCATAGCAACCATCACCTGGTCGTTGCGCGATCTGCCTGTATGAATTTTTTTGCCTGTTTCTCCTATGGTTTTTACAAGATAGCCTTCCAGGTGGCTATGAATGTCCTCATCACCAGGATCCAGTTCAAATGACTGCCCTTCAGTAACCGGGTAATAATGGAAAAGCGCATCAAATAATTCGGTCGCTTCATTTTCTGAGATAATATTCGTTTTTCCAAGCATTAAGGCATGTGCCATTGATCCCAGCACATCGAAAGGTGCCAGTGATGCATCGAATTCACGGTCCTTACCGATTGTAAATTCAAGAATGCTGTTTGATGTTTTCTTATCTTTTTCCCAGAGCTTCATTTTTCAAAATTGTTGTATGAATCTGTCGTTGCAGCAATAAATACTGCATCTCACTTACAGTGGTACAGAATATATCTCATTTATTATATTGTTATACTTTTCTATGGCATCAAATAATTCATTTATAAGAATAAATTCATTTGGGCTGTGTGAGCGTGATGAATCACCTGGCCCGATCTTAACGGCCGGAAAACTCATTAATGCCATATCGGACAATGTTTGGGAGCCGAAAGGTTTTAACCGGTATTTCTCGAATACCGAATATACCGGATGCCTATGATCCAGATATGAGCTTTTGAGACGTGTGGATCGGGGATTGATTGTGCTTGCACATGCATTCTCAAGGATATCTAATATCCTGGTATTGGAATACCTGTCGTTGCTTCTTACATCAATTACGAATTCGCACTTTGCAGGAACAACATTGTGATTCTTACCTGCATTAATAATCGTAACATTCAATGCGGGTTCATCCAGCCATTCAGATTTCTCAGGGAACCGGAATTGCCGGATCTTCATAATGTCATCCAGTGCATTGTAGATGGCATTTATCCCTTCGTTTCTTGCAGCATGTCCGTTTGCTCCTTCGGCAACAGCATCAATCACCATTAAACCGCGCTCTGCTATGGCAGGCTGCATCCGGGTGGGTTCTCCCACGATCCCGAATTTTATTCCGGAAAGTACAGGTAAAACTTTAACCATTCCGTTTTTTCCACTGATTTCCTCTTCTGCCGATATGACCATTACAAGCCTATTTTTGTCTGCATTCATTAGAAATGCAGCAAGCATGGCCACCACCGAAGCTCCAGCATCATTGCTACCAAGTGCCGTGATTCGCTTATGATCTCTTTCGGGCAGGAATGGATCAGAATTCCATCCGTTCCCGGCCGGAACTGTATCGATGTGTGAATTAAGCAGGATTTCCTTACCTCCAATATTATTATCACCTGAAATAACAAGATTGTTCTTTATCCTTCTTACTGATAATCCTTCATTTATCAGCCAGTTTTCCAGAAAATCAACCCGTGTTTTTTCCTGTTTGCTCAGGGCAGGAATAGCAAGTAGTTGAACCAGCAGGTCAATGTATTTTTCTTTATTGATCATTTCAGGTCATTGATGCCTGCATGGGATGTAATTATACCCTTTATCAGAGCAGAACTCAGACCGTAATGTTCCATTTCATTCAAGCCTGCAATTGTACATCCCATCGGGGTTGTTACTTTGTCAATCTCTTTTTCAGGATGGTTCCCTGTAGCCAATAAAATCTGTGCAGCTCCCTTGGCTGTTTGTGCTGCAATCCTACCTGCTTGCTCCGCATGAAACCCTATTTGAATCCCTCCCTGTGTCTCAGCCCTGATAAAGCGCAGAAAAAATGCAATACCACATGCTGCAAGAATGGTAGCAGCAGGCATAAGTTTTTCCTGGATAACCATGGTAGCGCCCATCAGACTGAAGATCTCTTCAACTAATTTTTCTGCAGCGCTGTGATTACCAGAAATACATGTCATCGATTCACCAAATTCAACAGCCGTATTTGGCATGATCCGAACAACAGGCACAATTTTGTTTGACCAAATTTCCAGATCATGGATTGAAACTGCAGATACTACACTGACCAATGTATGGATATCTTTATTAAAAAAGGGTGTTATTTCCCTGATAACTTCCTCAGCCTGAAAAGGTAATACAGCAATTACAATAACCTCACATGCATCCACAATTTCCTTGTTGCTGGTATGGACCATCACTCCTTGTTCTTTGAAACTTTCAAGAAGAATTCCTTTTCTTCTGGTGATATGGACCTGTATGCGATTCAAATCACTGTAATTTACCAACCCTCTGGCAATGGCCCCTCCTATGTTACCCGCACCAATGATTCCAATTTTTTTCATACGTTTCATTATTTAATTGACAATGAAGAAGCAATATATTTCTTCATTTATGTATATCCATACCCTTCAACAGTGCATTACCGTTGCATGGAAATCTCTAATTTCAAGTATTGTATCATTGAAGTGTGCGAATGGATAACATACAAAAAAATCTTAATAAAACAAATAAATCTGAGTTTACGGCTCAATCACGCTCTGTATTTTTGCGGTGCCAGATCATTTGCTGATTTCCTATAAGCCTTGTAAATCCGTCGACATCGGCTGCATCCCAGCTTTTATTTTCTTCACCATAGGATGCGATATTGTCATCCATTAGATCATATTTACTTATCACACCCACAATCGAATGGTTGTATGGCCTGAGTCTTACCGATACGGTTCCTGTAACATTTCTTTGTGAGGAGGTGAGTAAAGCCTCCATGTCTCGCATCACAGGTTCCAGAAATTGTGCTTCATGAACAAACATACCGTACCAGTTTCCTATTTGCTCTTTCCAGTAAAGCTGCCATTTGGTAAGCACATGTTTTTCAAGGGCAAGATGAGCGTCAATCAATATTCTTGCCGCCGGCGCGGAAAAACCCACGCGTCCCTTGATCCCTATAATGGTATCCCCAACGTGCACATCCCTTCCCAAAGCATATTCAGAACCGGTTATTTCAATCTCTTTTATCAGTTCGACAGGAGTCATGGTTCTTCCATTTAAAGAGCATGGCTCTCCCTGGTTAAAACCCAATTCAACAACATCCGTGCCTGTTACAGGTTTGCCGCCGGGGAAGGCGCTTCCCGGCAATTCATTATCACTGGTCAGGGTTTCTTTCCCTCCAATGGTGGTACCCCAAAGTCCTTTATTTATAGAATATTTCGCTTTGTTTAAATCAACCCTGATTCCATTATCAGACAGGTATTTTAACTCATTTTCCCGTGATATTTTCAATTTCCTGATGGGGGTAATCACATTTATCCCCGGTTCAATGATCCTGGCAGTCAGATCAAACCTCACCTGGTCATTTCCTGCCGCGGTAGAGCCATGGGCAATGTTATTGAATCCATGCTTTTTCGCATGATTTATAAGTGCCATAGCCTGGAATGAGCGCTCAGAACTTACCGAAAGGGGATAATTTCTGTTGCGAAGGGCATTCCCAAACAACAAATATTTGATACAACTGGTGTAATAATCCTCTGTAGCATCCAATACAGCATGTGAACATGTTCCCAAATCCCGGGCATGGTTTTCAATCTGATCCAGTTCTGATCCTGAAAAACCTCCTGTATTCACAATTGCAGTATGTACTTCATAATTCATTTCCCTGGCCATATAAACGGCACAAAAAGTTGTGTCCAGACCTCCACTGAAAGCCAGCAGGACTTTTTCCTTTTTACTCATCTTGATTTTATTGTTTTATGCAGCATCTTTATCCCTGTCCCTTGAAGTACCCAGCTCAGCAGCACTTTCCCTGAGCATGCCTGTGCAAAGACAATGCGCCTTCCTTGTTCGAACAAGGATATCATAATAAGGACAGGACTCACATCCCTTCCAAAATTCCTCATCGTCGGTCAATTCTGAAAATGTAACTGGATAGTACCCCAGGCTGCTGTTGATCTTCATTACAGCAAGACTTGTGGTCAGGCCGAATAATTTGGCATTTGGGAACAGCTCGGAGGATAATTCAAGAGCCCTTCTCTTGATCTCTCCCGCCAGTCCTGCCCCCCTGAACTCAGGGTCTACTACCAATCCACTATTAGCGACAAACCGATCATGACCCCATGATTCGATGTAACAAAATCCTGCCCAGCGGCCATTTGCATCCACAGCGATTACAGATTTTCCTTCCAGGATCTTATCAGCTAAGTATTCCTGGCTTCTGACAGCGATTCCTGTTCCTTTAATTGCAGAGGCATCCTTTATGGCCTTTTGAATGGTGCCGACATAATCCAGATCTCCGGCTCCAGCAACATATATATTGATTTCAGTCATTTGAATTCTTTTTACTTTCTGCTTAATACTTAATTTTTCATGCGCTCATTAAACCCGGATATTCTGTTCTTCAAAAGGTTCAGAATATCCTTTTTTGCAACTCCATCCCTGGGAATGACCAGAACCGTATCATCACCGGCAACAGTACCTGCTACCTCATAGGAATTCATGTTGTCTATTGCATATGCTATACTGCTCGCATGTCCCGGAAGCGTTTTCATTATAGCCATATCCCTCGCAAAATCAATCGATACAAATCCTGATATTGAGATGTCATCATTTCCCGATGGTTTGTTCAGATTCCTTTCGGCAAGCATATAAATATATCCCCGATCACTGTCAGGCATTTTTGCAACTTTCAGGTATTTCAGATCCCTTGACAGTGTTGCCTGGGTCATATTGAATCCTTGTTTCCTAAGCATATCCAGTAACTCTTCCTGGGAAGAAATATTCCTACTGTTGATCATTCTGCGAATGGTCATCAACCTGTTGTTCCTGTCTTTCATATTGTATATTTATACATTTGAATTGCAAATTTATACATTTTTTTAATAATTGCAAGAAACTGTATAATTTTTTTCTATTTTTGACTCCCGGATCAATAAAGCCGGACCTCCTTGATAGCGGTCTGATATATCCACCTAAAACCGAGCAATGAAATGACCGAAAAATTCAATAAAATCCTCATTCTGGGATCCGGAGCGCTTAAGATCGGGGAAGCCGGAGAATTTGATTATTCAGGCTCGCAGGCATTGAAAGCATTGCGCGAAGAGGGAGTAAAAACAGTATTGATCAATCCCAATATTGCAACTGTTCAAACTTCTGAAGAGGTGGCGGACCAGATTTATTTCCTTCCTGTGACCCCTTATTTTGTTGAAAAAGTAATACTGAAGGAAAAGCCCGAAGGCATTTTACTTTCCTTCGGGGGGCAAACTGCATTGAATTGCGGTGTCGCTCTTCATAACGAAGGGATTCTTCAAAAACATGGTGTAAAGGTACTGGGAACACCGGTACAGGCCATAATGGACACTGAAGACCGGGAGTTATTTGCGGGAAAATTAAAAGAGATCAATGTAAAGACTCCCCGCAGCATTGCCTGCAGCTCAATAGAAAAGGCCCACAGCGCTTCAGAGAAACTGGGATTCCCAATCATAATAAGAGCTGCATATACACTGGGAGGGCAGGGCAGTGGTTTTTGCTACAATGCAGGGGAATTACAGGTTCTTGCTTCCAATGCTTTCTCCTACTCCAATCAGATTCTGGTGGAAGAATCCCTGAAAGGGTGGAAAGAAGTTGAATATGAAGTTGTAAGGGACAGGTACGACAATTGTATCACTGTGTGTAACATGGAAAATTTTGATCCATTGGGCATCCATACAGGAGAAAGTATTGTTGTTGCACCTTCTCAAACATTGACCAACAGCGAATACCACAAATTAAGGAAGCTTTCAATTGATATTATCAGGCATATCGGGATCATTGGTGAATGTAACGTACAATATGCATTGGATCCTGAATCCGAGGATTACAGGGTAATTGAAGTAAATGCAAGGTTGTCAAGATCATCAGCACTTGCTTCCAAGGCAACGGGGTATCCCCTGGCCTTTGTGGCCGCAAAACTGGGGCTCGGGTACGGGTTGCATGAACTTAAGAATTCGATTACAAAGACCACCCCTGCATTTTTTGAACCGGCACTGGATTATATAGTCTGCAAAATCCCGCGCTGGGACCTCAATAAATTCACAGGTGTATCCAAATTGATAGATTCCAGCATGAAATCTGTCGGTGAAGTTATGGCCATTGGAAGAAGCTTTGAAGAAGCAATACAAAAAGGGATCCGTATGATCGGACAGGGTATGCACGGATTTGTCGGTAATGAAAACATTACCATTGAGGATTTAGAAAAAGAATTAAAGGAGCCTACTGATATGCGCATCCTGGTAATTGAAAAAGCCCTTGATGCAGGTTTCTCAGTTGATAATATTCATCAATTGACCAGAATTGATAAATGGTTTCTTGTCAAGCTAAAAAACATATTCGATCTGAAAAATGAACTGATCGCTGTTACCTCCCTCGGTCAGCTAAATGATGAGCTCTTATTATCTGCGAAAAAATCAGGTTTCAGTGATTTCCAAATCGCCAGACTTGTAATGGAAGGAGACGTAAGCAGCAACATGCATACTGTCAGAGTACACAGAAAAAGCAGGAACATTTTGCCCTGTGTTAAACAGATTGATACTCTTGCGGCTGAATATCCGGCACAAACCAATTACCTTTACCTCACCTACCACGGAGGAGAACATGACATTGATTTTTTTGATGATCAACTTTCTGTTATTGTACTTGGATCAGGCGCTTACCGGATCGGAAGCAGTGTAGAATTTGACTGGTGCAGTGTAAATGCCCTGAAGACCTTAAATGAGCAGGGTTACAGGTCAATAATGATCAATTACAATCCGGAGACCGTTTCCACCGACTATGATGTTTGCGACCGGCTTTACTTTGATGAACTTACATTTGAACGGGTAATGGATATCCACGATCTTGAGAATCCGAAAGGTGTAATAGTTTCAGTGGGTGGTCAAATTCCCAATAATCTGGCCATGCGCCTGCATTCTTCAAATGTTAAAGTACTCGGAACATCGCCTGATTCCATTGATAATGCTGAAAATCGACACAAGTTTTCCATGCTACTGGACAAATTGGGGATCGATCAGCCCCGATGGAAGGAATTGTCAAGTCTTGGTGAAATCAAGGAATTTGTCAAAGAAGTTGGATTCCCCCTGCTTGTCAGGCCATCCTATGTATTGTCAGGAGCAGCAATGAATGTTGTATCAAACAGTGAAGAATTGGAACATTTCCTAACGCTGGCAACAAGGGTTTCAAAGCAATACCCCGTTGTAGTTTCCGAATTTATTGAACAGGCAAAGGAAATTGAAATTGATGCGGTAGCGAAGCAGGGAGAGCTATTTTCCTATGCCATATCAGAGCATGTTGAATTCGCAGGGGTCCACTCGGGAGATGCCACCATGGTATTTCCCCCACAGAAGATATACTTTGAAACGGTCAGAAGGATAAAAAAAATTGCTAAGCAACTGGCTGAAGCCCTTGAAATATCAGGTCCATTCAATATGCAATTCCTTGCCAAAGACAACGACATCAAAGTTATCGAGTGTAACCTCAGGGCCTCCCGAAGTATGCCGTTCGTTTCTAAGGTACTTAAATCCAATTTGATTGACCAGGCCACCAGAATAATGCTTGACTTACCTGTGGATAAACCTCATAAGTCAATTTTTGATCTTGATTACATAGGCTGTAAAGCTCCTCAATTTTCTTTCTCAAGACTAAAAAAGGCAGATCCCATCCTTGGCGTTGACATGTCTTCCACAGGTGAAGTTGGCTGCATCGGCGACAATTATTATGAAGCTGTGTTAAAAGCGATGCTGTCTGTGGGATATAATTTTCCCAAAAAAAACATATTGCTTTCAACGGGGCCCATGAGATCCAAGGTAGAATTGGTAAATTCCTGCAGGATGCTGGTTGAAAAAGGATACAATCTTTTTGCCACCCACGGAACCCATGAGTTTCTGAAGCTTAACGGACTGGAATCCATCGACCTGGCATGGCCTGATGAAGACAAAAAACCCAATGTACTGGATCATCTGGCCAACGGTCAGATAGACCTTGTTATCAACATACCCAAGAATCTATCCTCCCATGAGCTATCCAACGACTATACCATACGGCGATCGGCTGTAGATTATAACATTCCGTTAATAACGAATGCCCGTCTGGCTAGTGCTTTTATCATAGCATTCTGCAAGATAGACATGAACGATATTTCAATAAAAAGTTGGGGAGAATACAATTGATAACCAGTCCCCTGCTGCATTAAATCAGCTAGCTTCTCAATGCCTCTGCTCCGCTAACTATTTCAATGATCTCGTTGGTAATGGCAGCCTGCCTTGCCTTGTTGTATTCCAGGGCAAGATCCTTCAGTATTTCCGTAGCATTGTCCGTAGCCTTATGCATAGCTGTCATTCTCGCCCCATGTTCTGATGCGCAGGAATCCAGAATTGACTTGTAGAATTGCAGTTTAAGCGACCTTGGGATCATTTCCTTTAAGATATATTCCTTTGTGGGCTCGAAAATATAATAGGGATTAACCTGGCTTGTACTTTCTTCACCCAGCTCTTCCATCTTAATCGGTAAAAACTGTTCTGTTATGAGCACCTGGGTACCAGCATTTTTGAACTGGTTGTAAACGATATCCACATGATCGTATTCTGCCTCAACATACAACTTCATGATCATCTCTGATAATTTCATAGAGCGCTCAAAAGTCAGATCATCCAGCAGTTCACTTCCGTTGAATAGCACATTGTAACCATGTCTTTTGAGGAAATCGAATCCTTTTTTCCCTATGGCCATAAAATGTACCTGTCCTGCCATCATTTGCTCTGAATATGTTTCCAATGCTGCATGAATTGCTGCTTTTATGGCATTGCTGTTAAATGCACCACAAAGTCCCCTGTTTGAAGTGATCAGCACGAGCAGCACAGATTCTTCATCCCTGTTCTGTGCATATAGATTTTCCTCATCGTCTTTCAGACTGCCACTGATATTTCCCAGGATCTGCTGGAGTTTTTCAGCATATGGCCTCAACTGCAAAATTGCATTCTGTGCTTTTTTCAATTTTGCAGCTGCAACCATTTTCATTGCACTTGTAATTTGCCTGGTTGATGCAATGGATTCCCGCCTGTCTCGTATTTCCTTAAGGTTTGCCATTTAAGCTTTACAGATTGCTGGTTTCCTGGTTACTATTTTATCTTTTCTACAATATCTTTTGCAACAGATTCAAGTGTTGATGTTATTTTATCATCAATTTTCCCTTCAGAAAGCTTTTTTAATACATCCTTGTGCTTCAAATCCAGTAATTCAAGAAATTCATTCTGGAACTGTGCTATCTGGTTGATTTCTATTTCAGTAAGAAGACCTTTTGTGCCGCAGTAAATTATTGCAATTTGTTTTTCTACCGCAAATGGCGAATATTGTGCCTGTTTCAGGATCTCAACGTTTTTTCTTCCTTTATCCAAAACAGCCTTTGTCGCAGCATCAAGGTCGGATCCGAATTTTGCAAAAGCCTCCAGTTCACGGAACTGTGCCTGGTCAAGTTTCAGGGTACCGGCAATTTTTTTCATGGCCTTTATCTGTGCATTTCCTCCAACCCTCGATACTGAAATACCAACATTAATTGCCGGTCGGATCCCGGCATTGAAAAGGTTTGATTCGAGGAATATCTGGCCATCGGTAATTGAGATCACATTTGTTGGGATATATGCGGAAACATCACCAGCCTGTGTTTCAATAATAGGCAAAGCAGTAAGTGATCCTCCTCCCTTTACCATGGGCCTGATCGTATCTGGCAGATCATTCATATTGGCAGCGATCTCATCCGATTCTATGATCTTTGAAGCACGTTCCAGCAATCTTGAATGCAAATAAAATACATCACCGGGATATGCTTCCCTTCCAGGGGGACGCCTCAACAGCAGGGATACTTCCCTGTATGAAACGGCCTGTTTGGAAAGATCATCATATATGATTAGGGCAGGCCGGCCTGTGTCCCTGAAGTATTCACCAATTGTACAACCTGCAAACGGAGCATAAAACTGAAGTGCAGCAGGATCTGAAGCTGTTGCACAAACAACAACGGTGTAATCCATTGCCCCACGCTCTTCAAATGTCTTAACAACGTTTGCTACAGTACTGCCCTTTTGTCCGATGGCAACATAAATACAATATACGGGTTCTCCGCGGTCATGGAATTCCTTTTGATTTAAGATGGTATCAATTGCTATTGCAGTCTTTCCAGTCTGACGGTCTCCGATAATTAATTCCCGCTGTCCCCTTCCGATCGGGATCATTGCATCTATCGCCTTTAAACCTGTTTGTAACGGTTCATTTACAGGTTGTCTGAAAATGACCCCCGGCGCCTTTCGTTCAATAGGTAGTTCATAAAGATCACCGGTGATGGGGCCCTTGCCATCAAGTGGTTCACCAAGTGTATTGATAACCCTGCCCAACAGTTTTTCTCCAACCCTGATGGATGCAATCCGTTTTGTACGTTTTACGGTATCGCCTTCTTTAATCAACTCCGAAGGACCCAGCAATACAGCCCCAACATTGTCTTCTTCCAAATTCAGCACAATGCCCATCACACCACTGTCAAATTCTATCAATTCGTTGGCTTGTACACTATTAAGTCCATATATACGGGCAATGCCATCCCCCACCTGAAGCACGGTACCTACCTCTTCAAGCTCTGCGCTGCTCTTAAATCCTTCTAATTGTTTCTTTAGTATCTCTGATACTTCCGAAGGTTTGATCTGGGACATACTGTAGATTTTTGTATTATTTCAATAGTTGTTTTTCAACTTCTCTAAGGCTGTTGGAAATGCTGGCATCATACTGCAGCTGATCGATGCGAATTACAAACCCGCCAATAAGTGTGTCATTGGTTGAGATTTCTAATTCCACAGGAGATTTAAAAGCTTTCTCGATGTTCCTCTTAACTTTCTTACTGATAGCATCCGGTAAAGGAGTTGCACTAACAAATGTTGCGGATTTTATGCCTTTGTGTTTCTTATATAGATCAATAAAATACCTTGCAATTGAAGGTATGTATTCCTCCCTGCCGTTTTTAACAGTAAGGTTCAAAAGAGAAAGAGAAAGGGAATGTATGTCTTTTTTGAACATTTTTTCCAATACAGTACATTTCCCGGATTCCTTGATTACAGGATTAACAAGCAGGTACCTGAATTCGGGAATTTGGCAAACCTTGTAAACATCCTCCATGTTCTCCCTTATTTCATCCAGTACACCTTCTTCCTTTGCGCTTTCAAACAGGGCCCTGGCATATCTTACTGATATCTGACTTTCGTTCATGCTCTTTTTATCAATTCAATTTAATATCGTCAATCAGTTTTTTGGCAAGTTTTTCCTGCTCCTTATCACTGCTGAGTTTTGATTTGAGTATCTTTTCGGCTATCTGAACAGATAAAATGGCCATCTGTTCTTTCATCTCTGTTATGGCCGACAACTTTTCATTCTGTATCGCATTCCTGGCGTTTTTAACCAGTTTTGCTGCTTCAGCATTTGCTTTTTCCCTGGCTTCACTTATAATCTTGTCCTTTACATCACGTGCCTCTTTCATCATAGCATCGCGTTCAGTTTTTGCCTCAGCAAGTACTTTTTCGTTGTCTGCATGCAACTGTTCCATTTCTTTCCTTGCCTTTTCAGCCGATTCCAGGGCTTTTCGTATGCTTTCATTTCTTGCTCTTACAGCAGCAAGTATAGCTGGCCATGCAAACTTTCCAAGGATAAATAGAAGAATCAGGAAGAATAAAGTTGACCAGAAGATCATTCCAATTCCGGGCGTTACAAGATCCATATTGTCGAATTTTAATTTTTACATAGAAAAATGGCCTGCAACCAACCGTTGCAGGCCGATTTTATTTATGCATTATTTGAAAGCAGTGCAACCACTACAGCAAACAATGCAACACCTTCAATCAGCGCAGCAGCAATGATCATGGCAGTCTGAATTTTACCGGTAGCTTCGGGTTGACGTGCAATGGCTTCCATTGCCCGTCCACCTACCATACCGATTCCCAATCCTGCTCCGATTACTGCTAATCCAGCTCCAATTGCTGCAAATGTACCTGTCATAATAATTAAGTATTAATTAAAAAATATTAACTATGGTGATGCTCGGGCATCGCCAATCCAATAAACAAAGCCGATAAGAGTGTAAAAATATATGCCTGGAGGAAAGCAACAAGCAGCTCAATCATATCCATAAATATGACCATTACCAAAGAGGGAACCGCCATAAATACGCTCTTAAAAATAAATATCAATGAAACCAGGCTCAATAAAACTATATGCCCTGCTGTAATATTGGCGAATAACCGGACCATCAGGGCAAAGGGCTTGGTTATTATACCCAGTAATTCTACCGGAATCATAATAGGCAGCAGCCAAAGAGGTACTCCCGGAGGAAAAAATATGTGCTGCCAGTATGCCTTGTTGCCATTGAAATTTGTAATAACCATTGTAAATATCGCCAGCACCATTGTAACGGCAATATTTCCTGTTACGTTGGCACCAAATGGAAAGAACGGGACCATGCCCAACAGGTTATGAATCAAAATAAAAAAGAAAACGGTAAGCAAATAAGGCATAAACCGCGCATACCTGTCTTTCCCGATATTTGGAATGGCAATATCTTCCTCAACAAACACGATCAACGGTTCAAGAAAACCCTGAATGCCCTTTGGGGCACGCACTCCGTATTTCTTATAGGATTTTGCCAGGGACAGGAAAACCACCAGTAGAATAACCACTGCAAGAAACATCATGCACACATTCTTTGTAATGGAAAAATCCAGCGGTAAGCCTTCATTTACAATAACTCCATTTTCATCCAACTCCACAATCTTACCCCCAACATTCTTCTCTGTCAAATTTCCTTCTTTGTCAGGAACCATCATTGACCCATGGCCCAATTCAAATCCCCTGTAATTTTGTCCGTGGGCAATTTTAGATGACATAAAAAAGTGAAAGCCGGAGTGTTTGCTGAAAAGAATGACAGGCAGGGGAATGCTGACATTATGACCGTGCTTATCTGTAAAGATATTCCATTCATGTGCATCTTTTACATGGTGCATGATCACTTCGGAAGCATTAAAAGTTCCTTCCTCTTCATGGATATCAGACTCATCAAGTTGCCCTTCGTCCTGCGCTTCATGATTATCGTGCTGTTGATCATTCAAATAATCCTTCCCGGCAGAATATACCATCGGTGGAGAACAGACAAGCAATACGAGGACCACCAAAGGAAAAATTCTATCAAATATGTCTTTTTCGATCCTCACAATGTCCTATAATCATTTTGTTTTCAGCATTTTAAGCAAAATACTGATTAAAAATAAAGTGAGCACTAAATATAATACAAAAAAAGCAATGATAAACTCCATCGCCAGATTTTTTACCACGGCCCAGAAGACAAGTATTATGATCAGATATGCGAGGAATTTTCCACCCAGTCCTGCGATCAAATATACACCTCCTTGCTGACCACCTTTGCTTACTCCTTTCCTGACCAATAAATAGCTCCCTGCTGTAACAATTGTCATTGCACTCAGCAACGAAGCATAAACTTCCGGCACAAGGTAAAAACCCGTATGCTGGCAAATCAGTATCCCCAGAATCAGTGCAGTGATATAAATAAGCAGCAACTGCAGCAAATGGCGGTTTTCATGAATCATCTTTTTTGTGAATAAACTCCCGGAGCGCCGTGTAGATCCCTATGATAACACCAAGAACTGAGAGAATTGCCGTATATATTGAATTTTCATTACCTGATCTTTCATCAAGCTTCACCCCTGCCCATGTAAAAATGGCAATAATGGCAAGCATCTGAAAGCCCATTCCCGCATATTTCAGGTAATCATTTATCCCCGACCTGCTCTGTGAATTACCTTTCTTGTTTTTCGGTCTGTTCGGTGTTTGATCCTTTGCTGCCACTCATATCACATTTACCGGTAAATATAGCCCCCGGTTCAATTGAAAGCTTGTTCGTAACAATTTCACCATGAAATTTAGACATGGAGCGCAAGGTAAGCAGTTCTTCCATGACCACCTTGCCATCAACGAAACCTTCTACTTCACAATTTTTGCACCTTACCTCTCCATTTACTTTTCCTGACTGGCCAATAAATACCTTTCCCTTTGTAGAAAGGTTGCCAATAAGATTTCCATCGAAGCGCACATTTTCATTGGAACTTACATTTCCTTCAATTGTAGTTCCTACCCCGATCATATTGATCTTGTTTGTATTTTCTGATTCAGAAACTTTAGCCATAATTCCTGCCTGTTATTTAAGAATTTATTTGTGTAAAGATATACAAATTACCATCAATCAGTGAAGAAAAATGCCATTAACGGCACCAGCACTATTCAGGATCATATGCCCATTTCAGATAAACCGATCCCCATGTAAACCCACCTCCAAAAGCTGCAAATATGACATTGTCTCCCCTGTTAATTTGCTTTTCATATTCCCAGAGGCACAATGGAATTGTTGCTGCCGTGGTATTTCCATACTTCTGAATATTTATCATCACCTGGCCCTTCCGGATTCCCATCCTTCTTGCCACTGCTTCAATGATCCTCATATTGGCCTGGTGGGGCACCAACCATTTCAGTTCGTCCGGTTTAATTTTATTTCTTTTCATGATCTCGACAGAAACATCAGCCATTTTTGAAACTGCCACTTTAAAAACAGCCTGACCTTCCTGAAAAATAAAATGCTCACGGTTATCTACAGTTTCGTGTGAAGCTGGTTTCAGGGACCCACCGGCTTTCATATGCAGGTTATTGTACCCGCTGCCATCTACTTCAAGTATACTGTCAATGATCCCAAAACCGTCTTCAACAGGTTCAATAAGCACCGCCCCTGCACCATCACCAAATAGGGGACATGTAGTTCGGTCGGTATAGTCTGTAATGGCACTCATCATATCCGCACCCACAACGATAACTTTTTTACTTGCTCCGCTCCTGACAAAACCTGCAGCTGTTTCAAGTGCAAAGAGGAATCCGGAACATGCAGCTGCAAGATCAAAACCCCAGGCATTTTTTAATCCCGCTTTGTGGCAAATTAAATTGGATACTGACGGAAATTGCATATCCGGAGTAACGGTTGCAACAATAACCAATTCAACATCAGCAGGACTGGTGTTTGTTTTTTCAAGAAGTCCTTTTACTGCTTCCGTTCCCATATCTGATGTTGCCTTGCCCCCCTTAAGTATCCGGCGCTCTTTGATCCCGATACGCTGCATTATCCATTCATCCGTCGTATCAACAAGGGTACTAAGCTCATCATTCGTAAGCCTGTATTCCGGAACCCAGCCATGGACTCCTGTTATTCCAGCCGCAGTCAAACTCATTTGTTCAGTGATTCTTTAATGTTGTCAATCAATCCTGTATCTATTACATTGAAGGTTTGGATGATCATGTTCATAATTGCCTTTTCATTTGATATCCCGTGACCAATGACCATTGGAGATTGAATACCCAAAACAGGTGTTCCTCCAAAATTTTCAAAATTAAACATTTCAAAATAACCATTGCATTGATTCCTGGTAGAAATCAAATTATAGAAAGCTTCTGCCAGTTTCAGGACAATGTTACCAACAAACCCGTCACATACTATAACATCAGCTTTATTATCTGTAAATAAGGTGTTTGGTTCAATGTTGCCTGAAAAGTTAAAATCATTGTTCCGGTACATTAGCCGGAATGTGCTTTTAGCAACGAGATTTCCTTTTTCCTCTTCCTCACCAATATTCAACAATGATACCCTTGGGTTTTCAATATTGTAAAGCAACCTGGATATGATGCTGCCAAGTATTCCGTATTGGTATAAAACATCTGGCCTTGCATCGGGATTCAGGCCAACATCCAGTATGACAGCATCCCCACCCTTGATTCCTGGAATTTTTGCTGAAATGGCAGGTCGGATCACCCCTGGTATGGGTGTAATTATTTGCATGGCTCCTACAAGCATTGCTCCGGTATTGCCTGCACTGCAAAAACCATCAATATTTTTGTTTTTAAGCATTTTCTGACCAAGAAAAATGCTTGAATCCGGCATGTTGTTGAAAGCCTTGATCGGATGATCCCCCATTCCAAGGTACTGGTCGGTATGAATGATCTCAAATAAACTGATATCCAGATCATTTTTACCTGCATAAGTAAGGATAATGTCTTTGTCGCCAAAAAATACGATATCAGTTTCTGCGGGAAGTTCCTTCTTTGCAAGCAGGCTACCTTCAATAGCTGCACCCGGGGAGTAATCCCCGCCCATGATGTCAATTCCAATGCGCATGCTTCGTCTAAACGAAGGCCATCAAGCGATCAGCCCAGGTCAGCTTCATTATCAATGACCAGTTTACCCTTATAGTAGAGATTGCCGTCAACATAATAAGCACGGTGGCGTTGATGCACCGTTCCGGTAGTTGAACAGGTAGAAAGTGTTGGCGCTTCAGCCTTATAATGTGTACGTCTTTTATCTCTTCTTTGTTTAGAAGTTTTTCTTTTTGGATGTGCCATGACCTTTAATTTTTATCAAATACTTTTTTTAATTCATCCCAACGTGGATCCGTATATTTTACTTCTTCTTTCAACAAATGATTCTTCAGCTTTTTCAACATGTCAGGATTGCATCCAGAGGACCCGTCCTGCAGATCCGAATGTACTTTTTTTATCGGAACTGAGAGCACCAGGTATTCATAAAAGATTTGGGAAACATCAAAATGATTGTTATCCCTCGGAACCATTAACACATCGTCATCCATCTCTTTCTCCACATCACCATATTTCAGGAACATGGTTTGGTCAACAGAGATCGGATGTTCGAAGACCTCCAGACACCTGTCACATTCCAGATTCAAAAAACCCTCCAGGTGAACATCAAGTGTTAAGCCATCCGTTCGTTTCGATACTTCCATCAAAACCCGGATCTCCCCACCTTCCCAATAACTGCTCTCGTAAAACCGAAAGAACGAATCTCCCAATGAAAATTCAAACGTTTCAGTCTCCTTCTTCAGTTCGGAAAAACGAACTACATATTCTTCACTTCGCTTCACAATACAATACGTCGAATTTCGGGTTGCAAAAATAAAAAAACTTATGATATATAAAAAATATATACCACCGTATGTTTGTCTGATTAATTAGTGCCTGTCAATAAAGTGCAGTGGCTGGATCATAATGTTCGTTTGCAAGGCTTGCGAAGTTGGGAAATGCGGAGTCCCGATATATTATCGGGATTAGCAATTTTACCGACGAGCGTAACGATGATATCGGACATTATGGACAGACACTAATTAGAATTTCAGGCTTAAGGAATATTATAAAGCTCCCCGGTTAATACAATACTTCATCGATCATTTGAATGAGTGTATCAATAAAGTAATCGTCTTTTGTTAGAAAACGCACTGCTCCAATTTCCAGGGATTTTCTTAAAAGTTCTTCTGTTCCGTAAGCAGTAAGCATGATAACAGGGAGGTCTGATTTGATACTTTTGATCTTTTCAAGGGTCTGCAAACCATTCATTTTAGAATCGTCATCAGTAGACAAATTATGATCAAGTACAATCAGATCAGGATTCAGGTCAATCGAATTCAAACAATCTTCTCCCGATTCAAATGCCTTTACATCATATTGCTGACGGCTCTGGAAAGTATACTCCAGCAGATTTATTATCATTTTGTCATCGTCAACAAAGAATATCAGTTTGCTCATATTTCCAGATTGAATGATACAATAATATCCGCCTCTCCATGTTGATAAACAGAGTGATTTGTAAATGTAAGAATTTTTTTAAAACCCGCTTAAAATATAATGAAACGACCTTGTAAAAAAATAATTATTGGTTCTACAAGTGACAGTGATAATTTTTTATTTGAAGTTGCATCTGACCATTGAAAAAACAGACCATTAACAGATCGTTAGTTTGTAAATAACATTTGGGCCCAAATTCCGGTACGTTATAAATATCCAACTGATGTTTTAAACAAAAAACCGAAAAGACAATTTTCATAAAAAACGTCCGTTATCGAACACCTGTTCAATGAAACAGCACACTTCTTATGATGGTGTTAAGTGTATAAAATTTTGAATTAGTGATTCTTGTAATTTTTGGCATATCTATTGTATTTTTTCGTTGCAACTGGAACCTGGTTATTCTTCCTGGAACTACCAATATTATAAAAATATGTCACTTATTAAGAACTATTTCACTGCCCTTTTCAGACACAATGTTAAGGATCGTTTCTATTCAATTCTGAATATATTGGGACTTGCCATTGGAATTGCATCTGCAATTCTGATATTTCTGTACATCGAAGATGAGTTATCTTTTGACAAACATAATGTTAATCACGAAAGAATTTACAGGCTGGAAGGCGATTTTTTCATAAACGGGAAACAGGATCTCACTGCAATAACTCAGATCCCGCTGGCTCCAACACTTAAAGATGAGTACCCGGAAATTGAGAACATAACCAGGATATTGCCAAGACAGGGATTGTATTTCCGAAAGGGCGAAGATATATTCAAGGAAGATAGCCTGGCACTTGCAGATTCAACAATATTTAATGTATTTACATTGAAATTCCTGCGCGGAGATCCGAAAAGCGCGCTCACAGAACCCCTTACCATGGTAATCAGTGAGAGCCTGGCAAATAAATACTTCGGATCATTGGATATCATAAATGAGTCCGTCACCAACCTTGATGGTTCAGAATACAGGATAACCGGGGTTTTCAAGGACCTTCCAAAAAACACGCACATGCGTTACAATGGACTGATCTCCACCAAAACAATTGAAGAGCAAATAGGAAGTGAAAGATTCAATGATCGATCTTCTGGCTCATTTTGGAACGTTGCTGCCTATTCTTATGTGATCCTGAAGGAAAACACCACCGCACAGATGGTGCTTGACAAGTTCCCTGATTTCTATGACAAATATATGAGAGAACTTGGCGACAGGCTGGATGCCAGTTTCAGTCTCAGAATGACCAATATCACGGATATTCATTACCAGGAGGAAGAATTAACATGGGACCTCCAAAAAGGCAATATGAATTATATTTACATACTGACCATCATCGCAGTATTCCTGGTATTCATCGCCAGTGTAAATTATACAAATCTGACAACTGCACGCGGAGCAAAAAGAGGAAAAGAAATAGGTGTCCGAAAAGTTGGAGGAGCAAGCAAAAGCATATTGCGGAAACAGTTCCTGGGAGAATCACTGATCACCACCTTTATCGCAGGATTGATAGCAATTTTACTCATCATCATAGCACTCAATACATTCAACGGGTTTTCTGAAAAATCTTTTGGAATGGATGATATATTTCAGTTCAGAATAATCCTGTTTATAATCGGGTTGATCTTACTGACCGGCTTGATATCCGGACTATACCCTGCATATTACCTTGCATCATTCAACCCGGTGGCCATTATGAAAGGGGGAAGTGAAGGATTGAAAGAAAAAGGTATGCTCAGGAGGATCCTGGTGGTTTCACAATTTGTAATTTCTGCAGCAATGATAGTCGGGACAATTGTAGTTGCTGTGCAATTGACATACATGCAGAACAAGCCGCTTGGATTTGACATAGACCAGATCATAACCGTTCAGCTTAATGATTCCTCCATAATAAATAATATTGATGCGTTCAAGCAGGAATTAAACAGAAGTCCGGCTATTGAAGGTGTGGCCAGGTCAACTTCAGTTCCCGGTAGATTTTTCGGAAAACAGGTAATGACAGTTGAGGCCGGAAATGGTGAAATGCAGGAAAAAACGGTTAACAGCGTTGTTGTTGATTACGATTTTATAGATGTGTATGGTTTGCAATTAAAAAACCAACCGAATTCAAGAAAATTCAGCAAAGATTTCGGATCCGATCCTCAATCAGCATTTATTATTAATGAAGCTGTTGCCCGTGAATTCAACCATGGTGATAATTCAGTAGGGAAGCGTTTCAGACCGGGGGTTTTTCTGGATGGCCAGGGTCCCCCGGAAGGCAAGGTCATTGGTGTTACAGAGAATTTCCATTATGCATCACTACATAATCCGGTGGATGGCATTCTAATGAGGGTCAATGAAGGACCTTTCCTCCGGACAATGTCCATTAGATTTGCAAATGGCATGAGTGAAGAGGCGTTGAAATGGATCAGGCAAACAAGAGAAGGTTTTGATCCGGTTTTCCCGCTGGAATACAACTTCCTGGATGAAGAAATTGAAAAACTTTACTCCCAGGAAAAGATCATCTTTTCATTGTTCATTGCCTTTACAATACTTGTTCTTTTCATCTCTGCAATGGGTTTGCTCGGATTGTCCTCGTTCATGACTGCAAAAAGAACCCGTGAAACAGGCATCCGGCGAGTTATGGGCGCCACACAAAATCAAATACTCATTCTTTTTGTCAGGCAGTTTTCCAAATGGGTGATTATTTCAAATATTATCGCATGGCCCCTTGCATGGTTGGTTATGAACAAATGGCTGGAGAATTTTGAATTCAGAAAAGACTTTCCATTTTGGTCCTTTGCCTTATCTTTGCTTACATCAGTAATTATAGCAATTTTAACAGTGAGCTGGCAATCTGTAAAGGCATCAAGAATGGATCCTGCCCGCTCGCTCAAGGTAGAATAACCCAATGGAAGAAATCAGGGGAAACTTTGTCATTCTGAACGGGCATCCGGTTAGGAAAGAAAAATACATTCCCGAAAAAGCATCTAAAATCTACTACGAGGTGATAAGAATGATCGATGGTGGCTACCTGTTCCTTGAGGACCATCTTGAAAGACTAAAAAAATCCTGCAACAAACACGATTCAAACTGCCCATCTGATAAGGATGCCATAAAATCTCTGGAAATGCTTGCAAAGAGATCAGGTTTAGTTAATGGAAATGTCAAAATATTGGTTTACAGTAAGGAAGGAAGAATGCATACAGCATGTTACTTCACTCCTCATTATTACCCGGCTCCCGGAGATTATAAAAATGGCATACAAACCAGGACTTTTTCTTTTAACAGGCCTGATCCCAATGTAAAACAATGGAACGAAAAATTCAGGAAAGAAGTGAAACAATTTATCCAACAGGAGAATATTTACGAGGCAATCCTGTTGAGTAAAGAAGGAAATCTTACTGAAGGAAGCCGTTCAAATCTTTTTTTTATTGACCAGGAAGGGGTCGTTATCACTGCACCTTCAGAAGCAATACTACCTGGCATCACCAGGAAATATGTAGTTGATTTGTGCGAAAAAAACAGGATCACAGTTAGCGAAAAACTCGTTGACCTTGATTTTGCTCAAAAAATGACCAGTTGTTTCATTACGGGAACCTCTCCCAAGGTGTTGCCGGTAAGGTGTTTAAATAATATCGAATTTGATACTGGGAATGAAGTGCTCCAGATTATAAGAGATTCTTTTGATCAATTACTGCAAGAACATTTGAAAAGGAAATAAGCAGTGGGACATACTGGAGTCGAACCAGTGACCTCTTGCCTGTCAAGCAAGCGCTCTAAACCAACTGAGCTAATGCCCCTTCAGGGCAAAAATAATAAAATGTTTCCGATTTGTCTTGCCCCGATTGAAGTTTGTTAAGCCCTTTCCAATAACGTATTCCGTTTTCTTTTTTATATTTATTGACTGATTACAATTAAAAACCATATTTATGAATCGTCGAAAATTTCTCAATACTTCTGCCGGAGCGTCTGTGGGAACGCTGGCAGGGTTATCCGGATGTTCCAATCCCTCTTCAACGGAATCAACCGGCAGTAAAAGGGCCGATAATACTCCTTATCCCCTGGCGATCACCATGTGGGAATTTTCATGGCTTGAACGAAAATGGCCAGGTGCAGGATACGAAGATTGGGACAAAGCATTATCCGAGCTGGTTGAAAGGGGATATGATGCAATTAGAATAGATGCATTTCCCCATCTGATTTACAATGATCCGGATAAAGAATATTTACTCTATCCTCAGTGGACTTTTGAAGAATGGGGAAGTCCTTCAATTAACCGGGTAAAGGTACAGCCCAATTTGAATTTATTTCTTGAAAAATGCAGGGAGTACAATATAAGGGTAGGTCTTTCCAGCTGGTTCAGGGAAGATGAAAATGACCTCCGAATGCGGCTTAATTCACCTGAAAAACATGCAGCCGCCTGGTTAAAAACCCTTCATTCTATTGATGAAGCAGGTTTGATGGATGTTATTATCTATGTTGACCTTTGCAATGAATGGACAGGTCCTGATTGGTGCCCTTATTTTGTAAATGATCCTCCCGAGGCGACATGGACAGGTTGGAACACAAAAAAATCCTTAAAATGGATGCATAAAAGTACAGATATTCTAAGGGAACATTTTCCAGATCTGCCATACACTTTCTCATTCACCGGTGAGGTCAATGCTTCTACACCGGATAAGGGATATTTTGAAATGCTTGATTTCCTGGAGCCCCACATCTGGATGACCAGCTACAATGGTTCTGAATTTTACCGGGAAACCGGTTATGTTTTTAATAATTTCAGCTCCAAAGGTTATGAAAGCCTTGCGCTTAATGGGAAAAGGGTGTACGATTCCAAAAAAGACTATTGGAACAATGGATTGAAAGAGCAAATATATTATGCTGCCAAATGGTCGGAAGTCTCAAAACAGCCCCTGATAACCACTGAATGCTGGGGAGTTGTAAACTTCAGGGACTGGCCAATGCTTGATTGGGGATATATCAAGGAATTGTGTGCTGTGGGAACTGAGGAGGCAGCAAAAACAGGTCGCTGGCTTGCTATTGGAACCAGTAATTTTTGCGGACCACAGTTTGTTGGAATGTGGAGAGATATAAAATGGCATCAACAATTAACCAGAATGATCCATGAGTCAACGCTGGCTGATGACTTAAGAGGATCATTACTGGCTAAAAGAATGTCAGATTTTATCGGTAAAATAAGTTAGACACTGTTTGAGCAATGCTCCATTTTTATTCCATGGTATTTTGAAAGTATCTTTCCTTCTCAACAACTGCCTGGTAAATGGTTGCAAACGCTGTATTTATCCACATGACGGAAATGATCACTCCGAAAAACAGTACGATTAAGCCAAGAATTACGATAAAAAATGCAAGTATCCCCATCAGGAAAATCTGCCAACCATAGCCCCTGGTCATCTGCCAGCTTTTATTCATTGCTTCGGTAAGCTCCATCTCCCTGTCAATCACAAGATAGGGGACAAATGCAAGCCTGCAGGCAAAAATAATCCCGGGGAAAATCAGCATAAGGATTCCTATGCCGACAATTACACCAACAACAACATTGGCTGCCACAGCATTCCAGTAATTCCTGTTAAATACAGCAAACATGTCCTGTATTTCATAAGATTCCCCTCTAACTGCTTTTAGAAAAACCCACTTGGTGCTGTATCCAATCGGTCCAGCAACAAAAATTCCAAATCCGATCCCAAATAGGACCAGTGGTATCAGGAACAAGCTAAAATCATCAGCTTTCCACTGCACCATTGCGGTCGGACCAGAGATAACACAATAAATTATGGTAACTGCAAGAAGCCCTACAAATGACTTCCACATGATGTTCCAACTTATTCCATATACATCTCCGGCTGAAGGAACAAGATTGTCTGAATTGTTATTTAGTATTTCCATTTTTTTAAAAAATTTGATTTCATTGTCAAATCTATTGCATGTTGAGTAATTATTTTAGCGACTAAAGTAGGAATTTAGTCTGCCGCTTGATATTTAATTTCCATTTGTTATATATTGCATTCAGATTAACCTACTGCTTTGAATTTGCGCATCCAAATAATCATTCTTCTGATCTTTCTTATTGCCGGGATGGTGACAGTTTTTCTGTCAAACAGGATCATGAGAAAATATGCCTTGCCCTACCTTTCCAGTTATTTTTATTTTATTGTTTTCTTATACATATTTTCAGTCTATAGTATTGTAGGTTCAAGTGTAATCAATCATATCCTTGTAAATAACAATACTGAATTAAATACAATACAGTCTGCAAAAGCAATTCTGATCGCGTTGGGTATACCTTTTTTTATTTTGTCCCTATACATGTTCCTGAGGCTGTGCCATGAACTATTCAATAAAAAGATCTCCGACCTCTTTACGGTATTGTATTTTATGTTATTTGCTGCATCGTTTTTGGGATATGCATTGCTGAACATGAATATAGGGGGATTCGAAACCGTTAATTTTTTAATGGATTCCAATCAGCTGATCTGGATATTTACTGGGCTGCTTGCAGGTATATTCGGCTATTCCCTGGTATACATCATATCCAAAGTCCGGGACATAAAAGATGTAAATCAGAGAAAGGCTTATTATTGGTTTGCAGCCTGGTATTTAACATTCATGATTATTGTTACAGGCAGCCTTCAACTCACAAAATTAAATCCCCTGTTTGGATTGCTATTCATTGCCTTTTTGACAGCATTTCATCTTATTCCGGTCATGTTCATAAACCTCTACCTGCAGCGCTATTATGTTAGAAGTGTCTCAACAATGGAATTTACAGAAAAAATGACTGATTTGATGAATACTTATAACATTTCAAAAAGAGAATCTGAAATCATCGAATTAATTTGCAAGGGAATGTCCAACCAGGAGATCAGCGATTCACTATTCATATCATTACAGACAGTAAAAGATCATATACACAGGATCTTTAACAAAACGGGCGTTAAGAACCGGGTTCAGCTAACCAACCTTTTGTCATAATTACCAGCTGGTTCACTAACCTACCCAACATTCATTTTCTCCTTTCTCATCTAACAGATTTCCTGCCTTGATTTCATCTTTACTATATCGTCCACCAGCTTACTTCCCCATCGATGTCAAATTTGAACTCCATTACGCCGGGCCAGAAAGGAGCTTTCATGTATTTTTCCCATTTCATGTATTTTTCCTGCAGATCCCTGATGACATCCGGATGATCCGGAGCTTCATTTCTCCGCTCATAATTATTTAAACGCATGTCATAGAGATAGGTTTTACCATCACGTGTGTTCCAAAGCAACTTCCAGTTTGCACTTCGCACTGCCTTGTTAAAATCGGTACGCCAGTACAGGTACTCATGTGTCATGTCCTATTCAAATTCCACATTATTTATCAGGTCTTTTCCATCGATGACAACATGTCCTGGAAGCGGTATTGCGGAGGCAGTGCAAACAGTTGTAAATATATCCATTAGGGATACAGGCGCATCATATTGCCTGGATCCTTTAATCCCCCTGGGCCATCTGAGTATCATGGGAATATTTATTCCCCTTCAAACTGACTGAATTTTCCCGCTTTTAGCGGTCCGTTATCTGTCGCTCCCGTATAGGTAGCTCCACCATTATCGCTGGCAAACAGAACCAGTGTATTTTCTTCAAGATCATTTTCTTTCAGGCTTTCCAGCAACATTCCAATTACCTCATCAAGTGCGGCAATCATTCCATAATATACCCTTTTGTTCACATCTTTGATCTCCGGGAAACGATCATAATATTCCTGCGGAACCGGGCGTATGGGGTACATTGAATGCAGATACGACAAAGAAATTATTGCTTTTATTTCTTTCAATGAAATTGACGGTTTGCTTTGCAATTGAAAAGGTGAGATACTCATCCTCATTGATAACTGTATCATTTAACCGGATTGCACAGGGCCCTTTTCTTTTCTGTTTCCAGATATGCTTGTTTGCAAAATAGTCATGTCTGTAATTCACAATATTTTTATCGTTCAGCTGTGCAAAAAGTGAAAACGCCTCATAAAAACCGTACTGTTGATCAAATCCGCGCTGATTTGGTTTGAACTGCCGGTTGATTCCGAGATGCCATTTCCCACACAAGGCGGTTACATAACCGGCACTCTGCATGATCTCCGGAAGCAAAATTTCTTCAACCGGAATCCCCTGGTTCTCAATATTTTCCTGTAAAACCTCTGCCCTGGGACTCAACAGACGCAACTGAGGAAATAAATTTCATTATAAATATACCGGATAAATTTGTTTATCAGATCAGGATCATTAACTCCGGGATCAATATTTTCTGATTTTTCTCAAATAATTACCTTTGCTCTTCATGACAGAAAGAGAAAAGGTGCTTCAGGTTTTAAGGGATCTTCAGATCAGCTTTGAGGAATATGAACACAAGCCGCTACCAACAATTGAAGTGGCCATGGAGGTATGGAAAGATATTGATTCAACACATTGTAAGAATTTGTTTTTTAGAAATCACAAGGGTAACAAACATTATCTGGTTATACTTGAGTCAAACCACAAGCTGGATATCAGGGACCTTGAACAAAGACTGAAGCAGGGAAAAATCTCTTTTGCTTCTCAAAAACGCATGGACAAATATCTTGGTACATCAGCTGGTTCAGTCAGCCCATTCGGGTTGATCAATGATATGGGAAACCATGTACATCTATTCCTGGACCTGACGCTTCAAAAGTCGGATAAGATCAGTTTTCATCCAAATATCAATACAAGTTCCATTGTCATAGAATTTAATGATTTTATCAGTTACCTTGACTGGGTTGGCAATTCATATGAATTCCTTGAATTGTATTAAAGTTGGTTGTTTCAATTTTGGTTGAATTTTTTATATCACAATGGAACTGTCTGTCTGAGAAACCCATAAAGCGGAGGTTCTCTTACCCTGATCTAAACACAGGGTCTGTTCATTCCCTGTCAGGAACGCCAGTGCATGAGATTTCACATGAAGAGTTCTGCCGAAAATTTACCGATAATGATGTTGCAGAGTTGACTTGTAATTAGAATCGTTGTAAATTTCTCCAAATTTAAAAAAACCGTTATGGACGAAAACAGAGCAAAAAGTCATGTTACGCTGGTCGCTGTCTTGCATATTTGTTTTGGTACACTGGCAATAATTGGTGCAATAATCACACTTTTCGTGTTTCAATTCTCATGGAATTTTATTCCTGATGACGAAGTACTGGCAAGAAATATTATTCAATCCCTGGGAGCGGTTCTTCCTGCAGTCATAGGATTTTTTGGATTGATTGATCTTCTTTCCGGTGTATCACTTTTTAGTTACAAACAGTGGTCGAGGATCTTTGTCATTGTCATTTCTGCAATAAACTGCCTGAATATACCAATTGGAACTGCAAAAGGTGTATATTCCATCTGGGCATTGATGCAACCGGAAGTACAGAAACTTTTTGATTGAATCAATCAATTGGGGATGTAAAAAATAACAAAGTCACTTCTACATAAAGGAGGTTTTTAATTGCAAAAAAACAGCTTAATACCTCTCCCTCTCTTTGTAATGTGTATGAAGCAGTTCATGAGACTTATGTCCCAGTGGTTCTCCCAGAAATTCCTCATACAATTGCAGTATCTCAGGGTTTTCATGGGATTTTCTGATGGGCATTGACATGTCCTCCTCATAAATCGCTGCAGCTCTTTCTTCCCTGATCTTTTGATTGGTAGGAATAGGCTGTCCTCCGCCACCAAGACATCCTCCCGGGCATGCCATGATTTCAATAAAATGTACATTTAGATCTCCGTTTTTCACGGCCCGCATCAATTCCCTGGCATTTGACAATCCATGTGCAACAGCGCATTTCAATTCAACACCTTCAAGGAATTTCCATTCATCAAGACAATTTTCAATTTTTACTGATGCCTGTTTGATCCCATCAAACCCCCTGACAGGCATAATATTAAGATCCGTGAACGGTACTTCCCTGCCTGTAACAATTTCATAAGCCGTTCTCAATGCGGCTTCCATAACACCTCCGGTCGCACCGAATATTACACCAGCCCCTGATGAAGCTCCCATCAGGCGGTCAAAATGATCCTCTTTCATCTGAGAGAAGTCTATACCTGCCTGTCTGACCATGCGCGCCAATTCCCTTGTAGTTAAAACATAATCAACATCCTTGTAACCACTTGAACGCATTTCAGGGCGGTCTGCTTCGTATTTTTTTGCAGTGCAGGGCATGATCGAAACAGTTACGATCTTTTTTGGATCAATATCCTTAGCCCTTGCATAATAGGTCTTTGCAAGTGCGCCGAACATCTGTTGTGGTGATTTACAGGTAGAGACATTGGGAAGGAATTCAGGGAAAGTATGTTCAATGAATTTGACCCAGCCTGGAGAACAGCTGGTTGTCATGGGTAAAGCTGTATTTTCATCCTTATCAACTATTGCCTTTTTTAAACGGGACAACAGCTCATTCCCTTCTTCAACAATAGTTAGATCTGCTGTGAAATCTGTATCAAGCACTGAATTAAATCCCAGTCTTTTTAAAGCAGCAACCATTTTTCCGGTAACACGTTCTCCGGGACTTAGTCCGAGATCCTCTCCCAAACCAACCCTAACTGCAGGTGCTGTCTGGACAATAACGTGTTTATCAGGATCCAGTATAGCATCCCATACTTCATCCAGGTAAGTTCTTTCCACCAGTGCCCCGGTAGGGCACCGGTTAATACACTGTCCACAGTTCGTGCAGATAACTTCTGCCATGGAATGGTCGAAGAAAGTGCTAATTTTCTGATGCATTCCCTTGTAGGCCACAGAAAGTGCATTTACTCCCTGCAATTCCTGACAGGTTCTGACGCATCGCTGGCATCTTATGCATTTGCTATCATCCTTTTGAATTGAGGGAGAAAATCGATCAATGGTATATTCCTTGTGTGCCAACAGATCCAGAAAAATGTGATCCCCCACACTGAATTCATTGGCCAGATTCTGCAATTCACACTGACCGTTCTTATAGCACTTGGTACAATCCGCATTGTGTTCAGACAACAGCAATTCAATAACATGTTTCCTGGCTGTCCTGACTTTCAACGAATTTGTCAGGATCTGCATACCTTCAGCAACCGGCGTTCCGCACGCCGCAAACAATGCCTTGCCTCCAAGCTGTTCAACCACGCAGACCCGGCAGTTCCCTGCCACACAAAGATCATCATGATTGCATAATGTAGGAATCCTGAAGTTCAGCTTTTTTGCAGCTTCAAGGATGGTTGTTTCTTCTGGAACCTCAACTAAAAGTCCGTTTATGGATAATTTTATCATTGTTCGTAATTTTACCTGATTAATAGATGATCTCCTCTTTAAAATTCTCAACGATGGAGCTGAATGCATTTCCGACCGATTGTCCCAGCCCACATTTTGAAGCAAGCTTCATTGTTGTGGCAAGCTTTACCAGTTCATCAAGGTATTTTGAGCTTCTTTCGCCTTTTTTCACTGCCTCAATGCCTTTAAGCAGCTGCTGACAGCCTACCCTGCAAGGGGTGCATTGTCCGCAGGATTCTTCGGCAAAAAAATCAAGGTAATTGTGCATAACGTTGTACATGGACCTGGAACTGTTGAATAGTTTCATAGAGCCACCGGTTGGCACGCCTTCAAAGCCAATGACAGTATCGGCAAAACGTTTTCGCGGAACACAAAAGCCCGCTGCACCTCCCACCTGCACTGCCTTGGTATCACCATCTCCGAATTCCTCAACGAATTCATCCACGCTCATTCCAAGTTCCAGCTCATAAATTCCCGCCTTGGGTGTATCCCCGGAAACAGAAAACACTTTGGATCCCCTAGAATCCTTGGTTCCAAGGTGCATAAAATGTGATGCTCCGTATTTCAGGATCATCACTGTATATACAAGGGTTTCAACGTTGTTAATGCAGGTCGGTTTGTTGAATAAACCTGAAGCTGTCGGATAAGGTGGTTTGTTCCTGGGTTCACCCCTCTTGCCTTCGATCGATTCGAACAAGGCACTCTCTTCCCCGCAAATGTACGCTCCGCTTCCAAGGCGAAGCAAGATCCTGAAATCATGACCCATTTCTTTCATCAGCAGATGAAATTCATCCATTTTCTTCTCAAGTTTTGAAACAAGAAAATAGTATTCACCCCGCAGATAGATGAACCCGTATTTTGCTCCTATGGCCTTTGAGGCGATTGCCATTCCACAAAATACTTTCTCCGGCACTTCGTCAAGGATCTGCCGGTCCTTAAATGTCCCCGGCTCTCCTTCATCAGCATTGCAAACAATGTATTTTTCATCTCCTTTCTCATTTGCAGCAAACTGCCATTTCAAGCCAGTCGGGAAACCTGCACCTCCCCTGCCTTTCAATCCTGAATCAATGACCGACTGAATAATCCTTTCCGGATCCATACTGATAATTTTCTTAAAAATTTCCTTGCAGACAATTTTTTCAAAAATCAGGTCAACTCTTTTTACAGGTATATTTTTCATATTGAATTTTTTACCGGTTCTATCTTTGCTTAATGTATTCCCTGAGAATTTCTGTAACTTTCTCAGGTGTCAGTTCTGTATAGGGGGTGTCATTGATCAGAATGGCAGGAGCTTTATGGCACCAGCCGATGCAATTCGTTTCAAGAAGGCTGAATTTCTTATCAGCAGTGGTTTCTCCCAATTTTATTTTCAAAATTTCCTCCATGGTCGACAGAATTGAATTCTTTCCTTTCATGCTGCACGAGATCGTCTTGCAGATCCGGATCACATATTTACCACGTGGTTTTGTATCCAGGAAAGAATAAAATGTTGTCGTACCAAAGATGTCTGCGGCTGAGAGATCAAGTTGTCTGGCAACCTCAACCATATCCTGATCGGATATGTAATGCTTCTCTCTCACTATATCCTGCAGAATAGGCATCAACGCATCTCTGGTCTTACCATGTTTGTTAACTTTTTGACTGATGGATTCTGAAAGTGTCATGGCTGCAGTTTTAATAATGATGTATTGAAAATTAATAACATTTTGTTGACTGTGAAATAAATAACAATAATATCAGCGAATTTAGTTTCTTTATTGTTATTTGTGTAACAGTATCTTGTTTTTTAAATACCAAAAGTTAAATTAATATTCAATCTAAATTAGCGCTTGGTCTGCAGTTCCCGTAAATCTGCTTATTCAGGACAAAAGCAAATGATCATTGGTGATTGTATTACATATTATCTATCTTGTGCATTGAGATGATTTTATCACACATAGTAGCTGTTTCCAATAATTTTGTCATAGGTAAAAACAACAGCCTTCCCTGGAGAATACCAGCTGATTTGCGCTATTTCCATCGCATAACCGATGGACATATTGTTCTGATGGGTAGAAAGAATTATGAAGCCAATGGCGGAGCACTACAGAACCGGACCAATATTATCATTACAAGGAAGAAATCCTTCCAGCCCAATGATGCCTTCGTTGCAAACTCGGTCGGTGCGGCAATAGAAAAGGCCCGGTCATATGCTCCCGACGAAGTATTCATTGTCGGGGGTGGGGAGATTTATGCAGCAACCTTGCACCTGGCAGACAGGATTTACATTACGGTAATTGATGCAAATGTCAGCGGTGACACTTATTATCCCGAAATAAGATTTTCACAATACAACACCGTCTCAAAGATCCATAAAAAAGCAGATCGGGAAAATCCATTCGACCATACCTATTACATCCTCCAAAGACCCAATTTAAAATATTAACTATCAATATTTTATAACTTAACACAATATCAAAATATTTTGTGCGTTTTAAAATAAACTAACTTTTTAGTTGTTTAACTAAATTATTAGTTATATATTTGAAACGGATTAAAACCGCTGTCAAAAAAATGAAAGAACTGACTAAAGCTGAAGAACAGGTCATGCAGATCCTTTGGGAAAAAGGGAATGCCTTTATTAAGGAGATCATACCGGAATTTAAGGATCCAAAACCGGCATACAATACGGTTTCAACCATTGTAAGGATCCTTGAGAGAAAAGGTTTTGTGGGTCATATTGAATTTGGAAAATCACACAGGTATTTTCCGCTTATTCCAAAAGAAAAATACCGGGAAGAAGTTTTTTCCGGATTAATGAAAAACTATTTCAATAATTCAATGAAACAGGTGCTTTCCCATTTTTCCGGAAAATCAAAAATGGATATCAGGGAAGCAGATGAATTGATCCAACTGCTTAAAGAAATCAAGAAAAAAAACACCTCCAATGAATAATATCGTGCAATATTTAATAGAACTGAACATATCGATAACAGCATTTTTCCTTCTGTATAAACTGCTGTTCAATAAGGATTCAAATTTTGGGATCCGAAGGTGTTTCCTTCTCTATGCACTTATTGGCTCTGCATTGATTCCATTGTTTAATATTTCGTTAACGGGAGATTCATTTTTATATTCTGCCAATATGATCCGGCTGGAGGAATTGACCGTTCAGGGGAAGAGCGGTGATTCATTTAATACCGGCCCTTTTTCGGTTACCGGTTTTTTCTATCAGGTCTATTTAGTGGTCGCTTTGTTTTTATTCTCACGCCTGATAATCAGCGTTTCAAATATTATTTACAGCATTATAAAAGGAAAGAAAACCGCTATTAATGGTCAGGATTTGTACATCAACTCAAAACTTCATGCAAGCTCATTCTTCAAATACATATTCATTGATCCGGACAAAACAGAAGACATTGAACTAAAACAGATTATAGCACACGAAAAACAACATGTGCGCCTGTTTCATTCCTTCGACAGAATTTTCGTTGAAATTTTTGCAGCCGTGAGTTGGATCAATCCGGTTGTATGGACCTTAAGAAAAGAAATTATCATTAATCATGAATACCAGGCAGACAACAAGATTGTTGAGCAGGGAACCGATCATGCAAGTTACCAGCTCACCATTCTGAATCAATATATTGGAAGCGCTTCAATAACCAATCAATTTAGTAATCACATTAAAAACCGAATAATTATGTTAAACAAAAATTATAAAAAAGGAAGCTTCTGGAAAAGCATCGTGCTGATACCGGCAAGCCTTATCCTGATGTTTTTTATTGCATGTGGCAATGAAACAGAAAACGAAGAGCCTCAATCCGGCGAAAAATTGATGGAAAATGTTTTCTATGATGTAGAAAAAATGCCTCAATGGCCTGGCAACGATGATTTTATAATGTCTGTCAGAAATTTTATTGCAAAAAACCTCCAGTACCCAACGGAAGCGACTGATAATGGAGTTGAAGGAAAGGTATTCATTACATTCATGGTTACAAAAACCGGGAAAGTTATAGTCCCTGATCCGGAAATGCTGCCACCTGAAAAAAATGAAGATGGAAGTTTAAAAGAGATGGTTGTAATCGGTTACAGAACACTGACGGACAACAGCGACATGCCAGACGAAAAATACATTAACCTGCTCAAGGAAGAAGGAAAAAGAGTCATCGGACTGATCCCGGACCTTCAACCAGGCGAAAAGGGAGGTGTCCCGGTCAATGCACTTTTCACAATGCCAATCATATTCAAACTGAATTAGAACGATCTTATAATTCAAATTTATCCCGGGAGGATCCTCTTTTTTACAGGATCCTCCCTTTTTTATCCCGTTCACAGATATTTGATCACATTTATACAGTATTGTCCGTGAAAGAATTGTAAGTTTAAAATGAATTGATAAAATTTGTACAGAACTGATTTGTAACTGATGATAATGAATTCGGCCCAATTGATCAATACGATGCTTGTTCCTGCAATAATGATTGTAGCTACGGCAATCTTACTGTTTTCCACCAACGATAAATATTCCATGATCGTGAACAGGATCAGGTGGTTGAAGAAAGAGCGCGGAAAGATCTCAAACAAGGAGCAATTCAAAAAAGATGATGACAACCGAATGAGCAACATTGAATTGCAGATTAGCCATTTGATCCACCGAATATCTATGGTTCGTATTATTATCGCCAGTTATTCATCTGCACTATTATTTTTCACAGTTTGCTGTGTATTAATGGCTGTCCGGTCTGATTTTCAGATAAATGGATATTACTGGGTCACCATAGGTTTCTTTTTTGCAGGCTTGCTTGGAATTATCAACGGGGTGGTTTTCTCTGTTATTGAAGTATTCAAGGGCTACAGGATCGTTCATATAGAGATAAAAGAGATCAACTATGAAAAACCTGAAAAAACATTATAAGATAAAAGCAACCCCTCCCGAAGTATATGCTGCAATTACAAATCCTTTCTCCATTGAGATCTGGACAGGTGAAGAAGCTGTAATGAGCACCAGGGCCGGGGAAGAATTTTCACTTTTCAGTGGTGACATTGCCGGAAGAAACCTGCAATTTGAGCCCGACAGGAAAATAATTCAGGAGTGGTATTTTGGCGATCAGAAAGAACCTTCAATTGTTACAATCACATTGGAGCCCGACAAATACTTCACAAAAATTGAGATCCTGCATACCAATATTCCTGATGACGCATTCGATGACATCCTAAACGGCTGGGATGAATCCTATTTTAGAGGATTGAAAGAATTTTTTGAATAATCCTTTTGTCATAATCAACCGGAACCTTTTGTATACTTACCAATCTTTTCCGGGTATACATTGTTGATTATTTTCCGCACCTGTAACTTTTCATTCATTACATCGTCTTACCCAAAAACAAACAACAATACTTTAATTAATCTTATTATTATGAAACGCATAGCATCTTTGTTATTGACCCTCGCGATCGTTGTACCTTTAACGGCACAAAAAGACACCATACCTGAAACAGATATCTTACTGGAAACACCTGATAAGACGGAAGTTAAAATAGGGCAGAATGAAATATTTATCATTGAAGATGATGGAGACACAACACGTTTCCAGCTTGGCTCAAAGGGGATGAGCATTGTTGAAACTAAAGACGGGTATAAGATCGATATTGTTGAAATGGATGACAAAGACAATGGGAAAAAGAACAATAAGTCAGACAACAGAAAAAAGAAATTCAAACCGCATTATGCAGGTTTTGAAGTTGGTATCAACAACTACCTGAATCCGAATTATACGTTGCACAGCGGGTCCTTCATGAACCTGAATACAGCAAAATCATGGAATTTCAATCTTAATTTCCTTGAGTACGGGATCGGACTGGGAACCTCTTATGCAGGATTGGTCACCGGGTTGGGCTTTGAATGGTCAAATTACGTATTTGATGCCAATAATTCAATAAAAGAAGATGCCAACGGAGATGTTATCAGCCTAATACCGCCTTACACCAGTATAACAAAATCAAAATTATCCATGAACTACCTTACAGCTCCTTTACTTCTGGAGTTTCAAATTCCTGCAGGAAAAAAACGGATCCACATATCCGGGGGAGTCATCGGGGGAGTAAAACTGGCATCCAGGACCAAAGTGAAATACCAGGATGGTGGCAATAAAAAAGATGTTAGTAAAGACGATTTCAGTCTTTCACCGCTCAGATACGGAGCTACTTTCAGAATTGGGTACAGGGCGCTGAACATATTTGCAAACTATTACTTCACACCCCTGTTTGGTGAAACCCCCACTCCGGAATTGCATCCTTTCAGCATTGGACTTAACCTCATTTCATTTTAATCAATGAAATAATCACTTTTGGACCTGTTTTAATAACTTTCTGAAGAAATGTTATCATATTTCATAATTTTGCAGGAAATATAAATCCTGAAATTATGAGGCTTCTGTTAATAAGTAATTCTACAAATCCGGGAGAAGCGTACCTTGACTATCCAAAACCTGAAATAAAAAACTTTCTTGGAGATAAAAAAGTAACCGGACTGTTTTTTCCCTATGCCGGCGTTACTTTTTCCTATGAGGAATATGCTGAAAAAGTAAAAATAAGATTTAATGAGATCGGTCATGATATCCGGTCAGTCCATGAATTCAAAGACCCCATTAAAGCGGTCAGAGATGCTGAAGCAATCATTGTGGGCGGAGGAAACACCTTTCACCTGTTGAAGATGATCCGCGATCACGGGTTAATTAAACCTGTCAGGGAAAAGGTTTTATCAGGTACACCTTACATTGGATGGAGCGCCGGTTCGAACATGGCATGTCCCACCATCAAAACCACAAATGACATGCCTATAGTAGAACCAGATAGCTTCAATGCCTTTCATCTTGTAGACTTCCAGATCAATCCGCATTACATTGATAAAAATCCCGATGGTCATGCAGGAGAAACAAGAGAAGACAGAATCAATGAATTCCTGGCAGCGAACAGGGATATAAAAGTGATTGGATTAAGGGAAGGATGCATTTTCCGCGTTGAAGACCGCCAAATGAAATTAATTGGAACAAAATCTGCACGGGTATTTGAATACGGAAAGTCACCTGTGGAAATGACAGATGAAAATGATTTTTCGGCTTTTATTTGATAAGGCTGAATATTATATGAAATCAAGTGAGAAGGATCAGATCATTTTTTGAATATCTGTTTGCAATTTTTTTGATCCTCTTCCTGGTTTTTTCAATAGCAAGTGTTGTTGTTGTAAAATTCTACGGAGATGAGGTGAAAAATCGTGCAATGTCAATAGTATATGATCAAATAGATGCAGATGTCGGTTTTGAAGAGATCGGGATCAGCATTTTCAAAAAATTTCCCAATACTTCACTCTATCTTAAAAACTTTTTCATTCTCTCCGGGATCAGATATAACAGCATGGAATTCATTGATGCCAGCCGGGATACATTGATGAAGCTTGATTATGTTTTTCTTAAATTCAACCTGTTCGACTTGGTTCGTAAAAATTACAAAATCAATAGTTTCGAAGTGAATTCAGGATATTTGAATATTTTGATTGATTCAGAAGGAGGAAGCAATTACATACTGGCCCAACAGTTTGAAGAAAATGACAGCACCCTTTTTATTGATATAAAGGGATTCACTGCAAAAAACCTGATCGTAAACTACACCAATCGAGCCAAGCAAACAAACAGCCATCTTCTGATCAGAAAAACAGATCTGGAGGGAAATTTTTCGAAAAACTTCTACAACATGCGTGCCTCTGGAGAAGCTTATATATATGATTTTTTTAACCGTGATGTCAAATATATCTCCAACACGGATATAACAACAGATTTATCGCTTATTGCAGATCATCACAAGCTTTCCGTTTCAAAAGGAGAGATTTCTGTTGGTGATGTTTCTGCTGATATCTTGGGAAGTATTACATTTGAAAAGACAGCGCATGCGGTGCTGGATCTTACATTTGAAGGTAAAAACCTGGAACTCGCCTGGCTAACAAACTTGTTGCGTCTTAATGAGAAAAAAGATTCAGGTATTGAAGGCAAAGGATTGATCAACATCAATGGTCGAATATCAGGGGTGGCATCCCTAACCCAATCTCCGGATATCTATGCGATTTTTCGAATGAAAAACGGAACCTTAGCAATGAAGCAACTTCCGGTCGATGCAAAATCCATTTCGCTTAAAGGAACCTTCAGCAATGGCGTAACAAACAGCATTGTATCATCTTCTATTGTACTGGATCACTTTGAAATGACACTGAAAAAATCCAGAATATATGGAAAAGGGGAAATCAAAAATTTGATTGATCCGGCGTTTAAATTAGATCTGTCAGGTGAAATCTATGCAGCAGAATGGAACGAACTATTGACAGATTACTCCATTGAGATCAATGACGGAAAGATCATGCCGTTGCTTAAAATTTCCGGAAATGCCTCAGGACTGGCCGATAACAATATAAAAATCAAGATCACTCCCACTGGCGATATTGAATTCTTTGATCTCGATGTTTCCTATGAAATTTCCCGATTGCAGCTTGATTCAATTTCAGGTACCATTCAAATTGGTAAGAGAGCTTGGCGTACCAGTTTTACAGGACGTCTGTATGATTCTGATTTTTTAGCTGAATTGTCTGTTTCAGATCCTCTTGCTTTCTTAAAAAACAAAGATCACCTCCTGGTAGAAGGATTCTTACACAGCAAAGACATTAATTTTGACAGGATGAAAAGCAATTTCAATGAATACCATGGTAATTTCAATAAATATCCTGAAAACATTGAACTTAATTTGGAACTGTTGATTGATTACCTTGTCAACAATAACATTGCCTTGAATAATTTCAGTGGAAATATCCGATACAACTATCCTGAAATAACATTTGACGTGTTCAATTTACAAACCATGAATGGCAGAATGGCCGGAAATATTCATATTTTTGACCTTGACAAATATATTTATCAATCCCATGTGAAAGCAGCATTTACTGAGGTTGATATTCATCAGTTGTTTGTTTCACTTAATAACCTTGGCCAGGATTTTATCACAAGCGAAAATCTGGAGGGCAGAATCTCAGGGGATGCTGAGCTAATGGTTCCCCTTACAAAAGAATTTAAATTTGACCTGAACAATATATATTCTGAAAGCAATTTTTTGATTGAAAATGGAGAATTAATTAATTTCCAACCCTTAACAAAAACATACAATTTTTTGAAGATCGACAACCTGGATCACATTCGCTTTTCAGAACTAAGAAACAATGTTTTGATAAACGATGGTAAAATATACATTCCACAAATGGAGATAAATTCGTCAGCATTTGATATGAAAGCTTCAGGGATCCATGGTTTTGACAACACTTATGAGTACCACCTTTCAATGAAACTTTCAGAGTTCATGTACAACAAAAGTATGGCAAGAACGAATCCGGAATTTAAAATTGCTGCAGATCCTGAAGATAAGAGAACCGTTTTCCTCGTATTGTATGACCAGGGGAAAGGGATGCAAATTGAATTTGACCAGGAACGTGCGTTGAATAAGATCAGGCAAGACCTCAGGAATGAAAGAAATGAATTAAAGTCAATTCTAAAAAAAGAATTTGGCTCCAATACAGGCAAACAGGATACGATCACAGAACCTGCTGAATATAAAGAACCTGTTCTGGAATTTGTATTTCCTGATGATGATTCCAGGGATACTGTTGCTACACCTAAAGAAAAAAAGAAGAGGTGGTGGAAAAAGAACAATCCTGACAATAATGTGCCTGAAATTCAGTTCATTATAGATAACCATTAAGAATAGCATATTGAATATCTATCAGAAAAAACAACGTTGGAAGTACATTCTTCTTTTATCAGCTGTGGTTATTGGTGCCGGTTCATTGTTCTATACCAACCAGCTCGTAAAAACCATTGCCAGTGACGAAAGAAAAAAAATTGAATTGTGGGCAGAAGCCACCAGGATCCTTGCCAACCCGGTCGCTGGAGGAAATGATATACTGTTTCCCCTGGAAGTGCTTGAAAACAATACTCAAATACCTGTCATACTTACAGATGATGCTGGCAACGTAATGGCACAAAGAAACCTTGATTCCACGAGGATACGAAACAAGGAGTACCTGGCAAAAATGCTTCAAAAAATGAAAAGCGAAAATGACAGTATTGTCATTGAACTGGGAGACAACAATTACCAATATCTGTATTACAGAAACTCTAACCTGCTCAGGAAGCTGGCCATATTTCCATATGTTCAACTGGGTGTTATCATACTTTTCATAAGCGTTTCCTATATTGCATTCAGTATATCACGGAAAGCCGAGCAAAACAAAGTATGGACCGGCCTTTCAAAGGAAACTGCGCACCAACTTGGAACCCCTGTATCCTCTTTATCAGGCTGGGTTGAATTACTGAAACAATCGGAAGCTCCAACTGAAACTATCCTTGAATTGGAAAAGGATTCTGAAAGACTTGTTAAGATTGCCGACCGTTTTTCCAAAATCGGATCCAAACCAGCCCTCAAGGAACAGGATGTCATACAGGTTATTGAAAACAGCTTAACATATATACAGGCAAGGAAAGCAAAGTCGATATATATTAAAACGATCTTTCCCGAATCACCTGTAATAATACCTGTAAATGAAACTTTACTGGACTGGGTCATCGAAAACCTTTGTAAAAATGCAATGGATGCGATGGATGGATCAGGAACTGTTACCATCAGGTGCAGTAAGGGAGAGGGCCTGGTAAATATCGATATTGAAGATACGGGCAAAGGCATCCCCAAATCCCAATTTAAAAACATATTCAAACCCGGGTTTACAACAAAAAAGAGAGGCTGGGGATTGGGGCTTTCACTTGCAAAAAGGATTGTTGAAGGATATCACAATGGGAAAATCTTTGTACTTTTATCAGATTCCGGGATAAAAACCATAATAAGGATAGTCCTCAAAGGATAGGTTATTTCTTTTCAGGTTTTCTTACCACGACCTTATACAATTTGTCAGATCTTCTTACCGGTATATTCAGAGGAAAAGAACATTTGTCACCCTTTTTCGCTCTTTCAACCATTTTATCATTTACCCGCAACTCTTTTATGCTGTAATCAACAACGCCTGTTGTTGGTCCAATGATCAGAAGGTTGTCATTAACATGAAATTCCCCGCTTTCAATAAGAAATTCAGCAACACCGATCTTGTCGAAATAATTGGTGCCCTTGCCCAGGTAAATTTTACGCGTTTTTGCTGCAGAGCCGTATACTTCACTCCATTCCCCCAGGCGCTGACCCAAATAGTATCCGTCCCAGAATCCGCGATTGAAAACATTGCTTAACCGGTCCTTCCAGTTTTCGATTTTTTCACGGGTATATTCACCGCTGAAATAAGCCCTTACAGCTTCATCGTAACAGGAAACTACTGTTTTGACATATTCCGGAGACCTGGCCCTTCCCTCTATTTTTAACACGGTGACTCCGGAATCAAGGATTTTGTTCAAAAAATGGATCGTGGAAAGGTCCTTTGGCGACATAATGTTCCTGTTATCCACCTCCAGTTCAATGTTCCGTTCCTTATCAGTTACAATATAGGATGTACGGCAGACCTGGAAACAGTCTCCACGATTGGCAGAATGGTTGTGCTCATGCAGGCTCAGATAACATTTGCCACTGATGGCCATACACAATGCGCCATGAATGAACATTTCGATCCTTATCAACTTCCCGGAGGGTCCACGTATATCATCCCGTTGTATGGCATCGTTTATTTGTGTCACCTGGTCAAGATCCAGTTCCCGGGCAAGAACCACCACATCGGCATAATTTGAATAAAACTTCAAAGATTCTATGTTGCTGATGTTTAATTGGGTAGACAGGTGTATTTCAACTCTAGATTTAAGGGCATATTCAAGCGCTGACTGGTCCGACACGATTACTGCATTTACACCATGAAATTTTGAAAGATCGATGATCCTGTGCATCTCCTGCAGTTCATGGTTGTATACAACGGTATTTAATGTGAGGTAAGTTTTTAATCCATATTCCCTGGCGATTTTAGTTATTTCCGGAAGGTCATCCCCGGTGAAATTTGCTGAAGACCTTGCCCGCATATTCAATTCCCCGATGCCAAAATAGACCGAATCAGCACCAGCCTGTATTGCAGCCATAAGGGATTCATAGGAACCGGCAGGCGCCATAATCTCAACATCTTCCCTCTTTTTCAATCGTTTCATAATTACAAAGATAAGTCAACACTTTGTATATTTATATACCAAAATGCATGGTATGACCTATATCTCCGGGATGGAGTTCATGCCTGAAACCAAATCCGGTTATAAAGGAAAGGGTTGGACTGAACGAACAGGAAAAGCAGGTCTAAAGGTCAATATCGGACCAATTCAACCGAAAGGTATTATTCAAACAGACCATTTAAAAGTGAACGTCCTTCTTTCCTTACATTTTTGCCGTATGGTGAAAGTGCCTGGACAAGCTTTCTAATAGGCATCGATTGCAGCCAAACCGTACCGGTTCCATTCAGGGTGGCAAGGAACAATCCTTCACCTCCAAAAACCATGGATCTTAAATTTCCAGCAGCTTCAACATTGAAATCAATCCCGGCTGTAAAGCCTACAATGCAACCGGTATCCACCCTCAACTTTTCATTTTCAAAGCGCTTTTCTATGACCGTTCCACCTGCATGGATAAAGGCTTTACCGGTTCCCTCCAGTCGCTGCAATATAAAACCCTCACCACCAACCAATCCTGCTCCAATCCGCCTGTTAAAATGCAAAGATATCTTTGTCCCCAATGCTGCGCAGAGAAAAGCATCATTCTGGACGATTAGATTTCTTCCATAAAGATCCAGATCAACGGGAATTATTTTCCCAGGGTAAGGGGCTGCAAAAGCAACTTTTTGCTTTTTTCGGGCTTGATTGGTAAAATGTGTAATAAACAGGGATTCCCCGGTAAGGACCCTGCTCCCGGCATCAATAATTTTATTCAGGACACCCGTGTTGGGCCGCGATCCGTCTCCCAGTCTGGTATCATAATTAATACCGTTGTCCATATACATCATCGAACCGGCTTCAGCAATAACTGTTTCAGAAGGATCCAGTTCAATTTCAACAAGCTGGATATCATCCCCGATAATCCTGTAATCTATTTCATGTGCGTTCATGTTCTATTTTACTGAAGATGAAAATAACTTGATCAGCAATTGTTTCACGGTCTCTATTTTGACTGGTTTATCGATGTAATCATCCATGCCGGCAAGCACAGAATCTGCTTTTAATTCATCATTGCTTTCAGCAGACATTGCAATGATCGGGGTTTTTATCCCTTTTTTCCTTAAAATTTCAGTTGCTTCAAAACCATCCAGCTCTGGCATATAAAGGTCCATAAAAATTATATCATATTCTTTCCTGTCAGCCATTTCAACAGCCACTGCTCCGTTTTCTGCCAGTTCAATTTCATAACCGATGTTTTTGAAAATGGATTTGGCTACCTTCTGATTAATAATGTTGTCTTCTGCAAGCAATATCTTCAAATTCCCAGGAAGTGAATTAAGGATCGGGGCAATGGTTTTCTGGTCTTCGAGTCCGACAAATATTTCGCATAGAATATCATATAATTCTTTGCTTTCCAATGGTTCAACCAGGTAATGATCTATATGTAATTTTCTTGAGATCTTGTAATTTCCAACCTGGTCATCATTAGAAACCATGATGATCGGAAATTTATCAGCCAGCCCCTTATCTTTCATTTTATTGGCAACTGAAAAACCATCCATGTGGTTTTTATCTGCCATTACCAGTAACTGGTAGTCATTGTGCTTTGTTTTTATATGATGCATCAATGCATCCAAAGTACTCTCCTGGTAAATCCTGGCAATTATCTTAACTCCGAATTTTTTCAACCATTTGTAAACATTGCTCTTTGCCGGATCCGGCTCCTTGGTAATCATCAATGCAGTTATCCGGTCAAGGGCTGTAATGCTGCTGTGATCAAATTCTTTTTCGATCTTTTCGGAAGAATAAACAGTGATGGTAAAAATAAATTTAGATCCCGGGGCATCATCAGAAATCGATATTCCGGAGGGGCTCTCCACCCTGATCTCTCCATTCATTAATTCTACCAATTGTTTGGAAATGGCAATCCCCAGGCCTGTCCCGCCGTATTTCCTGCTTATTGATCCCCTGGTTTGGGAATAATTATTGAATATGGTATTTATCTTGTCTGAAGGTATTCCGATTCCGGTATCTTCAACCCGGAATAGCAACCGCAGCCTGTAATCATCAGTACTGAGGAGATCAGCTCCGATCACTATTTTTCCCTGTTCCGTAAATTTAATTGCATTGCTTACAAGATTTGAAAATACCTGCCGTAGTCTAAACGGATCACCGATAAGTTTGTCAGGAATATTCTTGCTTATCGCCGTCTCAATTTTAAGCCCTTTTTCTGCGGCCAATCCATCAAAAAGACCAACAACAATGGAGATCTCTTCACTTAACCTGAACGGGATCTCTTCGAGCATCATTTTGCCTGCTTCAATTTTAGAAAAATCAAGAATATCATTGATAATGGTCATCAACAGGTCTGATGATTTTTTGATGAGCTGAACTTTTTCTTTCTCCTTTTCTGGCAATTCGGCCTGCAGCAGGTCCGAGACCATCCCTAAAATACCATTCATCGGAGTTCTGATCTCATGACTCATTGATGCAAGAAAATCTGATTTGGCATGATTTGCAGCCATCTCCTGTTTCCTTGACCGTTCAATGGTTGAAACATCAATCAATGCTATCAATCGCAATTCTTCTTCACCGATCCTCTTTACTTGTTCCATCCTGAATATTACTGTTTCAACCCCATCTTTATCATAGTACAAATAATCAATATTATTTCCCGATTCATTGTCATCATGGTTTAAAAATTTATTGGACAATAGAAATTGCCTTGTAAAATCCTTCCCCACCAGATTCTCAGTTTTTTCCACAAACAACATGCTTTGCGCAGTGCTGTTAATACTTCGGATTATGTTCTTATCGTCAAGTACCATGATCCCCACTGGAAAATTTTCTATGATCCTGCTTAAAAGATTTTCCGACGTCTGATGGATCTTTATTTTTCTATTCCTTCGTGAAATGACATAAAGCAGATAAGCGATCAACCCCAGGTATATAAAAAATGAAGCCACTGCAACGCCAAGGTTCTTGTAGATAAAATATCTGTTGAATTCACTCTGGTTCGCTGAAAATATAATGCCAAGGCGCTTGTTAAAGATAGTAAGCGGATAATAAGAAGAGTGTACCGTGAATGTTTTGCCGGTTGTATCTGCTACTTCATGGCGGAGCGTACCCAAATTCAGCTCATCAATACTATCGGCCAGTGCATGAAGCGAACCAACCTGGGCAGGCTCAAAAAAATTGTTGGTCAATATTTTTGCATCAGAAGTAAGTACCCACTTCCAGGAAATGGTCCGATCCTCCGGGTAAAGAGAAAAAATATGGTCCGTAAATTTTTCAATATCAACTTCAACGATCAGGTTTCCACTGACTTTGTCGCCTTCAAAATATGGAAAGTAGTACAGGAATTTGTTCTCCTTCCTTTCCACTTTATCCCTTGGTGAAAGATTCTGCTGACGCTGCCTGGAAAATGTGTCGATCACAAAATTATCATCCTCATTCAAATAGAGTCCAAAATAATTTCTGTTGTCATCGTAAATTAAAATTTGTGTTATCAGATGCCTGTATTTTGAATAAAACAGTTCCAGGCTATGTTCCCTGTTTTCCAACTGCTCCCGGTCCTTGAATATCATTGAAAAATTATAATTGAACAACAGCTTGTTCAGATCATTTTCAAATGCATCAAGTTCCTCTTCCATTCTAATACCACACAAAACAGCCTGCTGCTCGATAGAGGAATTCAAAAAAGAAATGAACCGGCTGTTAACATTGAGAAATGAGAAAACATTCAATGAAAGCAGGAATGCTACCAATGAAACAGAAAATAAAATCGTTTTCTTCATTTGGGAAAAAATAAAAGACCCATGAGTCAAATACCTGTTCGTGAATTTTTAAAAATACATATTTCTGGTGATTTTCAAGAGCTATTTCCTGTATTTGTCACCAAGGTCTTCCAGCATGCTGATATAACTCCTGTATCGGGAAAGTCTGATTTTTCCCTGTTCTATTGCTTTCATTACTGCACATTCCGGCTCATTTAGATGCATACAATTGTTGTATTTACATTTTGCACTGAATTTAAAAATCTCCGGGAAGAAATGAAACAATTCATCCTTTTCAATATCCACCATACCAAATCCTTTGATCCCCGGTGTATCGATAAGCCGAATGCCGGAGGACAGAAAAAACATTTCTGCAAAAGTAGTTGCATGCTGACCTGACTTATGATGATCTGATACATCCATGGTCTTTAGTTTAAGGCCGGGATCAAGCATATTGAGCAGGGTTGTTTTACCCACTCCCGAATTGCCCGCTATCACAGATGTCTTGTTGGTGAGATGTTCCACAATCAAATCAATATTAATCTGATTTTTCAAAGATGCATCCAAACATTGATAACCTGTTTGTTCGTATGTTGAGATCAGTTCTTTCATCTCCTGCAATGTAGACTCGTCATAAATATCTGTCTTATTGAACAAGAGCAACACCGGTATTCTGAAAGCTTCTGCAGAGACCAGGAACCTGTCAATAAATTCATACATTGTTTTTGGACGGATCAGGGTAATCATAAGAACGGCCTGATCAATATTTGCAGCGATGAGTTGGTATTCCTTTGATAGTTTGGGAGACCTTCTGATGATATAATTTTTTCTTGTGTGGATCTGTTCGATCACTCCGGTCTGTTCATTCTGCAAGATCCTGTATATAACAAAATCTCCAACTGCAACAGGATTGGTGGCTCTTATTCCTTTGATCCTGTAGGTGCCTTTAATTTTGCACGGAACAACAACTCCTTCCTTATTCTTGATGTAATACCAGCTCCCGGTTGATTTTATGACGATACCTTTTTTCACATATTTGTTTTCGCTAAAATACGAAAAAGAGTTTTATTGGAACCAGCCTCATTTGAAATGTATAAATCCTCCGGGGGAACAATATAGCAGAGGAATAAAAAGCAAAACAGGATAAACACAGATGAAGTAATTTTTTTTTTGCCAATATAAACTGGTGATAAATAATGATATATGAACAGTGGGCCTCAGAATCTATTATTCCTGATTAACAGGAGCTGTAAAATTCAACAGGCGCGACCTGAAATGAATGCCGGAGATGGTACCTTCTTCATCCTTGCTCGCCATCAATTTCGCATCGGTACCTGCAACCCTGTTCAGTTCTTTTAACCCGTTGCTCGCAATACTGTATAGCAATTCATCATCGTTTTCGATCAACCGGCTGATTCGTTGTATTTGTTGACGAGCCATCTCTTCCAGTGATAGTGATGAGATGCTGACCGATGGGGGGTTGACCGGTTCCGGAACAATCCTGTCATATTTTACATTGACATTCTGAAACAAAGGCCTTTCGAGTCCCAGCCGGGCCAATGTATATGATTCTTCTTTCCTTCTGTCCAGTTCATCAGGAATTTCCTGTTGTTTTCTTTTTTCATTGATCTGCTTTGCCTTTTTTATATCCATGACGGGTACAGGAGCCTTATTGTTCCTGATCACTTTCAATGTGGATGATTCCTGTACAGGTAATTTCCCCTTGATACTTTCCTTAGCAGCATTCAATTCCTTTTCCGGCTCAATGAATGCTGCCATTTCTGTTGGTTTTTCAGTATCCGGATTAATGAATACCACCATCAGAAAAACTGCAGCGGCAGCGGCAACAGGAACCAGGTACCTCAAATAAATGATTCCTTTTTTACTTTTTTTCAATGCTGATTTCCCGCCATATTTATATTTCCCGGGAATGAGAAATGCTCTTTTAAAAAGTTCAAATTTAGCAGCTTGTCGTGGATTCAAATCAATGTATGACTCAAATTCTATTTTCTGTACCTCTGTCAGATCTCCTTCAAGGTAAGCAATGCAAAACATTTCAAAATTATCAGAAGTAAAGGGATCTTCACTGCCGGGGATTATTTTCCTTAGCTTTTCCTTTCCATCGAAACGGATATCTTCTGCCGGTAGTTTTTGAAGCCTGAATGAATCCAGTTCCTTTGTCAGATCAGGATTGAACTTCAGAAATCTATGCAATATCTCCTCTTCTGAAGGAGAAAGCCTGCCCTCCAGGTGATCAAGAAAATACTGTTCATAATTATTCCTGTTAATATTCATGGCTGTAAGCACTATTATATTATGTTCTCTATCCTGACAAGGTAATTTTTCAGGTGCAACCTGCCCCTGTAAATGTAAACTTTCACCTGCGACTCCTTCAGTCCCGTTACCTCTCCTATTTCCTCATAGGAATATCCCTCATAATCCCTCAGTAATATTACAGTTCGTTGAATTTCAGGCAGTCTTGACAAAGCCTGTCCCAACAATTCGCCGATATCCGTGTACTGTTCTTCATGCTTGTAGCTGTACTCCTCTGAAATCCCGAATTCAGCATGCCTGTTTTCCTTTTTCAACAAATCAAGCATGGTATGATATCCCGCTGTGAAAAGGTATGATTTCACCTTTTTGCTGTCTACATTTTCAATTTTCATCCAAAGTTTTTCAAATGTTTCCTGTACCACATCATTTGCAAGTTCCTCATTCCTTGAATTCTTCAGAATGAACCTGTACAAATTATCTGCATAGAGATCAATCGTTTTGTTGTAATCTTCTACTGTCATATTCAGCCCGGGAGTTCGTAATTAAGACGGATTAATTTATAAAAAGTTACAGCAGCCAGAGAATATTTTTATCATTTTTTTTTTAAAAAACTTGACAATGACATATCAATTATTTTATCTTTGAACGAACGTTTAATCATAAACATGCCGAGAACACCTGCACAATTCAATAAAATCAGGCAAAAAAGAAAGCTTCAGATCATGAAAACAGCGCTGGATCTTTTTGCAAAGGAAGGTTACGGTCATGTTACCATTGCCATGCTGGCAGATAATGCCGGGATATCCAGGGGCCTAATGTACAACTATTTCGAAAGCAAAGATCAATTGCTGAAGGAGCTTCTGAACAATGCCATTGAATACATCATGGAATCCTTTGATCCAAATCAAGATGGCATACTGACCCCGGATGAGTTTGAATTATTTATTCGAAAGACCTTTAAACTAATGCGCGATGAAGGAGATTTCTTCAGAAAATTTTTCAGCATGATTATACAACCGAATGTTAAGTTATTGCTCAGGGACAGCGCGATGAAAGACCTCATGATTGAATATTTTGAGGTCTTTACCGCATATTTCAAAAAGCAGGGATTTGAAGATCCGCCCCTTGAAGTATTCAATCTCTCAGTATTGATTGAAGGATTCGGCATCATGATGCTCTTCTATGACGACATCAGTCAAATACCGGAATCTCTTTTCAAAAAATTTGAAGAAAGGATCATCGAAAAATACACATAATTAATTATGAAACACCATACTATAATAGCAGCACTACTTGTATTTCTGGGGTCTGTTTCTGTTTCAGCCCAGGACTTAAAAGCAAAAGAGATCATTCAAAAAGCCGACGACAAATTCAACGGTGAAGAGTCGGGCATATCAGAAATGGCAATGACAATTGTCCGCCCAACCTGGGAAAGAACCGTCGAATTCAAGAGCTGGAGCAAAGGATCTGAAAATTCTCTGACGCTGATCACGGCCCCGGCATCAGAAAAGGGACAGACTTTTTTAAAGAGAGGCAATGAAATGTGGAGCTGGAATCCATCCATCAGCCGCTTGATCAAACTGCCTCCTTCGATGATGTCCCAGGGATGGATGGGGTCTGACTATACCAATGATGATATTTTAAAGGAATCATCGATGGTAAACGATTACATGCATGAATTAACCGGAGTAGAATCCGTCGACGGGCGTGAATGCTATAAAATCAAGATGACAGCCAAAGAGAATGCAGCAGTAATATGGGGGCATCAGATAAGATGGATAGGCAAAGAGGATTTTCTTTTTATTAAGGCCGAATTGTATGATGAGGACGGATACCTCATACGTACTGAAACCGGGAAAGAGATTAAAATGATGGATGGTCGCCTGATACCAACCAGAATTGAATTGATCCCTGAGGAGGAAGAGGGGCATAAAACCATTATTCACATTAAAGACATTCAGTTCAATGCTGACATTCCGGATTCCTTCTTCTCCCAGCAAAACATGAAACGTATCCGCTGATTATCAAATATCGGAGATGAAAAGTGAAGCTATTACGGAATTAACATAAGATTATGGAAAATTTAAAACTGGCATGGAGAAATTTATGGCGCAACCGGCGCAGAACCATGATAACTGCTGCATCGGTGTTTTTTGCTGTTTTCTTTGCCCTGTTTATGAGGTCACTCCAACTGGGCTCTTACGATTACATGTACAAAAATGTAATCGAATCATATAGTGGATATATCCAACTTCAGCAAAAAGAATGGTGGGATGAAAAGACCATAGACAATAGTTTCGGTTATAATCTTAAATTAGAAGAAAGATTGCTAAGTGATAATAATATTGTCAATACCATCCCACGTCTTGAATCTTTTGCCCTTGCATCAAGTGGTTCGAATACTAAGGGAGTCATGGTAATGGGCATTGATCCCGAAAAAGAGAGCCTTCTTTCGGATATCAGTAAAAAAGTGGCAAAATACCATCTTTCCGCTGATGCCATAGCAAAAATACTGGCAAGTAAACAGCTTCCTGAAAAGGCGACCGGAAATTTACCTTTGTTTGAAAACGTTTATTATGATGATGAAAACAGGCTCCTGCAGGACCTGGGATTAAATGTCGAAAAAAAAGATTCCTATCTCCCTGTTCTTGCAAGGTACTCAAGAATTGAAGGTGAACAAATAAAAGTCGGTGAACCCGGTGTTTGGCTTGGACAGGAGCTTGCAAAATACCTGGAAGTGCAACCTGGAGACACCATGGTATTAATGGGTCAGGGTTACCATGGTACTACAGCTGCAGGAAAATACCAGATAAAAGGCATCATCAAAATCCCGGCATCTGATATTAGTGGAAGGATCGTTTACCTTCCATATGATGTTGCACAGGAATTGTTCCACGCCGAAAACAACCTTACATCACTTATTCTTCATGTCAGGGACAATTCCGACAAAGCCATCGCGGAAACATCACAATGGCTAAGCGAAAAAATACCTGATGAAACCCGAATTATCGACTGGAAGGAAATGAACGATGTAATTATTCAGCAAATGGAGGCAGACAATGTAAGTGGAATGTTCATGATCGGTATTCTATACATTGTCATAGCATTTGGAATTATAGGGACAGTGCTGATGATGACTGCTGAAAGAAGAAGAGAATTCGGAGTTCTGGTGGCGATCGGTATGCAAAAAAAGAAACTGGCATCGATCGTTGGTTATGAAATGATGATGATAGGATTACTGGGGGTAATGGCCGGTATAATCATCAGCATACCAATTATCCTATATGGAGTGAATCACCCCATAGTTTTTAAAGGCGAACTGGCCCATATGATGGAAGAATATGATTTCGAACCCAAGCTGGTTTTTGAAACTGTCAGCTATTATTATCTCTGGCAGGCATTTGTAGTGGCCCTAATGGTACTTGTTTCCCTGATCCATCCGGTTCGAAAAATCCTTAGATTAAAAGTAGTAAACGCTTTAAGAGCATAAAAATATATAAGACATGATACTATTGACAGCCTGGAAAAATGTTTGGCGCAACAGGATGCGAAGCCTCGTGGTAATAGCCTCTGTAACCATTGGAATTTTCGCCGGGATATTTGCTGTCGGACTTATGAATGGCACAATGGAACAGCGTGTTGATGCTGCGCTCAATCAGGAGATCTCCCATGTACATATCAACAAACAAAATTTCAAAGACAATTATGACATTCAGCTGACATTCAGAAATTCAAGGGATATCAATGAACGAATTAGCAGCATCCCGGGAGTTGAAGCCATCGCCAACCGTGTTGTAATCAATGCCATTGCAAATACTGCCGCCAAAAGTACCGGGGTCCAGGTTGCAGGAGTAAATCCGGAGCAGGAAAAAAAGGTTTTTAACCTTCATGAAAAGATGATCCCGGGTACAGGTTCCTATTTTGATAAAAAGACACGCTACAACCAGGCATTTATCGGTGAAGATCTCGCAAAGGAATTGAACATCATCAGGTACCGCATAGAATCAGCTACCATTGACAGCCTTTCTGAAAGGGGAGTCCCACCTGCCATTCTTGAAAAATTGAAACCTTTTATCGGTAGGCGATTCCCCGGTCAGAAGGCTTTTTCACGGGAAATGAAAAAAATCCTCTCAGGCAGAGAAATCACCGAATTTGGTCAGATTATACTTGAAGAGGCATGGTCCTTTCGTGAAAGATCAAAATTAACACTGACTTTTATTAATAAGAATAACATCCAAACGGGAGGCATGTTTCGCATCTGTGGCATCTACGATGTAAAGAACAGCATTTTTGAAAAATCCCAGATTTTTGTATTGAATTCTGATTTAAAGCGACTTACAGGGATAGAAAATGACGAATTTCACCTGGCTGTTGTCAAATTATCAAACAGGAACAGGACCAACGAAATAACAGAACTGATAGCCTCTGCATTTCCCGACTTCGAAGTAAAGAACTGGAAAGAAATTGCAATCGACCTGGCAATGATGACGGGTATGATTGAAAAATTCAATGCAGTGTTTATAATCATTATTCTGGCAGCCCTTTCATTTGGAATTGTGAATACCATGCTGATGGTGGTGCTTGAAAGAACGAAAGAACTGGGTATGCTCACTGCCATTGGGATGAACAGAAAGAAAGTTTTTACAATGATTATGGCAGAATCCGTATTTCTCTCTCTGGTTGGAGGAGTTGCCGGCATGATCATCAGCAAACTGATTCTGGCTCTAACCAGGAACAAGGGGATCAATATTGCAAGCGCTGCTGAGGGTTTTGAGGCGATGGGGTTTTCATCACATATTTACCCCACAATCTCAAATACCTTTTTTGTTACTGTTACCCTGCTGATCATAATTACTGGCATACTTTCATCAATTTATCCTGCAATAAAAGCACTCAAACTGGATCCGGCAGAGGCACTCAGAACCGAATAAATAAAAATCAAAAAATATACATCATGAAAGTCCTGGAATTAAAAAACGCACATAAGATCTATAACAGTTCAGAGATTCAGGTTCATGCAGTAAACGGGGTGGACCTGACTTTCGAGGAAGGAGAATTTGCCGCTATAGTAGGACCGTCAGGCTCAGGCAAAACTACCTTACTGAATATGATTGGAGGACTGGATCATCCGACGAAAGGTCTAATACTGGTTGAAAACACCGATCTGTCCAAATTAAAACCTTCAAAGCTGATCGATTTCAGAATGCGGAACATCGGGTTCGTTTTTCAATCATATAACCTCATTCCTGTACTGACCGCTGCTGAAAATGTGGAATTCATTATGAATCTTCAGAAAAAACCAAAGAAAGAGAGGCAAAAGCGTACAGAAGACTTGCTCAATGCTGTGGGCCTTGGAGACAGGATCAACAGCAGACCTTCAAAATTATCCGGAGGTCAGCAGCAGAGAGTTGCCGTTGCAAGGGCACTGGCATCCAAGCCTAAATTCATCCTGGCAGATGAACCAACTGCCAACCTCGACTCAAAATCTACCGAGACTTTGCTTCAAATTATGGAGGAACTGAACAGGGAGGAAAAAATCACTTTTATCTTTTCAACCCATGATGCAAGGGTGGTCAAAAGAGCAAGGAGGGTGGTCACACTTGAAGATGGAAAAATCCTGAGCGACGAAATCAGCAAAAATTAAAGAATGTTTTGTGCATGATTATAAACGGGAAATAACAATGCACCATATATGATCTCAAAAAGAACATGTATTCTTTTCGTTTGTACAGGAATCTCATTGTTGCCCCTGAAAAGCCAATCTTTCGTTAGTATTAACGGTTACATAAACGACATGCAGTCTGTTTACCACGTGGACCAAATTGGGTGGTTGTGGGAAAACCAGGTTCATAACAGACTAAATATCAATGTATATCCTGCTCTGTGGCTGAATCTATCTTTCCAGGGAAGAACAAGGTTCCAGCAAAACAATCTGTATGGTCAATTCCCCGGATACACAAATAACCTGGGATTGGATCCGGGCTGGTTTGATCTGACCTGGAGTTTTGACGATGCTTATAACAACAATGCAGGATATATATTTACTACCAGTCTTGACCGGGCATATGCAGAATTCAGCTTTGGAGATTTTGTCGGCACCGTTGGGAGACAGCGCATCAACTGGGGACAGACATTCGTGTGGAATCCAAATGACATCTTCAATTCCTATTCATATTTTGATGTTGATTACCCTGAAAGACCAGGCAGTGATGCAATAAGACTTCAATATTATACAGGCATGGCCTCAAACATTGAATTAGCGGTAAAACTGGATAGTTCAGGCAGTCTGACTACAGCAGGTTATTTCCGTTTCAATACCCGGGGCTATGACTTTCAATTTATCGGAGGTGTTTTATCAGCGGAAGATCTTGTGCTGGGAGCAGGATGGAGTGGTAATATACAAAATGTCTCTTTCAGGGGAGAAACAACCTATTTCAGAGATCTTGAAAATTTTGCCGACACTGCAGGAAATTTCATGGTCTCTGTTGGTTTGGATTATACCTTCTCCAATTCTTTGTGGCTCCGTGGAGAGTTATTGTATTCAGGGTTTGCAGATAAATTTGATATTTATTCACTAACACATATACTGGCTGCAGACATGAATGTTAAGAACCTGGGGTTCACAGAGTGGTCGTTGTTTTCAAGTATCTCATACCCGGTCAACCCTCTTTTCAACATTTCAGTTGCCGGTATCTATTATCCTGAATGGAAAGGTTTTTACCTGGGTCCCTCTTTCGATTATTCGCTGGCAAATAACCTTTCAGCTTCACTAATATTTCAGGGATTTTCTGCAAAACTGGAAGACCCCTTAGGCAATACAGCTCGTGAAAATACATTTATCGGATATGCCAGGATAAAGTGGAGTTTCTGAAAAATTTGTAATTTTCAGCCATGAGAGCAGTTGTTCAGCGGGTGAAATATGCCCGCATCACAATCAACCATTCGGAAAAAAAGCATATTAGGGATGGAAGCCTGATCTTGCTTGGAATTGAAGAAAGTGACAACCTCAATGACATCGAATGGCTGGCCGGAAAAATTGCAAGATTGCGCATATTCAATGATGACGAGAAGAGGATGAACCTTTCTTTGCTGGACATCAGAGGTGAAGCAATGGTCGTAAGCCAGTTTACACTGCATGCCAGCACCAAAAAAGGCAACAGACCATCCTGGATAAGGTCAGCAAAACCAGAAGTAGCAGAACCAATCTATGTTGAATTCGTTAAAGTATTAGGATCGCATCTTGAAAATAAGATTGTAACCGGCGATTTTGGTGCCCATATGGAAATCGAATTGGTAAATGATGGTCCGGTCACTATTTATTTGGATACCAAACAGAAAGAATAACAATAAACTGAAATAATTATTCTATGAAGTATTTTTCTGAATTCACTTTTGGTGTGGAACCTTCAGATATAGAAAATCAACTGAGTCAATACCTGAATGAAATCCCTGAAGAAATAAGCGATGAAAGACTCGCTCTAATATTCAGTCTGCTGGATTTTACTTCTCTGAGTGAAAAAGACAATGCTGAAACTATAGGACATCTGTGTGATCAGGTAAATCTTATACCCGAAAGTTATCCTGATCTGCCATCTCCCGCAGCAATTTGTGTTTATCCGGAACTGGTAGCCATAGTTAAGGCAAAATTGGATAATCCGCTTGTAAATATTGCATCAGTCGGAGGAGGGTTCCCGGCTTCACAGACATTCATGGAGGTAAAACTAAAAGAAATTGAGATGGCTGTAGAGGCAGGTGCAGATGAAATTGATTCAGTACTTTCCATAGGTAAATTCCAACTGGGGCTGGTGGAAGAAATACACGAGGAAATATCCCGTATTAAAAACCTGTTGGGTCCCCTTCATCTGAAAGTTATAATTGAAACTTCAGCATTTAACGACCTCTCCGAAATAAGAAAAGCCTCTTTGCTTTGTATGGATGCCGGTGCAGATTTCATAAAAACCTCCACAGGAAAGACAGGTGAAGGAGCAAATCCGGTCTCTTTTGCAGTTATGTGTGAAGCAGTAAAAGACTTTTATTCAAAAACAGGCAGAAAAGTAGGTATCAAACCGGCAGGAGGAATATCAGATGCTTCTTCCGCCAATGTTTATGTTACAATCGTTGAAAAGATCCTCGGAACGGAATGGTTGAATCCTGAGAAATTCAGAATAGGAGCAAGCCGGTTGGCTAATGATTTGATAAGAAGGATATTAAAAAAAGATGACACTTTTTCCTATTTCTATTAGTTTTTTTGGATTTGTTGTTTTATATTTGTTTTAAATTGATTTTTATCGTTCTTAATCATACAACAACTAAATATTAGTTATTGACTTCTAAGCGGTCCGATCTTCAAATTCCATTCTCATAGAGACGGGTTGAATTCCATGGCTTTTTTTCTTCAACATTCGAAATCGGACCGCTTATTTTTTTCCCTATTTCAACCGGTATCTCAGATAATCCAGCATCAATGGAATATCCTCCCTTTCTATTCCAGCATTTAATAATAACGGAATATCCTCATCTATGGTTCTCTGAAGCCCGGAAAAATCAAATCCGCTGTAATTCGTCGATTTCAAATATTGCTCAATAGCAGTCTTTCTGTCTCCTTGTGCCCATTTCAAATGTCCGAAATTTACATAATCATAATAGTCGGTTTTCTTACTGAATACCTTGGTATAATACTTTTCTGATTTTTCCAGCTCTCCAATGGCAAAATAACACCAGGCAATTGGTCGCAGCACATTCCTGTTATCCGGGTTCATATATTCAATCTTGAAATAGTGCTTAAGGGCTGCATCATACCTCCCCAGCTTCATATTGCAAAAACCAATCAATGATTCAATACGGGCATCTTCGGGATTGTCAATATGTGCTTTGATATATACCTGCATGGCATTGTCATAATCCTCAAGCATCCTGTAACAATATCCCATGTTTCTCAAAATCCAGTTTCTGGACTTCCCCTCCATGGTCAGCTGGTTGTAATAATGAAGGGCCTTGTTATATTGCTTAAGTTTCTGATGACAGTAACCGGCTTTTTCTATCAATTCTTCATTCACGGGATCATCATCAAGCTGCATCCTGAAAATGTCCAACGACTCATCATAGTGCTCCTTTTCAAAAAAATATTCCGCAATATTCCTGTAAATCTTTTTGTCTTCAATAATGCTCCTGAAAAAATAACTGTTATAAATGACCAGCTTGCCCTTGAAAACATCTTCAAATTCATTTTTAAATGGAGACAGTTTGAAAAACCTGTAAAGATCCTGTATGTGCTGAATAAAAACCAACCTGCGTGCAAAATTCGCGTTCATCAATTCTTCATCCGAAATCATCTGGGACATACTTTCTATTTCCATGTTAAAAGCAGTGGTAAGCATCTTTTTCTGATCATCAGGAAGGAATTTAACATTGAATATAAAACTGTATTTATCTGAATTACAAAGGAATGGCATTTTCTTCAACCCGGAAACAAACAGGTCTGGATTGAAATTATCAGATCGCTGTTCGTATACAGCGTGCAGGTCAATGTTTTCTTCATAAAACGGGACCAGCCAGTTCGTAAGCTCATTGAAAAATGGGAAATTCTTCAGCCTCGCAAAAGTGGTCATATATACATCTGCTCCTTCCATCTGTAGCTTCATGAACTCATCCACCTTTTTATAAAGTTCATCAGACTCCTTAAAAACACTTTCCCAATCCGGATTTTTTTCTCCAAGAAGGTCCTCCTCCTGCAAATCCTCCATTTTGAGCTTATCTTCAAGTTTTGGTTTTAACTTTGACATTTCCGGGATGATGTCCTCATGCAATTTTTTTCCAAGTTCCAAAGTGTCCTCAGTTCTTATCAATTGCAATACTATTTGCTCCAGTACCCTGTCCAGATCCATGGAATCTTTGAGCAACACCATGCGACTGGTTATGGATGGATACAGGTGCAGACGCTTGTCGTATTTGTAAAGCAGAATTACAAGACTTACAAGTGCCCTGCCGGATACCTGGGGATCTTCCGCATCGATAAAATCAATCACCTTTTGAATCTTTTGCTCATCAAAGAATCTCAGGGCCGAAAGTAAAATGGCACTTATTTGCAATGCCTGCTCATGCCAGGAAAAATTCTTCGAAGAATGAACTTCTTTAACCAGGCTGTTCTCCGCTTCTCCGTAATGATCTGATAACCACAGGTGCCTGAATATGTCCATAACAAGATCCCTTCGCCTCTGGTCAGAAGTTTCCGGAGATTGCTTATTATCATTGATGATCTCATCCAGTTCTGAGTGAAAAGCAAGGTCGTCCAGGCTTTCAATTATTCCCTTTCCCGTTAATTTCTGCTTTTTTTCAAGTTCCTGTTGAAGAATATAGGTATGCCAGCCTGAATAATTCCTAAGCAATGCAGCTTTTACATTTTCCACCAGGTCAAGCAAAGAAACCTGGAGTTTCATATATATCTTCTTCCTTTCTGGATCATGAATGCCTTCCAGCGTATATTTGAGCATTTGCTCATACGTGGATTCCAAATGCTCCTGCTGAATGAAATAATCATTGTATCCCGACTCTGAAATAAGTTCCTTGAGTATCTCCAATGCATCTTTTATCTTCTTGGAAAATATAGAGGAACAAATTTGATCGTATTTAGAATGTATCCTTTTTACACTTATCATAACTGCAATTTATGAAAATGTCCCAAATATCAAGCCATAGATAATATACGACAAAGTGTCAGATATTAAGCCCTGACCATGTGACTATTAATTTGTGCTTGCAAGAAAACGCCAATAGCTGCGTTATGCTCGACTTCAAAACAGTCATCCCGATAATATATCGGGACTCCTGTTTTTCATCTGTCATTGCTTATTTTAATTTGTCAGATGGAGCTCGCCATGACAGCTTTTCA
>JAIPBT010000042.1 GCA_021738565.1 Bacteroidales bacterium
CACACATTGATCCCCTAACGCGACGAAGTCGTCCCTAACGAACCGACTAACGGGAGGTTCCCCAAACTTTCCTTTGTGATCTTTGTGCTTCCTTTGTGGTACTTCGTGTAACAGCTTAAACACAAAGATTCACAAAGAAGACATAAGGTTCACAAAGTAAACCCTTCATATTTCAAATTCTGTGTGAATCAACTAACATTCAAACCGCAAACATACACTGTAAAAGCCTTTTCCTCTTTTTTACACCTCTTCTAAGCAGTTGAAAAGAAAATTTCTAACTTTAAATTTTTGCAATATTTTTTCGTATTTTGACAACCTATTAATAAATCCCTCGTATAAATGAACAACTGGAATGACAATTAACTACAACTTAACCCGTTGAGAAGAGACCAATTTATTATGAAGGACCTGAGCCCCCCTCTGAATTGATCCTCCCGGAATGAACGTTGCCATTAACACAAGGGACAGAGCTATGAAACTAACTACCTTGGCATACAGAAGCATCCTGCTGTTTATACTGCTGGTCCTGGCATTTAATGAACATTTATACGCCGAAGATATTGATGGACTACCCCCGGATACCACATATTGCATTACAAGTCCACCTGACACTCTTACAGCAACTCAGCCACCTGGCTGGACTTTTACAATGGCAACGCCTGGCCTGGTTTACAGCGCAAATAACATTTGTGTATTTGATCCCAGCGTTGCCGGTATTGGTGATCACACATTGGTCTGGGCACAGGGACATGCATCAAAGGAAACCACAATCATTATCCATGTTGTCACTTCCACCACCACACTTTCCCTTTCTGTTGATGAGGCCTGCGTGGATGCCCCGCCCCTCAATCTCTCGGGCGGAAGTCCGACAGGAGGAACCTATTCGGGTACGGGAGTGGTGGGATCTCCCCTGTTTAATCCGGGCAGTGCCAATATCGGAGCCAATACCATCACTTACACTACAAGCGATGGATGTCAGGCCACAGATGCATTCACCGTCCATGCACTTCCCAATGTGACCCTTGATCCTTTTGATGTGGTTTGTGAAGGCGCTGCTTCCTTCGCACTTTCAGGCGGGAATCCTTCAGGAGGCGACTACTATGTCGACGGTACAGCAACCGGGGTGTTCGATGAGACCGACAGCCCCGGTAGTTATACCATCAGGTACGAGTACACCGACGGCAACGGCTGTACAAACGACGATTCGGAGACGTTGACCGTCGAGGCGCTGGCCGCGGTATCCATATCGAGCCTCGATGCCGAATACTGTGAAACAGAGGGGGATGACCCGATCTCCGGATCTCCGGCCGGCGGAGTATTTTCCGGGAACGGTATTGTTGACCTGGGATCCGGGAATTATGCGTTTAATGCCAGCGATGCGGGTGTAGGAACACATACCATCACCTATACATATACATCTGCCAATGGCTGTGTAAATTCAACAACACAGGATGTCGAAGTGGGTGTGCAGCTCACCCTGGGCGGACTCAGTGCCGACTACTGCGCGGATGATGCCATTGAAACCGCGGTGGCAACCCCCACGGGAGGAAGTTACAACGTGGTCTCCGGACTTACCGACAATGGTGATGGATCGGCCGATTTCGATCCCTCCGTTGCCGGGGCTGGTAGCTATACCATTACATACACCAACAACAGCATTGTGGGATGTCCTACAAGCATCAGCACAACTGTAGACGTCCACTCCCTTCCCACACCTTCAATAGCAGGTTTAAACAATACCTACTGCGAAGATGCCGCTGTTGATGTCATTACCGGGAACTATGCACCGGGCGGAGCATTCTCCGGCAGCGGCATCACGGACAATGGTGATGGAACGGCCGACTTTGATCCCACTTCTGTTGCCGTGGGAGGCCCTTATTCCATAACATATTCCTATACCGACGGAAACGGATGTTCAGCAGAAGCTACCGGGGAAACGAACATCAACCCGCTTCCCACAGCAATTATTTCAGGTGATGCAACGATATGCAACGGCGATGCAACACCGATCCAGGTAGATCTCACCGGTACTGCACCCTATGACTTCAGGTATACCAACGGCGCATCCAATACTGATGTTACCGGTCATGGAACCGATACCTACACAACCGATGTCTCCCCAGCTTCTACTACAACCTATTCCATGGTATCGGTAGTGGACGATAACGGATGTACCAGCAATGGCAGTGGAAGCGCCACCATCACGGTTAATCCGCAGGTGGCCATAACCGTTCAGCCCGTCAGCAAAACAGTATGTATAGGTGCAAATCCAAGTTTTTCAGTGACAGCCACCGGAGTAGGGTTGTCCTACCAGTGGCAGAAAGACGGCGCAAATATTTCCGGAGCAACAAATTCAACCCTGTCGCTTTCCAATGTCGACTCAGACGATGAGGCGGGTTATACATGCATTGTTTCCAGCACCTGCGGAGGCCCGCTCACATCAAACGCGGCAACCCTGACCCTGTATGATGATGTTTCCATATCTGTCCATCCGCAGGACAAACTTCTGTGTACGGGCGAAGATCTTAGTCTTTCGGTTACTGCATCGGGTTCGAACCTGACTTACCAGTGGAAAAAAGACAACGTGGATATTGCCGGAGAGAATTCAGACACGTATACCAAACTCAGTGTTACAACCGCGGACATCGGTAACTATACATGTTATGTCGGGGGAACCTGCAGTCCGACAGAGAGCAATTCTGCAACTGTGGAGGTGGATGCCCCGATCGTCATCACTTCACAGCCAACCAACAAAACAGCATGCGAAGGCGGTAATACAGGATTTTCAGTAACTGCAACAGGTACATCACTTACTTACCAATGGCAAAAAGGGGGAGTTGACCTTTCCGGAGAAACAAGCCAGAGCCTCACATTCAACGGACTGACAACAGCTGATGCAGGAAACTACAGGTGCGTCATAACGAGCCCATGCGGTGAGACAGCAACCAGCAATACCGTCACCCTTACAGTGAACCTCACCACCACCATCGACGACCACCCCGACGATCTTATCGTTTGTGTCAATGAATTTGCCGGTTTTGAGGTCACTGCCTCGGGAAGCAACCTGACCTACCAATGGCGACTGGACGGAGGCAATGTATCTGACGGTATGTTCATCTCCGGGGCGACCACCAATTCAATTACTATTAACCCGGCCCAGACAAGCGACGCCGGCAACTATACGGTTATTGTTTCGGGAAGCTGCGGGATCCTGACCAGCGATCCGGCCGAACTGGTGGTAGATGACAACATTGCCATTACGGTACAGCCTTCCGACAAGACCGTGTGCCTTGGGTCAAATACATCCCTTTCGGTAACAGCAACAGGAAGCAACCTCTCATACCAGTGGTTCAAAAATGGCGGTGCAATGTCCGGAGAAACCAGTTCAACACTGAGCCTTACCTCCGTGACAGAAAGCGATGAGGCAAGCTATTACTGCCGTGTTTCCAATTCATGCGGACAGCAACTGCCCAGTAACAGTGCAGATGTTGTTGTTAACCCGCTTCTTTCAATAACCGATCACCCAGACGATGCCATTAGGTGCGTTGGGGATGACATCACACTGAGTGTAACGGCAACCGGAACTTCCCTGGGTTACCAGTGGTACGAAGGTGCAACGGCACTGACAGACGGAGGCAACATTTCCGGCGCCACCTCCGCCAGCCTTGTTATTTCAAACTTGCTCACCACCGATGCCGGAACCTATTACTGCACTGTTTCCAGCGATTGCGGCACCGCGAACAGCGACCCGGCAGACCTGGTAGTGGACTCGGAGATCACCATTACAGCACAGCCTTCCAATAAAACAGTCTGCGAGGGAGACAATGTCAATTTCTCCGTTACAGCTACCGGGACCAATCTATCCTACCAGTGGCAGAAAGATGGCACAGACCTGTCAGGCGAAACCAATTCAACCTTTTCCATTTCGGGTGTTGCAGCCGGGAATCTTGGTAGCTACAGGTGCGTGATTTCCAATTCCTGCGGCAACTCAACAAACAGTCAGGCAGCAACCCTTGCCCTCTATGACGAGACACAGATCACCGGACAGCCTGTTGCAGTAACCGTGTGCGAAAATGGCAATGCTTCATTTTCAGTGACAGCAACCGGCTCCAACCTTACTTACCAGTGGTATGTGGACGCGACAGCGCTTGTTGATGGAGCGGACATTTCCGGATCAACATCAAACAGCCTTTCCCTTGCCAATGTAGCTCTGGCGGATGCCGGTAATTATTCATGCCAGGTGACAGGATCCTGTGGAACAGAGAGCAGCAATCCCGCCACACTGGTGGTGCAGGAAAATACGGTAATAACATCACAGCCATCGAACAAGACTGTTTGTGCAGGGGCCAATGTCACATTCAGTGTCACTGCCACAGGAAGCAACCTTACCTACCAATGGCAAAAAGATGGAAGTAATCTCAGCGGGAAGACCAATGCCACATTGCAGCTTACAGGAGTTGCGCAGTCCGACCAGGGATTATACAGCTGCGTGGTATCCGGCGACTGCGGAAACAGAACAAGTAACGGGGCCTCCCTAACAGTGAATTCCATTACCACGATAACTGATGAGCCGGATTCAGATGTCGTTTGTGAAGATGACAATATCAGTATTTCAATCACTGCTACAGGTACAAGTCTCACTTACCAGTGGCAAAAGGATGGCAGCAATCTTGCTGATGCCGGTGATATAAGCGGTTCCTCCACCAACAGCCTGACTGTTGCAACTGCAGAACTTGGTGACGCCGGGGTTTACGGTTGTATCGTAACCGGTGTCTGCGGAACGGACAACAGTAACGCGGCCACAATAGAAGTACTTGAAAATACAGAGATCAGTTCACATCCATCAAATAAAACTGCCTGTGCCGGTGATGATATTTCATTCAGTGTTGCAGCAACCGGAAGCAACCTTACCTACCAGTGGCAAAAAGACGGGGTCAATATCAGCGGTGAAACAGGTGCAACATTGCAATTAAATTCAGTTTCTGTAGCCTCCAGTCAGGGATTGTACCGTTGTGTGGTTACGGGTGACTGCGGTACGGTAAACAGCAACGGGGCCATGCTTACCGTGTACGCCAATACAAGCATCACGTCGCAACCCTCTTCAGCCACCATCTGTGAAAATGCAGATATAAATTTAGCCCTGTCAGCAACAGGCAAGACACTGACCTACCAATGGCAAAAGGACGGGTCGGACCTCTCGGATGCAGGAAATATCAGCGGTTCCGCCACCAACAGCCTTACCCTGACAACCGCGCAGCTTGCCGATGACGGTGTATACACGTGCGTGGTATCAGGAGCCTGCGGATCACAAAACAGCGACCCTGCAACCCTTACGGTACAGGAAAACACACAGATCACAACACAACCCTCCAACAAAATTGTATGCGCAGGCAGCGATGTTACTTTCAGTGTTGTAGCAACCGGAAGCAACCTCACCTACCAGTGGCAAAAAGATGGTGCAAATGTATCCGGTGAGACGAGTGCCACATTGCAGCTTACTTCCGCAGCTTCCGGGAATGCCGGAACCTACCGGTGTGTGGTTACCGGAGATTGCGGTACGGTGAACAGCAATGGAGCTTCTCTTACAGTGAATGCAAATACGGCAATCACAGTCCAGCCCTCTTCTTCAACTATTTGTGAGGATGATGGATACACTTTTTCACTTACCGCAACAGGAACAAACCTCTCTTACCAGTGGCAAAAGGATGGAACGGACCTGTCTGATGCAGGAAATTTCAGTGGAACAACAAGCAACAGCCTTACAGTTACAAGTGCCGACCTTGTTGACGAGGGAGTGTATATTTGTGTGGTTACCGGTACCTGCGGCAACCAAAGCAGCACTGCGGCCTCCCTTGAGGTGTTAGAGAATACAAGGATCGTGACCAATCCTGCGAACAAGACCGTCTGTGCAGGAGCCAATGTATCCTATACTGTGGTGGCAACCGGGAGCAACCTGACCTACCAGTGGAAAAAAGACGGAAACAACATCAATGGCGCTACCACTTCAACCCTTCAACTGCTGTCTGTCCAGCCTCAGAACCAGGGGCTTTACAGCTGCGAAATTACAGGCGACTGCGGTACACTAAACAGCAACGGCGCCTCCCTTACGGTTAGGACCAATACAGATGTAACCCTGCAACCGGTTTCAGATACGGTTTGCGAAAATGACCAGGTAACATTTTCTGTCAATGCTTCCGGCCATAGCTTATCCTATCAATGGAGATTCAACGGCACTGACCTTAGCGACAATGGTACAATTGCAGGCAGCAGCACCTACAGCATGATCATTGATCCGGCAGCAACTTCAAATTCAGGACTGTACGAATGCTATGTAACAGGTTCCTGCGGCAATGAACTGAGTACCGCGGCCACGCTCCTGGTGAATGAAAACCTGGAAATTGCATCCGGAACCCCCACCAACAAAACGCTTTGCCCGGGCGACAATGCCGTGTTCAATGTTACGGCAACCGGTTCTGAACTTACCTACCAGTGGCAGAAGGATGGTATTGACATTTCAGGGGCAAATGGACGGAGCCTGATCCTTACCAATATCACCGATGCAAATGAAGCAGAATACCAGTGCGTGATCAGCAGCGCCTGCGGAAGCGATGTGTCCCAGGTTGCCACATTGGAGGTTTACGATGCAGTAAACATTACCGACCAGCCTGAAGCTCTCACAGTCTGCGAAGGTCAGAGTGCAGGTTTCACGGTTATTGCAACAGGAACGGGCCTTACCTACGAGTGGAGGTATAACACAGTACCCATGTCAAATAGTACTAAAATATTTGGTACAGATGAAAATACACTTGAAATTATTCCTACATCTGTATCCGATGCAGGCACCTATACATGCCGGATCACCGGTACATGCGGTATCCAGAACAGCGATCCCGTGAACCTGATCGTCAACGATACGATCATCATCACAGCGGACCCGGTCGATATCACCGTCTGCGAAGGCAACAATGCAATCTTCAGCGTCGAAGCCGAAGGAACCAACCTCACCTACCAGTGGCAAAAAAATGAAGTCGATATCCCGGGGGCAAATTCTGCTGAATTTATAATCAACAATGCAGTGGAAAGCAACGAGGGAACCTACAGGTGCGTGATCAACAGCGACTGCAACACCATCAACTCCGACGGCGGAGTACTCACTGTGAGCCAGGGCGCTACTATAACACAGGAACCAGCGGAATCAAGTTTTATATGCGAGGACAACAACCTGAATCTGGCAGTTACAGCTACCGGAACAGGCCTTACTTACCAATGGAGGAAAGGCGGTACTGATGTTCCCAACGGCGGGAACATTAGCGGAGCAACAACAAGCAACCTTGTGATCATCGGGGTAGATGCAACCAATGATGGTGTTTACTCCTGTGAAGTCACATCAGCCTGCGGATCCAAACTCAGCGATCTGGCAGATGTGACCATTATGCCCAGAACCAATATTATTCAGCATCCTGTTGATTATACAATTGTGACGGGAAGCGATGCCAGCTTCTCTGTTAATGCTGAGGGCTATAACATTTCCTATCAATGGCAAAGAAACGGGACAAACCTGACCAATAATGATTCCGTATCGGGAGTCTTTTCAAACCAGGTCAGACTGTTTTCTGTCAGCGAGGAAGACGAAGGCACCTTCAGGGTGATCGTTTACGGGGAATGTGATACGGTTACCAGCAATCCCGCGGACCTTATCGTCAACCCAACATCTGAATTTGTTTCACAGCCGGAGGGCGATACTTTGTGTGAAAGAGAAACAGCATCATTCAGTGTTAATACCAACAAAATTAACCCGACTTATCAGTGGAAATTCAACGGGGTTGATCTTACTGATAACGATACAATTAATGGATCCAACACCGCTAACCTTACCATCGATCCGGTCGCTACATACCATGCCGGTGCCTATACTTGTGTCGTAAGTGATATCAATGGCTCGGAAAGCAGTGCCCCGGCCATCCTGGTGGTCTATGAAGGTGTTACGTATACCACGCAACCTGCCGGAAAAGAACTTTGCGAAGGAGTCAATACATCATTCAATGTGGCCGCAACAGGTACCGGTCTCACCTACCAATGGAAACGCAACAATGTAGCGCTGACCAACAGCGGAAATGTATCGGGAGCTACTTCCAACAAGCTGATCATCACCGGTGTCCTGGAAACGAACGAAGGAACCTACCAGTGTGATATACTCGGAGCCTGCGGAGGCACCGCGCCCAGTAGCTCTGCCACTCTTATCGTAAATCAAAATACGGTTATCACCACTCAACCAACCGGAAACACACTCTGTGAAGGTGAAAACCATACTTTCAGTGTTGTTACAGAAGGTACCGACGTGACCTATACCTGGAAAAGAGGAAGCACAACAATAACCAATGGGGGAAACGTCAGCGGAGCCACAACCAATGATCTTGAACTTTCCGGAATTACTCTGGCAAATGCAGGATCCTACTATGTGGTCGCAGATGGTACCTGTGGAACCGAGAACAGCGATGTAGCGTCCCTCGTTGTGAAGGAAGCAACTGCAATAACTGTTGAACCCGACGACCTGGATGCATGCCAGGGCGACAATGTATCCTTCACCATCAGCGCAGAAGGTGATAACATTACCTATCAGTGGAGAAAAGACGGAGTAAATCTTTCCGACGGGGGAGATGTTTCAGGTGCAACTACCAACCGCCTCGAGATACAGAATGTAATCAGTGTAAACGGGGGTAACTACAGCTGCAGGGTTTTCGGTACATGCGATACCGTTAATAGTGCTCCTGCTACTTTAACAGTCTTCGATGATCCGGTGATCAACACCCAGCCGGTCGGTGACACTATCTGTGAAGGAACACAGGCAACCTTTTCGGTCCAGGTAGCAGGCACGGGATATACCTACCAGTGGAGGAAAGACGGTGTTGCACTTTCCAATATTTCAGGTAAGATCAGTGGTGCCGATGGAGCCAACCTGACCATATCCAATGTTACAACTACAGACGGAGGCAACTATTCATGCCTCGTATCCGGTACATGCAAATCTGTAAACAGCGATGCTGTTTTACTGCTGGTCAAATCCAACGCGGTGATCACAAACGATCCGACCAATTACACGGGATGTGAAGGAGAATCTTTCAGTCTTGTTGTCGCGGCAACAGGCAGCGACCTTGACTACCAGTGGACCAAGGACGGCAGCATCATCTCCGACGGGGGCAACATCTCAGGCACCAATACCAACAACCTGACCGTTAGCAACGCATTAAAATCCAACAGCGGATCTTACGAATGCCTGGTAACTGCAGGGATTTGTAATTCAGACAACAGCCTGCCTGCAACGGTTACAGTCAACAGGAATACGTCCATAACAATACAGCCGGTTGGCGATACCATTTGCAATGGTAACAATACCAGCCTGTCGATCACTGCAACCGGTGACAACCTGACAAGGCAATGGTACAAGGACGGCCTGGCATTGCAGGATACCAGTGGATACGCAGGCATTAATCAGAATACCCTGAGCATCACCCAGGCCGGGGAAGACTATGAAGGTTTGTATTCAGTGGAAGTGACCGGGGCCTGTGGCAGTGAAACAAGTAATTCTGCGCCGGTAGTGGTTCAGACACAGACACAGATCATTACCCATCCGGTTGCTAAATCGAAATGTGCCGGTGAATCTGTAATATTCAATGTTGTTGCTGACGGGGAGGACCTAACCTACCAGTGGCAGCAGAACACCCTCAACCTGTCGGACGGTGGCAACATCACCGGCGTGAACACCAACAGCCTTACAATCAACAACCTGGGATTTGCCAACTCGGGATCGTATCAATGCGTTGTCTCCGGGTACTGCGGGGATGAGACCAGTTCAAATGCTGATCTGACCATCAACAGCTCAACAGCCATAACCCAGCAACCTGTCGGAGATACCCTTTGCGAAGGAGAGGAAAAGATACTGTCCGTTACGGCATCAGGAAGCTTCATAAACTATCAATGGTATAAAGACGGCTCTGTGTTGCAGGATACAGGATATTATTCCGGAACAATAACAAAAGACCTAAACATCAGCCAGGTTGAAGAGACCTATGAAGGAGATTATTCTGTTGAAGTTACCGGCATATGTGGTGACGAAACCAGCGTTGCAGTTCCCATTGTCGTCAATCCGAATACCCAGATTCTTTCCAGTCCTGGAAACAAATCAGTATGTGAGGAAGGATCCGTAATTCTGAATGTCTCTGCTGAAGGATTCGGCCTTACCTACCAATGGCAAAAGAACCTCAGTGACCTTTCAAATGGCGGCGACATTTCAGGAGCGAACAGCAGCAGCCTTGTCGTCAACAACCTGGAACTGGCCGATGCCGGACAATACCGTGCAGTTGTCTCCGGTTTCTGCGGAACCAAAAACAGTACAGCTGCCGAAGTTACAGTATTAAGAAATACTTCAATTGCACAACAGCCTGTTTCAGACACGGTATGTGAAGGTGAGTTGGCATCGCTTGGAATCACTGCCAATGGTCAGGGAACATTAACCTACCTCTGGTACAAAGACAACCTGCCATTGCAGGATACCGGTGAATATGTCGGCGCAACTTCAGCCACATTGAACATCAGTCAGGCCGAAGAAACATACCAGGGTATGTATGAAGTTGAAATAACCGGTGCATGCGGTACTGAAACCAGTGTTTCCGTACCGGTGATCGTTAATGCAGAAACATTGATAACCACACAGCCCCAGGACAATACAAGCTGTGAAGGATCTTCAATTATTTTGAGTGTAACGGCCTCGGGTGAGAATCTTTCCTACCAATGGCAAAAAGACAATACGAACCTGTCCGATGGTGGGAACATAGGTGGGGCAACCGCCAAAAACCTTATTATAAACAATGCGTCATTGTCTGATGAAGGCACCTACAAATCTATTGTTACCGGTGATTGCGGTCCGCTAAACAGCAGGGATGTAACCGTTTTGGTCAACCGCAACACTGTCATCACGCAGCAGCCTGTCGCGGATACAGTGTGTGAGGGAGCAGACGTAACCTTATCTGTTTCTGCAACAGGAGAAGCACTGACCTACCAGTGGTACCTGGATGGCCTGGCAATACAGGACACCGGCCGATACACGGGGGCCGAAGATGCCACTCTCACGATCAGTCAGGTAACAAATGCCTATGAAGGAACCTATACTTGTCGCGTTGCAGGAGCCTGTGGAAGTGAAATTACATCGAATACCTCCGTGGTTGTTTACAAGCAAACCTTTTTAACCAGTGAACCACCAAGTACATCCCTCTGTGCAGGTGAATTCGCAGTATTCAGGGTTACAGCCACCGGCGAGAACCTGACTTACCAGTGGAGAAAAAACGGAACCGATCTTTCTGACGGGGGAAATATTTTCGGTGCCACCACAAATTCCCTGACCGTGAACAATGCCACAACTGCTGATAACGGAAATTATACCTGTGTTGTTACAGGCGAGTGTGGCCCACGTACATCAAATGATGCCCAGCTCATAGTATCTGACTTCCCGGATGATGCGGGAACGATATCCGGAATGACCAGTGTGTGCCAGGGGGATTCAGGAATTTTGTATTCCATACCACTCATAGCAAATGCAGATTATTACGACTGGAACGTACCCGGAGGTGTTACCATTACATCCGGCGACAGCACACAATCCATCCTGGTTGAATTTGAACTTTACCAGAACGGCGGCAATATTACCGTACGCGGAATGAGTGCATGCGGTGCAGGCGGTGTATCAGCCCCGCTCACCGTAGTGGCCAGCCAGATCCCAGAGGCAAATGCAGGATCCGACCAGTACGTGTGTGCAGATACCACAACATTGAATGCAACCGATCCTGTGATTGGCAACGGGAAATGGACGGTTCAGATCGGACAGCCTCAATTTGATGATTCAACCAGTCACCAGACCTTCGTTAGCAACCTCCGGAGAGGTGAGAACAGGCTCGTCTGGACCGTTACCGAATCGGGTTGTTCTGATTCTGATATAATAAGTATCTACAACAATGCTGTTGATGCATCCGTGGGAGCCGATCAGACGATATGTTCCGACAGCATTACACTTACAGGCAACCAGATTATTGAAGGCGCTACCGGTACCTGGATACCGGTCAGCGGAAACTGTAACTTCAGCAATGCTTCTTCACCCACCAGCCAGGCGTATAATTTCGATCTCGGGATCAGTGAATTGATGTGGCAGATCTCAAAAGGAAGCTGCTCCGATTCCGCCATACTTACCGTTGACAATCAGTCTCCGACAAGATCCGATGCAGGCATCAATCAGGTGCTTTGTACGGATTCAACAATGCTGGGCGGCAACGAACCCCTGATCGGTACGGGTCAGTGGAGCATCATCAAAGGGTCGGCCACCTTCGAGAACAACGACCGGACCATATACAATGCTTCCATTGATAACCTCAGTAAAGGGGACAATATTTTAAGGTGGACGATCAAAAATGGCATTTGCCAGTCCATCGACGAAGTGACCATTACCAATAACCAGCTGGAAGTGGAAGCAGGTGACGACCAGGCAATATGCAGTTCCAGTGCATCCCTCAATGCAGTGCCCCCGGAAACAGGTGTGGGAAGTTGGTCTGTTATCAATGGTTCGGGACGTTTTGATAATTTCCATGACCCCAATACCCAGGTATTCTTCCTCTCCAATGAAGAAACCAATGTACTGAAATGGGCCGTTGAAAATAATGGTTGTTTCAGTTTCGATACGGTCAGGATCTTCAATAATTCACCAACACAACCAAATGCAGGAGAAGATACGATCGTGGTAGTTGACACCGTTGTGCTTTATGCCAATACACCAACCATTGGAGTTGGTCACTGGGAAAGGCTCAGCGGTACAGGGACAATTGCCGATCCTTCACTTCCAAATTCCGTGATCACAAACCTGGGGATCGGACAGAACACCTTCAGTTGGATCATTGAAACTGATGAATGTGTTTCAGCCGATGAAATAATCGTAGAGTATTATGTTCCCTCGGTTTCTGAAGCAGGACCGAACCAGACACTCTGTCAGATTTATACAACACTCGATGCAGAACCGCCGCTGTTTGGCTATGGTGAATGGTCGGCCATTGAAGGCAGCCCGGCCGTATTTGCTGATTACAACGATCCGGAAAGTTATGTCACCAACCTGGCCAGGGATACCAATAAACTTGTCTGGACCGTCTATGAGTACGGAACATCCAAAGATACAGTGGTGATCATCAACAACCTGCCCTATCCTAATTATGCAGGTCCCGACAGGGAAATATGCGAAAGCAGTATATACCTCTCCGGAAGTCGGCCCAGAACCGGTGAAAGTGCACGTTGGAGAGCGATCGGAACATCGGCAGCAATTGTTGATGATACACTGTACAACAGCGAAGTGATCGAACTCATATCAGGGGCCAACACCTTCCGGTACACGGTCACAAAAGGCGCATGCTCGGTCTTTGACGAAGTGGTAATTACCAACAGTACACCGTCAATGGCATATGCGGGCGAGGATCAGTCCATTTGTACCGACAGCACCATTCTGAATCCAACATTGCCGCAGATCGGTACAGGTGAATGGAGCGGCAGCGCCATATTTGACGGAAACAACGTCAGTGGACTTGCATCCGGCGATAATACGCTCAGGTGGACCGTCAGGAATAGTTTCTGCACTGCATACGATGAGGTCGTCATTACAAATAATAAGCCCACCCAGGCGCGTGCGGGATCCGATAAGGTGGTTTGTGTTGATTCATTTAAATTTTCTGCCAATACACCGCAGATCGGAACCGGGGAATGGTCGATACTTAGCAGTCTTGGTTCAATAGATGATAATTCATCACCAAATGCAACGGTCACGGGCCTTGGACTTGAGACAAATTTATTCAGGTGGACCATAACCAACCAGGAATGTATTTCAATGGATGAAATAACCATCAGGTTCCTTTATGAAGAAGCCAACGCGGGCGACGACCAGGAACTTTGCGGAGCAAGTACAATTCTGAATGCAGATGCTCCATCCATATCAACGGGGAGGTGGTCTGTTGCAGGTGGTTCGGGTGCCGAATTCGATGATCCGGATCGTCCCGACAGCAGGGTGACCTCTCTTAATTACGGAGTCAACAGGCTGGTATGGACCGTTGAAAACGAAATATGCAGATCTGATGATGAGGTGATTGTTGTCAATAACCTGCCTCGTGAGCCTTACGCTGGAGAAGATCAGTCAATCTGCGGTACAGCGGCCAATCTGAATGCTGATGTGCCGGATATAGGCGCCGGCAGGTGGTACCTGCTGGGTGGTGCAGGTAATTTTGCCGACAGCAGTCTTGCCAGCACGGAAGTAACCGACCTGAACCCGGGCTCCAACACTTTCAGGTGGACCGTTACCAACGGGGATTGCTTCCTTTCAGACGAAGTGGTCATATTTAACAACTCAGTCAGTACCAGCGATGCAGGTGATGCCCAGGTGATCTGTTCCGATTCAACAAGGCTGAATGCAAATCAGCCCACCTACGGAACCGGTGAATGGATCATCATAGAGGGGAACGGCAATTTCACCGACCGGAACAGGTACAACTCAAATGTTAAGGGGCTTTCTCCCGGCAACAATGTATTCAGGTGGCGCATTACCAACAGCCAGTGTGAGTCATACAGTGATGTAACCATAACCAGCAACATGCCGACCCAGGCGATTGCCGGATCAGACCAGGATGTTTGCGGGAATGAAACCACACTGAACGGCAATACACCCACTGTTGGAACAGGTACCTGGGTCAAGGTGGCAGGTGGTGGCGTTATCTCTTCACCCAACGATCCCTCTACGGTAGTTGCCGGCCTCAATGCAGGAAACAATATTTTCAGGTGGATCATCGAAAACCAGGGATGTACTACCTCCGATGACGTGATCATCAATAATAAAATACCCTATGCGGCCAATGCCGGAGCAGACATGAACATTTGCAGTAATGCAACACGATTGTTCGGAAATGATGCCGGCTCAGGGGTCGGTACATGGACCGTTGTAAGCGGTAATGCAAACTTCTCTGACATACATTCAAACAATCCTGAAATCACCAGTGTAAGCTTCGGAATGAACTCATTTGAATGGAGTATTGATTTTGATGGTTGTGTCACTTCGGATATTGTGATCGTAAAAAATAACAAAACTTCAGTAAATGCAGGAGTGGATCAAATCGTAAATACCTCAACCACTTCACTTGCAGCCAGCAATCCCAGTTCAGGAACCGGAACCTGGACCATAGTGGCCGGAACCGCTGATTTTGAGAATCCGAACGACCCATTGTCCGACATATATAATATCGGTGAAGGGATCAATACCTTCCGCTGGACCATTGATATAGAAGGTTGCCTGTCTGCAGACAATGTTACAGTCAATTACCAGGCGCCGGCTACGGCAAGCTTTGTTGCTGAAGGCCTCGAAGGCTGTCCGCCGCTAACCATAACCTTCATTAACAATTCACTGAGCGAACTTGCTTTCGAGTGGGACTTCGGTGATGGAGAAAAATCACAGGACGTTTCGGTTGTGCATACATATACCGACCCGGGAGAGTATGTGGTTAAACTCACTGTTTACGGTGATTATGGAGAAAAAGTGAGCGCGGATACTACAGTTATCGTATACCAGAAACCCATTGCATCTTTTGTAACAGCAGCCGAAGAGATCTTTATCCCGGAGGATGAAGCAGCATTTATTAACCAGACCCAATTCGGTTACACGTACCTGTGGGATTTCGGTGATGAACAAACCTCAACCGATGTTGATCCGTTCCATACCTATACAAAGGAAGGCGTCTATGATGTAACGCTTTTCGCGTGGTCAGACATGGGATGTACCGATACCCTGTTCGTGGAAGAAGCAATAAAAGTGACGCGTTCCGGACAAATTGAAATGCCAAATGCGTTCACTCCATCACTGAACGGATCCAACAGCGGTATTTACAACCCGGATGACATTAGCAACGATGTATTCCATCCATACGGTGAGGGAGTTGATGAGAACAGCTACTCACTTGAAATATATACCAAATGGGGAACCTTGATATTCAGGAGTACCGATATCAACATAGGGTGGGATGGCTATTACAAAGGCAAGCTTGTGGAAGAAGGTGCATACGTATGGAAAGTGTCTGGAAAATATAACAATGGTGAACCATTTGAAGAGTTAGGAACTGTTTTGGTATTGCATTAATAGAGAAATTACAGGTAATAGCTATATTTATTGAATATTTTATGCTGCTTGGGCATGGAAACTAATAAAAATGATAAGGAGATTTCAATATATAATATTCTTTATTCTTATAGTAAATAAGGGATTTGCGCAAGATCCGCATTTTTCACAATTCTTTTCCTCACCCCTGTACCTGAGTCCGTCACTGTCAGGAGCCACCGAGGGCACGCGTTTTATTTTAAACTACAGGAATCAATGGCCATCCATTCCCGATTCATATTCAAATTATGCCTTTTCAGTGGACAGGTACTTCAAGAATTACAAATCAGGGGTTGGATTTCTTGTTATGCGTGATGAGGAAGGCGGAGTTTACGGTACCAACATGGCAGCGCTCTCCTATGCCTATCATGTGCGATTGAACAGGGACTGGAGCCTTAATCCCGGTCTGAATATGTCCTATAAGAACAATTTTCTCGACTGGAATGATTTGAATTTCGGGGATATGATCACCAGGGGAACCAATACTTCACTCGAACAAATACAGGATCCGAACAGGAATTTTTTGGATTTTAACTTTTCCACGATCGCATTTTCGGAGTATTTGTATGTTGGATTAACCGTATCGCACCTGCTGAACTTTAATAAAAAAATTTCTCTTACACCGGGCTACCCGCCAACGAAATTAGCTGTATTTGGCGGACTTCAGATACAACCCGACAGGAGAAGGGTGGTCCGTTCTGATAAATCCTACACGGTGGCCTTTATTTACAAATACCAGGATTTTTACCACCAGTTGGACCTGGGAGCTTATTATGAGCGGGACTTCTTCCGGATCGGACTCTTTGTCAGGGGCTCCAATAACTACATCAGTTTGGTGGGAATCGATGGTGCAATATTGCTTGCAGGATTCACGTATGAGAATTTTAAATTCAACCTGAGTTATGATATTGCCACTTCCCGGCTGATGACACGCACCGGGGGAGCAATCGAAATATCTATGCTCTATACCATTCCTTCAAAGGAACGTTCATACCAGAGAAGAAAAATGATCCCCTGCCCTGAATTCTGATCCCAATAGGAAAGAAATACAAGGTTTGTTTTTGATTTATGACCATTCCTGCTGCAACTCCCGGACCAAAATGGATAAAAGCCGCTGCCGTTGGCAGCATCTGGGCCGCTATAGAGATCATTGCAGGAAGTTTCCTGCATAACCTGCACATTCCCTTCTCAGGATCTATGCTTGCAATGGCTGCTGTTTACCTGCTGGTTGCTTTTTCCATGCATTACAAAGAACCCGGGATCATCATCAGGGCCGGATTGATAGCTGCCCTTATGAAATCCATATCACCGAGTGCCATCATCCTTGGACCGATGGTGGGGATCATGATGGAAGCGCTAATCCTTGAAGTTATCCTGCTGGCAATCGGAAGAAATCTGACCGGATTTGTCATTGGCGGCATGCTTGCAGTTACATGGGCTCTTGTGCAGAAAGTGCTGAATCTTTTGATCCTTTACGGTTTCGACCTGGTAAGAATAGCAGGGGGGTTTTACCAGTTCCTTGTCAAAATTACCGGCCTGGACCAAATCTCCCCCATCCATCTGATAATGATCGTTGTATTCATATACGCGTTTCTCGGTGCAACTGCCGCGATCGCCGGATATGTTTCCTTCCGAAAGGGAGTTTCAAAAGGTAGCGGCATGATCAGGTCCGGAGAATTGAACAGAAATGCAGGCCCCTTCGATAACAATAATGAAAAGCAAAAATATGCATCTCTCAATATATTCCTGATCATAGCCTTCCTTGCACTGACATTGTTCTTTCTTAATTCAAAAAGAATTATTCCCGCACTGCTGACAGGTACCGCAATTATCACATTCTCACTTATTAGATACAACCGGTCCATGAGGTACCTGAAAAAACCCGGGTTGTGGGTTCAGCTTGCCCTGATCACCTTCCTGGCAGCCATGATCTGGGAATGGATCAATACCGGTAAATTATTTTCCGCTGAAGGATTGTTCGTGGGGCTTGAAATCAATTTCAGGGCACTGGTGATCATTTTCAGTTTTTCCTCTGTAAGCGTTGAACTGAGAAACCCCGTGGTTAAAAACCTGCTTTACAGGAACGGACTGTCAAACCTCTACAAATCGATCAGTATGGCTTTTGCAACATTGCCATCAATCATCAACAGGATTCCCTCAAGAGGTAATATTTTCAAATACAGGAGGAATATCCTTGGAAATTTACTCCACCTTGCATCTGAATTGGAAAATATGATGCAAGTTGAATTGATCCCTCATAAGAACATATTTATCATCACGGGCAAAGTCCAGGAAGGAAAAACTTCGTACCTGGAAAAACTTGTGAAAAAATTTAAACCCAGAAACATCAAAACCGGGGGATTCATCGCCCGCGGAACTTTCAAAGAAGGCAGGCGGACCGGTTTTATCCTGCATGATCTTTCCGGAGAAACATCCATACCAATCGCTTCGAAAAAAAAGCAACCCGGCTGGATCAAATTCAGGAGCTTCTATTTTAACCCCGATTCTTTTAAAGCAGGAGAAAAGTTCATCAAAAATGCAATTCAAACCAACAAAGAGTTGTTCGTAATTGATGAAGTGGGCCCCATAGAAATGGAAGGTAAAGGCTGGTTAAAAGTTATACGCTTACTGGAAAAAACCCATGCCACGATCCAGATTTGGACGGTAAGGGAAAGCTATTTGAAAGAGGTCATGGACCGGTGGCAGATCCCCGAAGAGAATGTCTGCAACATAAGCCATTGTAATGGTGATGATTTCTTCAAGAGGATTACATTTGCACTGGATCACAGGCATGACACATAAAGTCAACCATATTACAGGAATACTGCTGGCCGGTGGAAAAAGCACCCGGATGGGAACTGATAAAGGTACAATAGATACCGGTGATAAGAAACTATTTCAATACCCCCTGAAATTACTGGAAGCAACATGCGATGAAATACTTATCAGCACCTGCAGAACCAGTCAGGATTACAAGCATTATGAACAGGTTTGCGATGAGATCTACGGGATTGGTCCGCTCGGTGGAATATACACCTGCTTAAAAAGATCCGCTTCAGATATCAACATCGTACTTTCGTACGACATGCCCATGCTAACGCAATCCCTGATCATTGATCTGCTTGGATATTCCGATGCATATGAACTTGTACTCCCGGCCCTTGAAAAAAAGGATCCCGAACCATTGTGCGGGATATACAACAAAAGCCTTACCGGATCTATTGAAAAAATTATTTCCGGGGGAGCATATGCGGTACATAAATTGATCCCCATGGTAAAGACCAGGATATTAACAATTACAGCATCAAAAGATTATTTTCATCCTGACCTCTTTATGAATGTCAACAGTCCGGCCGATCTTGAATACTACTTCAAAGTTAAGGATCGCTTACAACCCTGACACCACAATTTTAAATAGTGTCTGTCCATAAATGACCCGAAATTCGAAATTCGCGCTGGCCCCTGGCCTTAATTGTGTTGCGGTGATGCAGTGCAGCCTCCGCCGAGGCTACGGCTGCCAGAGGATGCGGTGATGCGGTATTTTAAATACTATCCAGCCAATTCCGTTGATCATATACTGACTCACTGTCTCACTGTCTCACTGTCTCACTGTCTCACTGTCTCACTGTCTCACTGTCTCACTGTCTCACTGTCTCACCGTCTCACCGTCTCACCGTCTCACCGTCTCACCGTCTCACTGTCTCACTGTCTCACCGTCTCACCGTCTCACCGTCTCACCGTCTCACAGTCTCACCGTCTCACCGTCTCACTGTCTCACTGTCTCACCGCCGTAGTTAAACGAAGGCGGTCAGGAACCGGTCTTTATTGTTAGGAACCGATCTCGACAAGCTCGATCTTCCCACCTCACAACCCAACCCGCCGGTTCCCGAGCGAAGCGTTGCACTGAGCGGAGCGCTGTACTGAAGCGTAGTCGAAGTGCCGCAGTGTCGAGGGATTGCTCGTTATTGAAATGTGTTAATAATAAAGTGAATACAAATCGCAAACTATGATATATATATTTATTTAGCTATATAAATATATATATCTGAATTATGCTTACTGATGTACTTTATTTTAGACCAGTGCCATTTTAAAAGTGATTTCACTCTCCCTTGCTCCCCCTCTCCTCATAGAGAGGCCGGGGGGTGAGGAACACCTGAATAAATGGAAAGGAAACAGCTCAGGCAGCTGATGAAATAAGGTTCAGGGCAGCTCCTCAGCCATTGATCAATTTTTACTATTTATTTCTGTTTTAAATTAGCCTTTTATGCAGAACGATATGGACTTTCATATATATCTATAATTCTAAATATGTTAATTTTGATTCTACTTTTCATCAGTGTTCTTTTCCTTGATTACTGGAATAAATAATCGCAACAACGATTTATATTTTTACTTATGGCAACACGCAGGGATTTTATTAGAATTTCCGGGCTGGGGCTGGGTGGTTTGGCAGCAAGCACCACCAGTTATGGATTTTACAAGCAATTGTCAAAATCAGATCTTAAGCCCTCCGAACTCAAAATTGACACAACACGAACGCCGACCTATTGCGAGGTATGCTTCTGGAAGTGCGCCGGCTGGGTCTACAAGAATGAGGAAGGAAATATCTGGAAAGTCATCGGCAATGATGAAGACCAGCACAGCAATGGAAGACTTTGTCCGAGAGGAACGGGAGGCCCCGGAATGTACTACGACCAGGACCGGCTGAAAACACCGCTGATCAGGACCGAGGAAAGGGGAAAACAAACCTTCAGGGAGGCAAGCTGGGACGAAGCGCTGGACCATATTGCCGACAGAATGAAAAGTATTGCAGGGGAGTTTGGACCTGAATGTTTTGCATTGCTTACCCATGGGTCCGGGGGTAAATATTTTGGCAACCTGATCCAGGCCTTCGGCTCCTCCAGTATTGCTGCCCCCTCCTACGCGCAGTGCCGCGGACCGCGTGAAGTGGCCTTCCAGACTACATTCGGAGAAGGAGTGGGAAGTCCTGAAAGAATAGACATCAGGGATACCAGGTGCCTGGTCTTGATAGGCTCCCACCTTGGAGAGAACATGCACAACGGCCAGGTACAGGAAATGTCGGATGCCATAGACAAAGGTGCATCCATCATCACAGTCGACCCGCGCTTCAGTATAGCCGCGAGCAAATCAAAGTACTGGCTTCCCATCAAACCGGCCACTGATATTGCCCTGCTATTGGCCTGGATACATGTATTGATATATGAAGAATCTTATGACGAAGAATACATTGAGAAATATACCTATGGCTTTGAGCAGCTGAAAGCACACGTGAAGAACATGACCCCGGAATGGGCCTATGGCATTACCACCATTGAACCGGAACTGATCAGAAAGTCAGCAAAAGAAATGGCCGATGCCTCACCAGCAGTGATCATACATCCCGGACGGCATGTTACCTGGTATGGAGATGACACGCAACGGGAAAGGGCCATAGCCATATTGAATGCCCTGATGGGATCCTGGGGAAGAAGGGGAGGCTATTATGTGCCCGAACAGGTGGATGTCCCCTCCTGGCCACACCCACCCTATCCAACCCCTTCAAGAACCTGGAAAGATGCTTTCCCTGACCAGTATAACCTGGCATACGAAACCCTTGCTTCCGGTATCTGTGATGCCACGATTCCCACGATCAGTAAAGCATGCAATTTCAAAGGGTGGATCGTTAACGGAACCAACCTTTTAAAGACGATACCCGACCGTGAAAAAGTGATCGAAGCGATACAGAACCTGGAGCTCATGGTGGTGGTGGATACCATGCCCATGGAGATCACAGGATGGGCCGATGTTGTACTTCCAGAATGTACCTATCTTGAAAGGTACGACAGCATCCGGGTAAGTCCGCACAGGAAACCTGCGGTTGCTTTACGCATGCCTGCAACAGAACCACTGTACGATTCCAAACCAGCCTACTGGATGGCAAAGGAGCTTTCAAAAAGGCTTGGTCTGGAAGACTATTTCAGCTGGAATTCCATCGAGGAAATGCTCGATTGGCAATTCAACAAGATCGGAACATCCCTGGAGGAGATGAAACGTATCGGGGTGAAGACCTTTGAACGCAGCTACGATGACCTCTATTACTACCCCGACCAGGAGGTGGAATTCTATACCAATTCCGGGAAGATTGAATTGTACAGTACCGACCTGGCAGCGGAGGGATTTGATCCCATTCCGGTTTATACTCCCCATGAGGAGCCCCCGGAAGGATTCTACCGTTTGAATTACGGACGTGCACCAGCGCATACGTTCAGCCGTACGGCCAACAATCCGAACCTGACCGATATTATGGAAGAGAATACGGTGTGGATCAATCCAAAAGTTGCCAGGATATGGGGAATCGACAACGGACAATACATCTACCTGGAGAATCAGGACGGGGTCAGATCGACCTTCCCGATCAAAACAAGGGTTACAGAAAGGATTCGCTGGGACAGTGTTTTCATGGTTCATGGCTTTGGCCACAACAACAAAAAGCTTTCCAGGGCATATGGCAAAGGCGCAAGCGATTCTGAGTTGATTACCAGGGTACATACTGATCCAATCATGGGAGGTACCGGAATGAGGGGGAATTTTGTAACATTCAAGTTTGAACCAGCTAAAAACGACGTATAGCAATGAGATATGCAATGGCAATTGATACGCGTAAGTGCGTTGGATGCAGCGACTGTGTGGTTGCATGTCAGACAGAAAACAACGTTCCGATCGGTTTCTGTCGCGACTGGGTAGTGGAAGTGATGGACGGAAGCTATCCACAGCTTGAGATCGAGATAAGGTCTGAACGTTGCAACCACTGCGCCAATTCTCCCTGTGTCAGGTGCTGCCCCACCGGTGCCAGTCATTATTCAGATGGTGGAATTGTGCTGGTAACCGAAAACAAATGCATCGGGTGCGGAGCATGTATCGCTTCCTGTCCGTACGATGCAAGGTATTCACATCCGGAAGGCTATGTTGATAAATGCACTTTCTGTATCCACAGGATACAAAAAGGGCTGGAACCTGCATGCGTTGCCGCATGTCCGACCAAATGCATGTATTTCGGGGACATGGATGATCCCAACAGCAATGTTTCAAAAATTTTGAAAGTCAGAAAATACAAAACACTGATACCAGAAGCAGGAACCGATCCTCAACTGTATTTCCTTATTTAAAGAAATAAAATATGAGAGAAGAAATCATTGTAAGCGGCAGGGAAAATCCATTTATAGATCCGCATCTGCACATCTGGCACTGGCAGATCCCTCTTTACTTATTCATCGGCGGACTCGCGGCAGGAATTTTGTTTTTCGCCGCCCTCTATACAATTAACGGCAAAGAGAAATTGTATGAAACAGCTGTTAAAAAGGCACCCCTGATCGTTCCTTTTCTGCTGATCATCGGACTAATGGCATTGCTGGCTGATCTGAAACACAAGGCTTTTTTCTGGAGACTCTATACAACGATCCGGATTGAATCCCCCATGTCATGGGGCGCCTGGGTGCTAATGATCGTTACCCCGCTCTCCTTTATCTGGGCAGCCATCCATGTGCGGGAAGTTTTTCCAAAGTGGGACTGGAAATACAAATGGATTAAGGACCTTGAAGGATTTTTCATCAAACATAAAATCACACTGGCATGGATCATGGTCATATCTTCAGTGATCCTGGGTGTGTATACAGGGATACTTTTTTCAGCATTCAATGCACGTCCTCTCTGGAATACATCCATACTCGGACCACTGTTCCTTACCTCGGGAATGTCGGCCGGCGCCGCAGTGATCATGCTTATGTCAGGGAATCACAATGAAAGAACTCTTTTTTCCAAAATAGACATTGGCATTATTGCTGTTGAGATGTTCCTCATTGTGCACATGTTCATGGGATTCCTGGCCAGCACACAGGTTCAGATCGATGCAGCAAGGCTTTTCCTGGGAGGTCCCTACACAGCATCATTCTGGATCTTTGTTGTCATTCTCGGCATGATCGTTCCGATGGTGCTTGAAGCACTTGAACTGCGTAAATTCAAGGTACCTGTTATCATTCCTGCTGTCCTGGTATTGTTCGGAAGCCTGATGATGCGATTCCTGATCGCATTTGCCGGTCAGGAAAGCCGGTGGCTGTATTAAATAATCAAAGAATCTTTAAATAAGACATCATGAATAAAAACCTCAAACAAAAAACAAAGTACATCAATCCTTACCTTGGAGGAGTGCTGCTGGGATTGGTACTTATCGCAGCAAACTTTATATCCGGAAGAGGATTGGGAGCAAGTGGAGCAGCAAAAAGTGCTGTTGTTGCAACTGTAGAAACTATGGCGCCAACGCATACAGAAAATGCTGCATTTTACAGCGAATACAATGAATCTCATCCCAACGGGCCCCTCAAATCCTGGCTGGTATTCCAGATGCTTGGTTTGATCGTTGGCGCTTTTCTGTCAGGTATAATTTTCAGGAGGCTGACTTTCAAGGTGGAGCACTCACCAAAGATCACTTCTAAAAGAAGGATCATCCTGGCAATCATCGGAGGCGTTTTATTCGGCTTTGGCTCGCAACTTGGGCGAGGATGTACCAGCGGTTCCGCACTTAGCGGTATGGCTGTACTCTCCTACGGCGGATTCCTCTCCATGGCATTTATTTTTGGTACTGCCTTTGCCCTTGCATATTTTTTCAGAAAAAACTGGATCTAACAATATAAAATATTTTGATATGGGACCTTTGATCAGCAGCGGTGTAATAACCCAGAATACCAATTTTTTCCTGGCTTTTTTAATAGGTATAGGATTTGGATTCATCCTTGAAGCCAGCGGATTTTCATCAAGCAGGAAACTTGTGGGCGTTTTTTATGGATACGACACAGTCGTGCTAAAAGTTTTCTTTACAGCAGCAATCACAGGCATGGTGGGGCTGCTGTTCCTGAGTCTTTTTAACTGGATCGACCTGGACCTGGTCTATATCAATCCCACCTACCTCTACTCCTCCATCGCAGGAGGGATCATCATGGGCGCAGGTTTTATTATCGGGGGATTCTGTCCCGGCACTGGCTTTTGTGCCGCATCGATCGGTAAGATAGATGCCATGTTCTTCATTGTCGGACTGTTTGCAGGAATTCTTATCTTTGCAGAAGTTTATCCGCTTATTGAAGGTTTCTTTAAGGCAAAATACCTCGGGATCCCTACTTTAAGTGAAATACTGGGAATTAAAGACGGACTGGTCTCTCTTGGCGTAATTGTTGTAGCAATGATCATGTTCTGGATCGGAGAATGGGCCGAGAAGAAATTCCCGCAAAAAGAGTATTAAAATTAAATCTGAACAAATTATGAAAGCACTGCATTATCTTGCGATCGTATTTCTCACACTGGGGTTTGTAATTGCGGCTATTCCCCAAAATACCACACACCCCTACAAACTGAATCCGGAAGAACTGCTTGAACAGGTGAACAGCGGAATGCAATATTTTTCCCCGGATGTAATTGCCGATATGATCATCAACGAAGATCCTTCCTTTCTCCTGATCGATGTAAGGGCACAGGATGAGTACGAGAAATTCCATCTTCCGGGAGCCGTCAACATACCACTTTCGGACCTGCTTGCTGAGCAATGGAGACCCTATCTGAACCAGGATATTCGCCATAATATTTTCTACTCCAACAGCACAGTGAAGGCAAATGAAGCATGGATGCTGACGGTGCAACTGGGCTACAAGAACAATTATGTAATGCAAGGTGGCATGAACTACTGGGCTGAAACCATTATGAATCCTGAAGCTCCGGAAATGACGAGTCCTGACGAAGAAATTGCAAAATACAATTTCAGGAAAGGTGCAGGGATGAAACTTGGCGGATCAGTCGAAACGGAATTACAGCAAACCAAACAAACGGCTCCGGCATTGCCCAAAATAGCGCCCAAACCCAATAAAAAAAGGGTACAGGGAGGTTGTTGATGAATGCTTATGATTACATAAACCGGTATTCAAAGTTTGCCGGATCTTCAATGCTTTTAATCTTTTCAGTAGTGCTAAATGCACAATCACCGGGATTCTTTCTGGATGACTGGGAAGAGAAAAATGCTGTCATCCCCGTTCACCAATTCATTGAAAAACCAACAGGGAATCCTACTGTAAAGGTTGCGGCTGACCCGGAACAAATTCTACACAAAGTACCAAAATACATCTACGGCAACAATGCTGTTACATGGGACAACGGGATGCGTTCAAATCCAACCGCCATGAGGGATTTGAACAATCTTAATCCCCATGTTCTCAGATGGCCGGGAGGCAACCTGTCAAACAACTATTTCTGGAATGCACATCTTGGCGAGAGACCGGATGACATTCCTCCCGGCACGGATCCCTGGTACGGCATGGGTACACAAGCCTGGCAAATGTCGGTCGATGAATATTACATGCTGCTGGAAGAAACCAGTTCCACCGGGATCATATGCGTAAATTACAGTTATGCAAGGTATGGAACCGGTCCCGATCCTGTTGCAAATGCAGCACATATGGCCGCAGAATGGGTACGTTATGATAACGGCAGATCAAAGTTCTGGGAGATCGGAAATGAAAACTTCGGTAACTGGCAGGCAGGCTATGAGATCGATCAGTCGCTGAACCAGGACGGGCAACCCCGGTTTATTTCCGGGGAATTGTATGGTCAGCATTGCAGGATTTTCATTGATTCAATGCGGACAGCAGCCGCGGAGACCGGTGCCGATATTAAAATTGGCGTTGTGGCTTATGACGCGGAAGAATCCTATGATCCTATATCAGAAGTATGGAACGAAGGAATGATGCCAATTGTGGGAGACATTGCAGATTTTCTGATTGTTCATTCATACTTTACGCCTTATAATGAAAATTCAAGTGTGGGTACCATCCTCAATTCACATATCGTGCCCGGTGAGATCTACGAAGCTGTTGAAGCCGATATGACAGAAGCAGGAAAAACCATGCTTCCTGTTGCAATGACTGAATGGAATATTTTTGCCACAGGGTCGTGGCAACAGGTCTCCTATGTCAACGGCATGCTGGCCGCAATTACACTGGGTGAATTCATCGGCAACAACTACGGATTATCAACCAGATGGGACCTTGTGAACGGTTGGGACAATGGAGATGACCACGGCACATTTTCCATCGGTGGCGAACCCGGTGTGGATCCCTACAATCCGCGCGCAGTTTTCTTTTACATGTATTACCATCAATTATTTTTTGGTGATCAAATGGTTGCATACGGTGTTACCGGGAATGAAAATGTCGTGGCGCATGCTTCAACCTTCAGCTCCGGTGAAACAGGCATTGTGATAACCAACAAAAGCAGAACAGACGAAATCGTGGAAATCGATATGCAAAATGGTGAATATGGTTTGAATTATTACTATTATACATTAACGGGAGGAACAGATAATGGTGACTTCTCGAGGCAAGTACTGATCAATGGCGTTGAAACCGATGAAGAAGGAGGAGGACCTGATAATTATGAATCCATTAAGGCGCATGCCTCCAAAACCAGGAACGGCATTACATTACATCTGCCTTCATTGTCAGTTGTTTATGTAATGATCGACAAAGAACCACCCTTTTCTGTTGCATATGCTGCTGTGGAAACAGACAAAACCAGGATATCGGTTGAACTTACCGAGGAGATCCTTCCATTTTCTGACTTTTCCGGAATTGATGTAACTGTGAACAACACATTCTCTCCCGCAATTCTAAATGTGGAGATGGATCCCGACAGGGCCGATAAATTTTATATATACCTCGATACCGAACTGAACTCTGAAGATGAGATAACCTTAACCTATTCAGGAACAGCAATACAATCATCCGGCGGAACCGGCCTCGATCCCTTTTCAGATATGCCTGTTGATAACCTGATCCCCGGGGGTCCCTACGCAGTATCGGTAGTTATAATTGATACTGAAAGGCAAGAACCTGTTGATAATTGCACCATTACCATTGGTGGTGAATCAAAAGCAACCGACGCGGAAGGCAAAGTGGTTTTTGATATGATGGAAGGCATTTATACATTCCATGCAGAAAAAGATCACTACCAGGCTGGTACATACCAGGATATTTCCATTTTCTCTGATACAACAATTCAGTTGGAAATGAAACCTGAAGATTATTCACTCTCTTTTCATTTCATCGATGACCGAACCTTCGAAATGCTCCCCAATGTAAAAGTCTCTGCACACGATACCTCCACATATTCAAATTCTGAGGGTGTTGCAAGTATCAGTCTTGCATTCGGAGAATACAATATCTCCTTTGAAAAAGTTAATTTCAGGACAGATTCTTCTGATTTTCTTATAATTGCAGATACAATTTATGAGATCCTTTTGTCCAGGACACATGCTCAGTTGAAATTCAGACTCAGATACGAAGGCCAGCCCGTGCAAAATGCATCGGTAGTTTTGCACACGGATACGCTTGTCTCCAACCCGGTGGGAGTATGCGTATTTGAATCTGTTGCAATAGAACAACCTTTCAATTATAAAATAACAAAAGAGAATTTTTATCCGGTTGAAGGATACATCTCCCTACTTGCAGACTCAGTGCTTGAATTACAAATGACAAAATCCGTTGCAAATGCCACATTCATTGTCTCCGCCAGTGAAGGTGCTATTGAAAATGGATTTGTAGTTATCGATCAGGATACTTCATGGTGCAACGAAGAAGGCTCTGCCAAATTTTACAATCTACCCCTGGAATATACCTATACATACGAAGCAGGCGCACCTGGTTATGAGCCGGTTAATGGCTCTTTTGTGCAGCATGCAGATACGACGATACAATTAATGCTCACTGTCTCAGTTACTGCCGGTGATGCACAAAACGGGATCATGATCTATCCCAATCCGGTCATAGATCACCTGATCATTTCATACGGGGATCATCGGGTTGATCAATTGCAGGTGCTTGACATAACCGGCAACTCCATATTCGTCAAAATAATCAATGATCAAAGCGGACTTTACAATCTGCCCATAGATGTGAATCCTGGTATCTATTTTCTCAGGATCAATTCCGGTGGCCACATACAAACCAGGAAGATCATTGTAAAATAGTCTGAACCCGGATTACACAGATTATAGGATTATAGGATTTTTGCAGGTTGGTTCCGGGTTTGCCTGATTTGGGAGACCCCTCTTTTTTATTTCTCGCAGATCTTCGATCGCAGTGAGACCACCTAACGTTACCAAAGGTAACCCCTAACGTGACACATGGCTTTGGGAATCTCCATATACAAGTTTTTTCAAAAAGCCTGCATCGTGTTCACAAATATTTTCCTTAACTTGATTCCTGTCATGGGATTTAATTTGTGAGAGTGTTGATATATAGCTGTTTTTGGAGAAAATGTGCACATTAAGCGGTATGTAGTGTCAGATAACTAAAAGATTCTGCACGATGAGATAACAGATGTATCAACAATGTAGATATATATAATTTGGCAACAAGCCGGATAAAGACAATAAACAATGATAAATGATTTTTTGCTTCATAAAAATATATAAATCCAGCCCACATTACACTCATTTGCAAGTCCCACAAAGCCAGTGCACAAACCAAAACTTGCAAATGAGTGTAATCAACCCAGTACAAATACTAATTTTGAGAAAAAGTTAATTTATGCCTAAAATTTATGACAACATCGAAAATAACCTAATTCAAGGATTGTCTGAAACACTTGAAGTTTCAAAAAGAGCTGATTGCTGTGTAGGTTATTTCAATCTTCGGGGATGGAAAGAAGTTGCCGATCAAATTGACGCACTTTCCGGAGGAAAGGTTTTCGAAGGGAAAGATGAATATCATAGAATTTGCAGACTACTAGTTGGAATGCAGAAACTACCTGTAGATATTTTACGGGACTATTTCAAAACAGATGACGATTACATATTAGACCAGAGTGAGGCAATAAAACTCAAAAAAAAACTTGCGCAGGAATTTAAAGAACAGCTTACAATAGGCACTCCTACTGATGTTGATGAGCTTGCTCTAAGAAAGCTGAGCCAGCAAATGAAAGAGGAGAAGGTTGTTGTAAAACTTCATTTAAAATATCCTTTGCATGCAAAACTTTATCTGGCATATAGTGATGATAAACGGGTGCCTGTAGTAGGTTTTTTAGGAAGCAGCAATTTAACCCTGGCCGGACTGGTCAGACAAGGTGAGTTGAATATTGATGTCTTGGAACAGGATGCATCCAATAAGCTTGCCAAATGGTTTGATGATAGGTGGAATGACCGTTGGTGTATAGATATAACCAAGGAACTCATTGAAATAATCGATAATAGCTGGGCCGCGGATAAACTGTTTTCTCCTTATCACATCTACCTTAAAATGGCCTACCACTTATCCCAGGAAGCCAGAGCCGGTCTGACTGAGTTTAAAATCCCTGTGGCATTTAGAAAGGAATTGCTACCATTTCAGCAAGCTTCGGTTTTGATTGCTGCGAAAAAATTAAATGCAAGGGAAGGTGTGTTTATTGGTGACGTTGTTGGATTGGGGAAAACAATTACAGCATGCGCCCTGGCAAAAATTTTTGAAGAAGACTTTTTCTTTTCAACCTTGGTAATTTGCCCGCCAAACCTCAAACCAATGTGGAAAGGTTACATTAACAAATATGATTTAAAAGCAAATGTAATTTCCATTGGTGCTGTTCAAAAACAATTGCCCGACTTACGCAGATACAAATTGGTAATCATTGACGAGAGCCACAACCTGAGAAACGACCAGGGTAGTCGCTACCGGTCTATTAAATCGTATCTAGATGAAAATGACAGTAAGGTAATACTACTCTCAGCAACACCTTACAATAAATCCTACCTTGATTTATCAAATCAGTTGAGGTTATTTGTTTCAGATGATAAGGATTTGGGTATAAGCCCTGAAAATTATATCAATAACATTGGAGGCCAAATTCAATTTTCAGCCCGGCATACTGAAACATTTATTAGGAGTATAAAAGCGTTTGAAAAAAGTGAGTATGCTGATGATTGGCGGGAATTAATGAGACTTTATCTTGTCAGGCGAACAAGGAGTTTTATCAAAGACAATTACGCGGAATACGACCCCGAAAAGGATAGAAAATATCTTACCTTTTCGGATGGAACCCGTTCCTATTTCCCGGACAGAGTTCCGAAGAAAGTGGAATTTGATTTTGACCCGAATAATCCGAAAGATCAATATGCAAAGTTGTATTCCCAAAATATAGTTGATACGATAAATAGTCTTGATCTTCCACGTTATGGACTGGGTAATTATATCCTACAAAAACCTACAATTAAACCCACAAAGGAAGAGGAAGTCATTATTGCCAATCTCTCCCGGGCTGGAAGGCGTTTGATGGGATTTAGCCGCACAAACCTGTTTAAGCGTTTGGAGAGCAGCGGCTTCTCCTTTTTGATTTCATTGAGCAGGCATATCTTGAGAAACTATGTATTCTTTTATGCTATTCAAAACAATTTACCCGTACCCATCGGTAAAAACATTTCCCAGAATCTGGATGATTTCCTGGAAGATTCGGATACTGACAGTGATGATGGTAATGAAAATACCATCAGTTTTATTTTAGATGAAAACACTTATCTGAAGAAAGCTGAGGAGGTTTACGTTTTATATTCAGGTAGTAAACACAAACACCGCTTTGACTGGATACGTGCCGAGTTATTCGCCCCGGTTTTGATGAAGCATTTAGCCAGCGACAGCAAAGAGATCATAAACATCCTTAAGACCGGCAAAGATTGGAATGCTGAAGACGACAGGAAATTGAATGCGCTGGATGAATTGTTGACAAACAAGCATAAAAGCGAGAAAGTGCTCGTATTTACTCAATACGCCGATACAGCTTATTACATTTCGGAACACCTGAAAAAAAGAAAAATCAAACATCTGCAACACGTTACCGGAGATAGCGAAAATCCTACAAAAATTGCACAGCAATTCAGTCCGTTGAGCAATGACTTGCCAAAATCAACAAACGACATTCGTGTTTTGATTACAACAGATGTTTTAAGTGAAGGACAAAACCTGCAGGATGCCCATATAATACTGAATTATGATTTACCATGGGCTATCATCCGGTTAATCCAGCGTGCCGGACGTGTTGACCGTATCGGACAAAAAGCGGAAGAAATATTGTGCTATTCTTTTTTACCTGAAGAAGGAATTGAAAATATTATCCGGCTAAGAAGGCGCTTAACAAATCGAATCAGGCAAAATGCAGAGGTAGTAGGTTCGGATGAAGTATTCTTTGATGGAGATCCAATTAACATCGAAGACCTGTATAACGAAAAAGCAGGAATTCTTGATGATGAAGAAGACAGTGAAGTTGACCTGGCATCCTATGCTTATCAGATATGGAAAAATGCAACAGATGAAAATCCTGGTCTAAAAAAGACAATACCTGATTTGCCCAATGTGGTTTATGCTACAAAAGAAAACCATTTCCCACCAGAAAAAGAAGGTGTGGTGGTCTACACCCGCACTTTTGGTGAAAATGATGTGCTTGCCTGGGTAAACAGCAAAGGTAAAATTATAACACAATCGCAACTGGCTATTCTAAAAGCGGCAGCCTGTGAACCTGATGTGAAGCCTTGTTACAAAATTCCCATACACCACGAACTGGTTAAAAAGGGAGTGGACTTTATTAAAGAAGATGAAAAAAACACCGGAGGATCACTGGGAAAGAAAACAGGTGCAAAATACAGGGTGTATATGCGGCTCGACAGGTATGTGAAGGAATATGAAAACACGCTGTTTGTGAATGAAGCCTTGAAAAAGGCAATTGATGATATTTATAAATACCCTTTTAAGGAATTCGCACGTGAAACATTGAACCGCAACCTTAAGGCAGGTATTTCTGATGAAGACCTTGCTGCTTTGGTTGTGTCTCTTCGCGAGGAAGATAAACTTTGCATAGTGAACCAGGACGAAATGCCCGACAGGGAACCACACATTATTTGTTCATTAGGAATGAGAAACATAGAGTAGAAATGGCATTAAGTAAACAGGAATTTTCGGCTTACATCAAACAGTTTCAGTTCAGGGAATTGTTTAATGCTATGGGCTGGAACAACGACCGCACAAAACTGCAGATCACACCGGATGAAAACATTTATACCCTTCAGGCAGTTGCCGAAAAAAGCGGATTTAAAATTCTTGTTTGCCCGCCTGATCCTGATGGACTCATACCGGATTACAATACCCGCAAGAAAATTGAAACCAAGGTTACTAAATTGTTCCAGGAGCACCTGATCATTTTTACAGATCATATACAACAGGAGCAAATCTGGCAACTGGCCATAAGGCAAACCGGTAAACCGCTGAAAGTAACAGAAACACGTTACAATTTAACACAGGATCCGGAATTGCTCTACCAGCGTGCTTCCGGTTTATTTTTTGAACTGGATGAAGAAGAAAACATCACCATTGTTGACGTAACACAGCGGGTGGCGGCCAACTTCCACCAGAATGCCGAAAAGGTTACCAGGCAGTTTTACGACAAGTTTAAAAAAGAACATACCTCCTTCTTAGGTTTTATTAAGGGCATTGAAACAAAGGTTGACCGTGACTGGTATGCATCGTTGATGCTCAACCGGCTGATGTTTTGCTATTTTATTCAGAAAAAAGGTTTCCTGGATGAAAATAAAAATTACTTGCGCGACAAACTCAAAGTATGCCAGGAAAAGAAAGGCAAGAACAAGTTCTATTCATTCTACAGGGATTTCCTTCTGGTGCTCTTCCATGAAGGACTGAACGAGTTGCAGCAAAAGGAAGAAGTCAAAGTTGAAATAGGTAAGATTCCATACCTCAACGGAGGCTTGTTTGACGAGCACGAACTCGAAAAAATGTACAAGGACATCAATATTGACGATAAGGCCTTTGAACGGGTGTTTGACTTTTTCGACCAGTATGAATGGCACCTTGATACCAAAGTCACTGCAACCGGAAAAGACATCAATCCAGATGTTATCGGATATATTTTTGAAAAATATATCAATGACCGGGCGCAGATGGGCGCTTATTACACCAAGGAAGACATTACCGAGTATATCAGCAAAAACACAGTACTGCCATGGCTGTTTGACGAAACCAAAAGGAATTATACAAGAGCATTTGATCCTGAAGGTGAAATCTGGCAATGGGTTAAAAACAGTGGCGATGATTACATCTACGATGCTGTAAAATATGGTGTGCCAAAGGAAGGAGGATTGTTTGACGACCTGCCGGATGAAATAAAAGCCGGTTTCCGGCCCAACCTGGAGCAGAAAATTGTAAAAGCAGATGATACCCCCCATTTGTGGGAAATTCGCAAACCCTGGAACCAAAAAGCCCCTGTTGAAATAGCGCTCCCCACCGAAATTTACCGTGAAGTAATTGAGCGCAGGAAGCGTTATGCCGATGTAAAAGATAAAATCGAAAACGGTAAGATCACACAAATCAACCAATTTATCACTTATAACCTGGATATTCGGCAGTTTGCCCAGGATGTGATTGAAAACACAACTGACCCCGATTTCCTGCGGCATTTTTACAAATCCATAAACAAGGTTACCATCCTTGACCCTACCTGCGGTTCCGGTGCTTTCCTATTTGCAGCCATGAACATCCTTGAACCTCTCTACGAAGCCTGCCTGATGCGTATGAGGGCCTTTGTGGAGGAGGAAGACCGGTTGAACGAGGAAGAAAAGCGAACCTTCAAAAACCAGTACAAGTTTTTCCGTCAGGTGCTGTCCGAAACACAGAGCGAATATCACCCTAACCTGCAATATTTTATTTATAAAAGCATTATCCTGCAAAACCTGTATGGAGTGGACATTATGAAGGAAGCAGTGGAAATTGCCAAGCTCCGCCTCTTTCTGAAACTGGTGGCTACCGTGGATGCCGACTACCGTAAACCCAACCTGGGGCTTGAACCATTACCCGACATTGACTTTAATATTCGTGCAGGAAACACATTGGTGGGTTTTGCCACCGAAAAAGAAATTGATGATGCCTTTGCCGGAACCCTCGATTTTGACCATGATGCTGAAAAGATAAAGGAGAAGTGCGACATAGTGGCCCGCACCTTTACCCGTTATAAGGAAATCCAATTAAGCACCGGTGATGGATACCACGATTTTAAAGCTGCCAAAGAAGAACTGAACAGACGACTAAAAGAACTGAACTACGAACTGAACCTGCTTTTGCACAAACAGGCAAGTGGTTTAAAATATGAAGACTGGCTTGCCAGCCACCAGCCCTTCCACTGGTTTGCCGAGTATTATGAAATTATCCACGGCCAGGGTGGGTTTGATGTGGTTATTGGGAATCCGCCATACTTAGAGGCTAGACAGATAAATTATGATGTTAAGAACTTGATTACAAAAGAAAGTAATACTGTACATGCTATGTGTATTGAAAGAAGTTATAATGTTCTTAGCAATAATGGCTCAATTTGTATGATTGTTCCATTATCCATTGTTTGCACACAACGGATGATAGAAACGCAGAAGATAATAGAAAATCATGGAATAACGTGGTATAGTAATTATTCTTGGAGACCGGGAAAACTATTTGATCAGGTAAATAGAGCGTTAACAATATTTTGCACGAATAAATCAGATAGACGTTCAAAGTATTCAACTCGGTACATGAAATGGAATGCTGAACATAGGGAATTATTAATTCCTACGCTTTCTTATGTGCAATACAATTCTGATAGAAATTCTTTTTGGTTTCCAAAGCTATCATCATTAATTGAATTGGATATCCTAAATAAGGTATTATCGAAAAAATATAGTTCTACTTTGACACATTAACGTATTCTTTTAAAAAACAAATATTTATAGCGCTTTGTCGTCGTAAGTGCCGGTTATATATTAGTTTTATCACATCGATTTCAGTCATTTCTTTTGCCATATTGTAACACAGCCAATCCT
>JAIPBT010000080.1 GCA_021738565.1 Bacteroidales bacterium
TTATTCAAGGATTCTGTAAATCGACACAGACCAATTTTTCCAGATCCCGGATGACCAGTTTTCCCCGACTAAAAGCCAGCGGTGCCCAGGCCTGTGATTTCTTCGAGCTGAAGAATGCTGCACGACCCAACTCCCGGTAGCCTTCCGGGGAGGGTTTAATAAGTGCAATTTCTCCGTCTTTCCCATTCTGATTAATGATCATTCCATCGATCAGGATCAAACCGCCCATCTCAAAACCTGTAGAATCGCTTTGCCATAATACTTATCCTTCAAGGTTCAGGCATACCATTCGATTAGGTCTGCCTGAATGATTCAGGTAAAGATGATCTTCAAATAAAACTGGTGGGTGCATTTTGCTTCCAGCTTCTTCAGTCAGGAAAATCTCTTCTATTATGAAATCAGATTCTTCTTTTGTTATTTCCAGGAGAATAGAAACAGGTTCATATTTTCCGTCATAAGAACAATCAGTAAGGAATAGTTTATTGTCTCCAATGATGGTTGCTGGCGCAATGGTAGCAAAGGATTTCAATCCGGTATACTTCCATAGTTCCTGCCCTGTTTCTGCGTCAAATGAAACTACTTCATTTGTCAGGCTGGAATCTTTTCTGGCATAGGGACTGATTGAAATTACCTGATCTACTCCTCCAAAGTTTGCCAGAACAGGCGAGACATGAAATGGACGTCCTGTAAGAGGTCTGCTTTTCCATGCAATTTCTCCACTTAATTTATGAATGGCAACCACGCCACCTGCTTTTCCCTGAGGGGCAACAATCACAAAATCTTTATAGATTAGAGGCGCCTGGGAAACACCCCATGTGGTGAGTTCCCTGTCGAATTTATCCAAAACATTAATGTTCCAGACAGGCTTTCGCTCTTTTTTGCTGAAACAGTAGAGATCACCATGTGGTCCCATGCTCCAGATATTGTCTTTATCGACATAAGGGACATTCCTTGAACCCGGATAAGGGATTTCACCTTTCGCTTCATACGTATATTTCCATATCTCTTCCCCTGTTTCCAGGTTGATGCACCTTAAAATATCAGCCTCTCCTTTTTGCCTGTCAAGGATAAACACCTCACCATCAAAAATGGCAGCACCGCCATACCCTTCCCCAATGGGAAGTGACCATCGTTCCTCAGGTCCCTCTTCAGGCCATGAATGCAAAATATTTGTTCCGGTGATTGTAGCATTTCGGTCTGGTCCCAGGTACTGGTTCCAATTGGAGGCTTTCTGACAGCCTGTGAACAAAATAGCGAGGATAATCAGGAGAATAGTGCTTTTCGATGATTTCATAGTTTTCATGGTTTAGGAATGCTAAAAATAGCAAAACTTCCTGTTTACTTTACTTCGGATTTCATATTTGATTCTTCCCATACGAAAAACCAAATACCCAGACGTCCATCGGTTGGCGAAGCTCCTACCGTCGTTACGCTATTATTTATGGATTAAGTAGTGGTACTTGACATTATAGGAAATTTGTAACTTAGGCCCAAATAGAAATAAGAATGCAAACGATCTATATTATCAATCTCTCCATACTGTCTATCCTTGTTTTTCTACTGGCCATAAAATCTAAAAAAACCGACGCAGATAAATACCTGATCGCCTTCTTTATATGCATCATTTTTGGTGTATTTAATGATGTGCTTGCGCTTATGCTCCCCCAATATAAAACAGTGTTTAGCTTCGGCGGTATAGCTGTTCCGTTAGGGGCAGCCTTTATTTTTCTATATATCGATGCACTTATTTCTCATAAAACGCTGCAGCTGTATTCCCGCATATTGGTCTTTTTACCCACAGTTATTGTTCTGGTTTTCCTGTTTTTCAATTCTGAGTACTATATCGTTAGCAGCAATAATATGCTGCTGATTACAGGCTACTTCCTCTTCAAAATGGGAATGCCCCTGGTATTTATAATCCTAAGCAGCTACCGGCTCAGGCAACATAAAAAAGGGTTGAAAAACGAATTCTCTTACACGGAGAATATCGATTTTAAATGGTTGAAGGTACTCATCGACAGCAGCTTGATTCTTTTAGCCATCGCATTTTTGAGTTTTACGCTCTATAGGTTCAATATCATTACTTCACTTACCATTCTTGTCTATTTCACCAATATTGCCTTGTTTATTTTTATTCTTTTCCTGGCATTTTACGGAATTAAAAACACACACACTTTCAGAGATATCATTTCTGAGAGTGACCTGCATCCGGAAGGGAGCTCCTCGTCCAGGGAGGTATCCGGTGCAACTGAAATATTAAATGAATTCGTAAAAAAACATGTCATCGAAAAACTGGAATCAACCATTGATTCTGAAAAACCTTATTTGTCCGAGAAGCTGACGATATCAAAGCTTTCCATGCTATCAAATATTCCACACAAACAACTCTCTCAACTTCTGAATAACCACTATAAAAAAACATTCTTTGACTATATCAATACACTTCGCATCGATGAATTTAACAAGAGAATTAAACAAGGTGACAATCAAAAGTTCACCATCCTTTCTATCGCCTACGATTGTGGATTTAGCTCGAAGTCAGCATTCAACAGGGCCTATAAAAAGCATGTTGGAGTGCCACCTTCGGCCTTTGTAAAAAGTGGCACCTTTTCGTAGTCTCACATAATCAGCGCTTTATAAAAAGGTGGACTCCCTGGTCGTAAAGGTAGACGATTGGCGTGGCTTAATGTATTCTATTTGTATCATAGATCATTTAAAATAATGAGTCATGATAAAAAGAATAACATTACTGATATTTATTGTAGCAATAAAATCAGCTTGTCTCTCCCAGGCAGTACAAATCATAAAGGGAACAATCGTTGATAAAGATTCTGAAATACCACTTCCAGGGGTCAATGTAATCATTGAAGGCACATCGCCGCTGATTGGCACCATTACTAATGAAAAGGGGGATTATTACATACAGGATATACCCATAGGCAGCTACACGGTTACAGCCAGTTATATTGGATATGATAAAGCAGTAAATTACCCTGTCCTTATCGGTGCTGGTAAGCAAGTAGTACTGAATATCTCCATGACCGAAAATACAACCTTGCTGGATGAAGTTACCATTAAGCCAGGGTCCAGTGCTAAAAATGAAACGGTTAACTCAATGAGCATTATTAGCGGACGTAAATTTTCTGTTGAAGATACCCGAAGGTATGCCGGCGGACTGGCAGATCCAGCACGAATGGTCTCTGCATTTGCAGGTGTCAGTGTCGGGAATATTCAGGATAATGCCATTATTGTAAGGGGAAATAACCCCAAGTATGTCGGTTGGCATTTGGAAGGTGTAGAGATTCCTAATCCAAACCATTTTTCAAGTATCAATGTAATAGGAGGGGGATTTGTCACCATCTTTAGCAATCAGTTGTTGTCAAATTCAGATTTCTTCACCGGCGCTTTTCCGGCCGAATATGGCAATGTTCTGTCGGGTGTTTTTGACATGCGTCTGCGGAACGGAAACCGTGATGAGCGTGAATTTACTGTCCAGGCGGGTCTTATGGGCCTTGATTTTGCAGCTGAAGGGCCCTTTGTTAAAGGTAAAGATGCCTCCTACCTGATAAATTACCGGTATTCAACGATGAGTCTTGTTTCCCCGCTTATCCCCTCCGAACAGGTGCCTAAATACCAGGACCTGTCATTTAAGCTGAACTTTCCTACACAAAAGCTCGGTACATTTTCAGTATGGGGGATTGGGGCGCTCGATTACAATGAACAGCCCGTGATAGAAGACAGCACGGCCTGGACCGAAGATTTTGATCGTTATGCATACGATTTTACGCAAAATACTGCCGCTGCAGGTTTTTCCCACAGGAAGATATTCGGCTCAAAAACATTTATTAACAACACCTTCGTGGCTTCTGCAAATCAGTTCATCATGGATCTGCAAAGACAAAATGACGCGCTGGTTCTGGAAGATAACTGGTATGGAAATAACATGGAGGGAAAACTCACCCTGAAGTCCTATGTCAACCACAAATTCGGTAAACAGCATACAGTCCGTGCCGGGATCATCATAAATGACCTTTTCTATGATCTTGAAAACCATGCTGCACTTGGAAATACGCTGCCGCTGGATACCTTATCTGACGAATCGGGACATACAAAACGTATGGAAGCATTTGCTCAGTCGCGCATTAAACTTACTCCCAAGACCTTATTGAATGTAGGACTGCATGCGACCTATTTGGAGCTGAATGATGAATTCCTGGCAGCACCTCGCCTGGGTCTCAGTCATCAAATAAGCAGCACTCAGAAGCTAAGTCTCGGTTATGGAATGCATAGCTGCCTGGAGCCCCTACGGGTCTATTTCTACAAAGACCCTGTTAATAATAACTATCCAAACAAAACCCTCGGCCTTACAAAAGCACATCACCTGATTGCCAGTTATGACCTTTCGCTCAGTAATAAAACGCGCTTGAAAATCGAGCCCTATTATCAGTTTCTTTACGATGTTCCGGTGATTAAAGACAGCACTTTTTCAATGCTTAATTTTGAGCAGGATTTCCACTTTAATGATGCACTCGTAAACGAGGGCAAAGGCCGGAATATGGGGATTGACTTTACACTTGAAAAGTACTTCGACGGATCATCTTACTACCTGCTTACTACCTCTCTTTTCAAGTCAACATATGAAACAGGCAATGGACAAATATACCCAACGAAATATGACAAGGGTTATGTTGTAAACTTGCTTGCAGGAAAAGATGTGGTGCTCCAACGAAAGAAGAACCATACCTTGAGTTTTAACGGAAGAATCACCATCTCAGGCGGAAATAAAGTGACCCCCGTGGATGAGGATCTTTCGCTACAGGCTAAAACACCATATTATGACTGGTCAAAGCCATATGCAACTCAGCTTCCTGTAGATTATTTTCTGGATGCCTCTTTCAGCTGGCGCAGAGATTACAAAAAAGTTGCAGGTATTTTTACAGTTGAAGTTAAAAACCTTCTTGGAAATCCTTCAGATTACAGGCATACCTATAATTATGTGACGCAAAGTATCGAGCAACAATCGGTGGTAGTGGTTATGCCAAATATCAGCTACCGGATTGAGTTCTAAATTAGAAAAATCGGACCTCTCCTAAAATAGCATGAAAGATTGATTCTTAAATAGATAGGTTATAGGGTACTTGTAAAGAGAGTATAAATTATTTGACCCTATTATACTGCTGTTCGATCAATCAGTAGTATATTTGATCGAGCTATTATCTAAAACAACCGTTATGCGCAAATTCCTTATCGCTGTTCTTGCTGTGCTGTCTGTTTCCGGATGCACCATGAAACAAAAAGAACCTCAAAAACCCAACATCATTTATATTCTTGCCGATGACCTTGGTTACGGTGATTTAGGATGTTACGGGCAGACGAAGATAGAAACCCCCAACCTGGACAGACTGGCGGCAGAGGGAATGATCTTTACCCAGCACTATTCCGGCAGCACTGTATGCGCGCCTTCCAGGGGAGTACTGATGACTGGTATGCATACAGGGCACAGTGCTATCCGGGGCAACAAAGAGTATAAGCCTGAAGGCCAGCATCCGATGAAGGCAGAAGCTTTTACTGTCGCAGAGCTTCTCAAAGAGGCGGGGTATGTTACCGGGGCATTTGGTAAATGGGGATTGGGTTTCGTCGGTACAGAGGGAGATCCGAACAACCAGGGTTTTGATACATTCTTTGGATACAATTGTCAGCGCGAAGCACATCGGTATTATCCCTTGCACCTCTGGCACAACGATGAAAAGGTAATGCTGGAAGGCAACGACTTTACAAACACTGAAACCTATGCACCTGACTTGATCCATCAGGAGGCCCTGAAATTCATCGAAGAAAACAAGGATGAACCCTTCTTCCTGTTCTATCCGAATGTTATTCCGCATGCCGAACTGATCATTCCTGAAGGAGAAATGATGGAAAAATACAGGGGGAAGTTTAAGGAGACGCCTTTTGTCAGTAACCGTCCCGGTGCCGACTACGGCGATGAGGAGTTCAATGTGAGTGCCTATTGTTCCCAGCCTGAGCCCTATGCCACGTTTGCAGCCATGGTTTCCCTGCTTGACCGGCAGGTGGGGGAAGTGGTTGACAAGCTCGGGGAACTGGGCCTCGATGAGAACACCATTATCATGTTCACCTCTGATAATGGTCCGCATATGGAAGGTGGTGCAGACCCCGGTTTTTTTAAAAGCAACGGTTCGTTGCGCGGCTATAAGCGGGACCTTTATGAGGGAGGAATACGTGTTCCCATGATTGCCCGGTGGACCAATACCATTGCCCCTGGCAGTACCTCCGCCCATATTTCAGCATTCTGGGATATCCTGCCTACGATTGCTGAACTTGCGGGATCTCAAGTACCAGGGAACATCGATGGGATATCATTCTTACCCGTCCTGATAGGAGAGGAACAGCTGGTACACGATCATCTCTACTGGGAATTCCATGAGCAGGGGGGAAAGCAGGCAGTACGGAAAGGGAAATGGAAACTGGTCAGGCTGAATGTATTCGACCCGTCCAAAACCCGGTTTGAACTGTATGACCTGGAATCTGACCTGGCGGAAGAGGTTAATGTTACCGAACAGCATCCTGAAGTTGTTGCGTCACTCCGGGAAATCATGGAAAATGAACATGTACACAATGCCGATTTCCCTTTTGATGG
>JAIPBT010000005.1 GCA_021738565.1 Bacteroidales bacterium
TGCTGTGCTTAATATACCCCTTAGGTTCAACCTAAAGTCCAAATAAAGTTAGTGCAGCAGATGGAGCTTTTTATCAGAGTAAATATCAAGAGAAATAATTTTAGTTTGTTTCCTTTCTTTTAGTTCTGCAAACTAACGACATCCTACATTAAGGCATGTACCGCCAAAGTGCTCTTTTTCAATAAAAGCAACTTTCATTTTTTGTGACGCGAATTTAAACGCGAGCGGAGTGCCGGCCTGACCGGATCCAATAATTATAGCATCAAAATTTGTCATGGATTTGTCTATTATGAAGATTCTGATTTCACTTGGTTGATATTAATTTTACACAATGCAATGTGATTATCCAACTTCAGCAGGAACTCCTGTTTCAACCGGGTTTTCCGGATCACTGCTCCACTCGAACCAGCCTCCGTCGTAAACCGATACTTTCGGCCATCCCATCAGCCAGGCATTGAACCACGCCTCACTGCCGCGCCAACCCGTTCCGCAATAAAACGCCAGGTATTTGTCGGGTGTGATCCCGTTGCTCTCCCAAATGGCTGCAATCTCATGATATTCCCGGGTGGTATGGTCATTGTTCCGGTAATTTTCCATATGGTAAGCATCCGATCCGCAATCGGCAAAAACTGCTCCCGGAATGCGCCCCCTGGGTTCAATATAGTTGTATCCACTTACCTCTCCAATGTATTCTTTGTAACTGCGTACGCAGACGATCTCCGCATCCGGAGCTGCTATCATCTTTTTGGCCTGAGGAGTATCCACTGCCAGTTCGGGATGCTCTGGAATCTTTGCTCCGAAATCGGACACCTCCTGTTTTGGTACATCAGTGTATGATATTTCAAAGCCTGCATCTTCCCAGGATTGAAAACCTCCATTTAATATCCTTACGTCCTTTACTCCGGCATACAGCATGATAAACGCATTCCTGATGGCCCCGATATCTCCGGCAGCGCTGCCCGGAAATTCATCGGCATTGTCGGGAAACATAAATTTTCCGTAGAGAACAACAGTTGTATCGGCTGTGATGCCATGCTGCTCAAGTGCTGCTTTTATCTCCCCGGGTAAACGCCGGTTCCACGTTTCCGGCGCCTCAAGCGCCAGGGTATCCATGTCGATTGCCCCCGGAATGTGTCCGCTCAGATAGGCATCCCTGTTGCGATAATGCGCATGCACGATAATGAAACGTTTGTTGTCATAATGATCCGGTTTCTCTCCGTTTATTAGTGACTTTACCCAATCTGCTGAAACCAATTGAGTATATTTCTCCAATCTGTCCATTGGTTTTTCCGGATCTGCAGTCCACTCATCTCTGAAACCGTAATACGCATTGACATCCGTAAAACCTGATTTTAAAAAACGCCGGGCAACAATATCAATATCTTTCTTATCATACCCGTAGATAATAATCTTGTGTTCGGGCAATATGTTTTTGAACCTGACAACCTCGATCCAGTCGATGTAATTTGTCCATTTCACTGGCAGGCTCCTGGCATTTTTAATATGCCCCCCTCTTTTTTCATGCTGCAGTTTCCATCCATTATATGCCTCAACGGATCTGATATCAATGATCGTCACGGTTTTATCATTGACAAGATGCAATAATACAGACCCTGAAATTTCCATAATTTCTTCTTTCATCTGTTTAATCCTCCAATATCTCTACCCCCTTCCAAAAAGCAACCCTTCCTCTGATTTCTTTGGCTGCAATTTTTGGCTCTGGATAATACCAGGCAGCAGCCTTATTGATTTTTCCATCGACATGGATATCGTAATATGAGGCAATGCCCTTCCAGGGACAAACGGACTTACTATCGCTTTTGCTGATTAAATCATTATTTACAGATTCTGCCGGAAAATAACTGTTACCTTCCAGTGTTACGATGTCATCGCTTTCAGCAATGACCTTGTTGTTCCAAATAGCTTTCATATTATATTGATTAAGGTATAATTAATTTTTATATGTAAAAAAGATTTGTTTTTAAGAAATCTTTACAATTGGCGTTTTCTTGCATGCAATTGAATGTTCCGTTGCCTGACATTCTTACCATAAACGTTTCATATTCTTGATTATAAGGAGGTTCTTCAGATCGATGCTGAATTAACGCTACAGTTTCAATACCTCTATCCCAAGATTGATAAGTGTCTGTGGGTCTCGATAACCAGATGTTTGGGCTATCACTTCCCCTTTGCTGTTGAGATAGATCATGGTAGGATAACCCCTGATTTTAAATTTATTAGCAAGGTCTTTCCCCTCACCTTTTTCGCCATCGACCAACACATTTATGAAGTTTTCATTGTAATAAGCCCCCACCTCTTCATTGGGAAAAGTGTTCTTTTTTAAGGCTTTACAGGGCCCACACCAACTGGCTGAAATGTCCAGGAATATGGGTTTCCCCTCTTTTGCAGCTTGATTGAGCGCCTCTTGCCAGGTTCCGGTATGAAATTCAATTCCAGAACTTACGGCCTTTTTTGAAGAGACAACAGGTTCACTGGCTGATACATTGATCATAAGAAAAATAGCGACTATGGATGATAAAATTTTCATGGTTTTCAGTTTATTATTTGTAAAATATGAATTTCGGAACAGACCAGCGGGTATATTGAACTCGGCTGATCCTTGCACTGCCGTTTCAGCATGAAGATTCAGAAGACAACAATCCCTTATCTTACTGGTATTCGGCCTGAACGGTAACCTCAACCGTCTTGGCAATATTGGAAGCGGGCTTGCCCTTCTTGAATAAAATTCCGTAATCAGCCAGTGTGACATCGAATTTGCTGCCTACCTTAACAGTGTTCCCTTTTACAGTGACGGTACCGGATTCGCTGATAGAATTTGTTTTCTCCTTGATGGTGAGTTCTCCTTTTACCGTCGCAGGGTAGCTGCCATCAGTTCCGAAATCGATGCTCTCCAGGTTGGTGATCTTTGCCTTCAGCTTGGCATCCGGAAATGCTTTTGTATCAAGAAATTTATCGCTGTTAAAGTGCTTTTGCATCAGTGATTTTTCGAATTCGAAACCCTGCATGGGTACTGAAAATACAACCTCCCCGGAGCTTTTGTCAATGGCGCTGACGGAAGCCGTATTATGGGCTTCAATATCTTCTGCCGGAGTAGTTGAGAAGAATTTGATCTGTGTTTTGGTGCTGATCAGCTTTGAACTGCTCTGTCCGAATCCAGCAGCCGAAATAAAAAGTGCCGCTGCAATTAATAATAGAATTGACTTTTTCATTGTTTTCCGTTTTTTAATTTTTGACTTTTACTTTGTTTGTAGGTAGAGTCGGGAAAAAATTCATTCCTGACATCTACCATCTGATTTTTCTGTACCAATCTTAAAATTGGAATGACCTTGTTCATTGCGGACGCGTCGGGGAGCCGGGTCAGGAATGCTGTGATTATATAACTGCGCTCTTCTCCAGGACCACGTTCAGATAAAAACCGAGGTCCTCATCATATGCGGCACCTGAACGGATGACCCCCTTAATGGTGACGGGCTCCCCAACAGTGATACCCTGTAAAGTGCTTTCGGTCTCTGAAGTGAACGAGGCGCTTACGCCAGCCAGATCCTGTTTATCTTTCAGAAAAACCACTTTCTGACCGTTAAAATCTTCTGTAATTTTGTTGACAACACCTGTCACCTCAAGGATTTTTGAATCCCCGTCAGAGGCCAGGTATTTCTGATCTGCAGCATCCTTATCATTAAGATACTCCTTAACGAGCTGTGAACTGCTGAACGAATAATCGGTCTTTGTCGATTGTACATCACGCTGGGGCATATTGAACATATAGATCCCGATGCCGCCTCCAATGAGTAATCCTGCAACTCCAAGAATTGCAATGATTCTTAAAACTTTTTTCCTTTTCATTATACTGTTCTATTTGTTTGAAAGAACAGTCGGGAAAAATCTCACTCCTTACAACAAACCGCAAAAGAATTATTGCTTAAATCGAATCCGAGCGCTTAAGGATCAGAATAACAATATTGGGAATTAACTTTAACTTTATCATAACAGTATTTCTTTTATGAACACAAAAATTACTTTTCCAAAACCTTCAGCCGGGCTTTCAATTTATGAAGTGGCAGAGGTTTTCAATAAATCCGACGTAATATTTAGAAGTCAGGAAATTGAAGAGATTGTGTTGTATTAGAATGAAATAACCTTATCACTATCAGCCACCCACTCCGTAAATTCAGCCAATGTGCTGATTTCTGCGTCTTCAATGAGCTGAATGTTTTTCAAACCCCGTGCATCGGCACAAGAACCACATATTTTCACTTTGACACCTTTGTTTATGGAATATTTCAGCATTCTTTCGATGTTATAATAACCGTTTGGAGTATTTTGTCCGGCTACCGCACAACCCGCCGCATCGGCCATCAGAAATATACGTACTTCCACATCTTCGTGGGCCTTATTCAACTGGTTGGCCAAACGTAATCCGTTATACGCTTTTTCTGTCCCGTAGGGCGCGTCGTTAATCAAAATCAGAATTTTTTTCATGGGTTATTAAAAATTTAAAAAGGGTGATGTTCTATGCTATTTCGTCCATTAAGGATTTAAGTGTGTTAAACATGGTAGTGGCTTCCTTGAATAGTTCGGGCTTGGAATTCACTGCATCAAGCATTATTTCCATATTCATGGTTGAAATAATGGTTTCCCCTTCGTTTTCGTAAATCGCCAGCTTACAAGGCATAAAAATGGCAAAATGAGGAAAATCGGTCAACATTGCTGCTGCTGTTTTTGCCTGGCAGATTTCGTAAATGTAGACTTTACGGTCAATTGGAAAACCTTTGCTTTCAACGATATCGTGGTACACATAAGTCTGAAGCACGGCGAACTTATTCTGCTCACAAGCGGCCGGTACTTTTTTAGTTATCTCTTCAATGGGAAGTTTACTTGAGATTTCATAGGTAAACATCTCAATCATTTTTTTCGACGGCATGACTGCCTTCATTAATTTTTGAAGCATATTTTTATATTTAATTTGATTTCAATTGCCTCATTTTCCATTCAGGATACCCTTCATCGAGCCTCCTGACTTTGAACCCGTTTTCGGAAAGCACTTTCACCGCTTCATCGGCCAGTACACAGAAGGGCCCACGGCAATAGGCAATAATTTCCTGATCCTTCGAAAAATCCTTTAAGCAGCAGAGCAGCTCATTCATCGGTACCGATACGGCCCCGGAAATATGACCCAACTCATATTCGGATGGAGGACGGACATCCATTAACAATACATTCTTATCGTTGATCATCGACTCCAGCTCCTCCAGGTTTACGGCATTCGTGGCGTGATTGTCTTCGCGTTGCCTGTTCATCGTTTTTTCCAGTACAGCAATCTCACTAACTGCAAATTTTGTAATGTGCTGGTAAAGCGCCAGGAAGTCATCATTAACGAGTGAATAATAGACGTAATGTCCCTCCCTGCGCGAATTCACGATGTTGTTGTTTTTCAAAACCTGCAGGTGCTGTGATGCGTTTGCTACTGTAAGGTTGGTAGCTTCCACCACCCCCTCCACACTTTTTTCCCCCTGCGAAAGCATCTCGATGATTTCCAGGCGTGCAGGGTTCGCCAGGGCTTTCATCAATTTGGCCAGCCCGTCGTACATGGCATCTTTAAATTCCCGGCCTTTCATAAATTATTGTTCTGTATCATTCAGGGCAAAGATAATGTATCTATTCAATTATTCAATATACTTATTGAATATATTTAAAACTTACATTATCATTGGCTTCCAGGCACGAGGCACAATCTTAAAATGATAATACTTTTATAATTTCTTCCTAACTGCTGTCAGGAACAGGAAATGATGCTTGTTGCGACTATTGATATAATGCTGCCTGCCTCCCCCAACTTTCTAAATACCCTCGTTTTTTTGCCCGTTTTCAGGCACCTGGTTGATCAACTTGCGCAATTGTGTCCAGAGATCAAAGGAAATCGGCCTCCCGCATTTATTGTACAGGCACACACCGAATCAAGCAGCCTATCGTAAATATCCAGCTGCAACTGGTAGCAGGCTCCGTTCCCGGTTCGGTCAGGGAACGATTTTGCATACCCTATCTTGATCCCGAACATTATGGACAGGACACTCTATAGAAATATTTTTATTCAGTATTTGATTACACGATTTTTCTCTTCTGTTCAATGCTGCTTATCAGATGATTCCAGCTATCGATAAAAGAAGCGGCCCCCTCTTTCTGCAAGGTTTCTGCAAGGGCCTGAACATCTATTTTCTCCTTATTGAATTGCCTAAGCAAATCATCGGTAGTAGTACACGTGCGTGGAAGCACATCGCCCTTCTCACCATGATCGGCAAAAGCTAGCAGGGTATTCTCCGGCATGGTATTTACCGTGAAAGGAGCGACAAGATTTTCAATATAGAGCACATCGCTCACAGCCGGATCTTTTGTCCCTGTGCTCGCCCAAAGCAAGCGTTGCGGCGACACACCAAGATTCAATAGTCTTTGAACACGTTTCGATTGGAGAAACTGCTGAAATGATTCATACGTTTTTTGAGAAACCGCAAGTCCCAATTTGTTTTCAAGACCTCCCGACACTTTTCCTGAAACAGCCTTATCCCAGCGACTTACAAATACTGAGGCAACAGATCTTACATCCGGATTCAGGCCATTTTTCGCACGAATTTCTACCCCCTTCAACCAGGCATTGGCTGCCGCTTCATATTGATCCGCAGAGAAAAGCAGGGTAACATTCACCTGAATCCCTTCAGCGATAGTACTCTCAATGGCAGGCAATCCCTCCGGAGTGCCGGGTATTTTTATGAAGACGTTGGGTCTGTTCACCTGCCAGAAAATAGTTTTTGCCGCCTTGATGGTACTCGCTGTATCATAGGCCAGCAGAGGTGAAACTTCAATGGAAACAAAACCGTCAACACGGTTTGTTTTTTCATAAATCTGAAAAAACAGGTCGGCAGCTCTCTGGATATCGTCAATGGCCAGTTTAAAAAAGAGCTTTTCATTGTCTGTGTCCTTATTTGATTCTTTAATCGCCTGATCATAATCATTCGATTTAGCTATTGCATTATCGAAGATGGTCGGATTGGATGTTAAGCCTGTAACGGCCAGTTCATTGATGTATTTTTCAAGTGTTCCGTCATTAAGGATTTTCCTGGTAATATTGTCCAGCCATAAGCTGACACCCTGTTCGCTCAGGGCTTCTGTTTTTGTGTTCATTCTTCTTGATTTTTTTTGTTTTTATTTGATGATCCTGTTGTCATTCAATAAATGCTGTTTGCGCACCAGTTGATATCCCGATCTGAAAAAATAGGCAACAGGGAGAACCAGCATGTGCATGAGCTTGGTGTACGGAAAGAGCATAAAGATCAGTAGTCCCGTTACAAAATGGAGCTTATACAGCAAACTGTGACCGGCAATTACTGCTCCTGCATCAGGCTGAAATGTGATCACTTTTTGTGCCCATACTCCCAATGAGGCATATTCCTCCACAGTGGTGGAAGCGGTGGTGGCCACGGATGCAAGTCCGAGTCCTGCCTCGACGAGCAGGAGAACCAGAATAAAGTAGTCGTGGAATGTACTGGTAACCCTTACCCGGACATCCTTCAGGCGCCTGCGCAGCAGGATCACCATACCGATAAAAGAGGTCACCCCGAAGGTGATTCCAAAAACCAGTGCGATCATTCGTTTGGTTTCGGTTGTCATGACCAGATGATACACTTCTTCAGGCAGGAACAGGGTAAAATGTCCGAAAAAGACAATAATGATCGCATAATGGAATAAGTTGTTTCCGGTTTTCACTCCTTTTCTGGCCAGGATCTGTGTAGACTTTGCCTGGATGCTCTTGTTGGCAACAATGATTCTGGTGATCAATCCGAACCAAAAGATCGCGAAGGCGATGTGAGGCAGATAGGTGAATAACAAATTATTGATGTAGTTTTCCATGACCACGTGGATTTTGATTACAAATGGATTGGGAACCTCCAAATTCTATGGGTATCTCTTCATATTCGGCATCCAGATCTAATGGTTGTTCATTTTTAATGATAAGGTTCGTCTCTTTTTGAACGGGCTGTTTTTCAGACAATGAAATCACCGCAGACAGCACATGCTGGTATGGATTGTTTTTTTCCATAAGGGCTATATAGATGCGGTTAAGGATATGAACGGGTTCAGCCAGAAGTGCAGCAGCTTTCGCCGGTTCCTGGCCTGATAAAAATTCCAGGAAAACGGGGATGTAATCGGGCAATTCACTGGTTGAAAGTTGCCAGCCGTTTTCACTGTAAAACTCAACCATATCCACCATGGCCTGCCCCCGGTCTTTTGAATCACCCTTTATATGCTCAAAAAGGTGTAGGGAGGCGCTGCGTGAATAATCGAACAATTGCACGTATTCTGCTTGCCAGTCGATCAAATCCATTTTTTGAAAACGGGACACAAAGGTCTCTACCTCCCTGATATTCGCAGGTTTGAGGATGGCTTCTTCCTTTATCAGAGTCGTCACTTCCGGAAGGAATTTATGTAATTCGCAACTGGGATAGGAAAGCAGCAAAGAGAGTATTTTATAGGTATTGATCATTTTACATTCCTCCAAACAGGTTTTTAAATTTGTTATTACCGCATCCTCCGTCATCTGAGAAGCCGCATCCGGCTCTGAAACCAAAAGCATCTCTGGCATATTCCTTCTGCGAAACGGGGATTACAAAACGGTCCTCATAGTTGGCAATAGCCATCAGATGATACATATTTTCGGTCTCATCTGGTGTCAGTCCGGTTTTTTCAAGTGACGGTTCAGGAATTTGATCAACGGTTTTAGTCCGCATGTAAGCACGCATGGCCAGCATTCGTCTAAGAGCATCTATAACAGGCACTTCGTTTCCGGCAGTAAGCATATTGGCCAGGTACCTGACAGGGATCCGCAGGTCATCTACATCTGGAAGAATGCCGTTCATTCCGATTTTTCCGCTTTCCGCGGCATTGACAATTGGTGATAACGGAGGGACATACCAGACCATTGGCAGGGTACGGTATTCGGGATGAAGGGGAAAAGCTACTTTCCAGTCGATAGCCAAACGGTACACCGGGGAATTTTTAGCGGCTGTAAGCACTTTGTCGGGAATACCCTGTTTGCGTGCCTCTTTTTCGATCTCCGGGTTGTTCGGGTCGAGAAACAACCCAAGATGATTTGCATACAGATCCTGTTCATTTTCTACCGTTGCCGTTTCTTTTATCTTTCCGGAATCATACAGCATCATTCCAATGTAGCGGATCCGTCCTACGCATGATTCACTACACAGCGTGGGATCGCCTACTTCAATTTTCGGGTAACAGAAGGTACACTTTTCCGATTTGTGGGTTTCCCAGTTAAAATACACCTTCTTGTAGGGACAGGCTGTTACGCATTGCCTCCAGCCACGGCAGCGGCTTTGGTCGATCAGCACAATGCCGTCTTCTTCACGCTTGTAGATAGCTCCCGAAGGACAGGATGCGACACAGGTAGGGTTCAGACAGTGTTCACAGAGGCGTGGAAGGTAGATCATAAATGAGTTTTCAAACTCTCCGCAGATCTCTTTTTGCACCTGGTCAAAATTCTTTTCCCTGCTCCGCTCTTTAAAGGACCCTCCCAGGTTATCTTCCCAATTTGCAGACTTCTCTATTTTTTCCATCGGCCGGCCCGTTAGAATGGAGTATGGTCGTGCCGATGGAGGGGTAGCGAACCCGGATCCTTTGTGCAGGATTGAATAGTTGAAGGTGAAGGGTTCATAATAATCGTCCATAAGCGGCATGTCGGGGTTGGCAAACAGGTTCTTCATAATGCCGCGTTTGGTCCCCATTTTTGGCACCAACCTTTGTTTGTCGAGCTTCCAGCCGCCTTTCCATCTTTCCTGGTTTTCCCACTCATCGGGATAACCGATTCCCGGTTTGGTCTCCACATTGTTGAACCAGGCATACTCCATGCCTTTACGGGAGGTCCACACGTTCTTGCAAGTGACCGAACAGGTGTGGCATCCGATACATTTGTCCAGATTGAGGACCATGGCTATTTGTGCGCGTATTTGCATGGTTTCAGTTCTTTATTCGTTATCGGTTGCTTCGTCATTCCATTCCACTTTACTTAACTTGCGGATAATTACGAATTCATCACGGTTTGAGCCTATGGTTCCGTAATAATTAAAACCGTAGCTCAGCTGTGCATACCCGCCGATCATATGGGTAGGTTTCAGGCTGATGCGGTCAACCGAGTTGTGTACACCGCCACGATTGCCATTAATTTGGTTTACAGGCATATTCACCGTTCGTTCCTGGTTGTGGTAGACGATCAGTACGTTTTCAGGTACACGTTGGGAAACAATCAGACGGGCGACCGTAGCTCCGTTGATGTTGAATATTTCCACCCAGTCGTTATCCTTCAGGTGAATCTTCTCTGCATCCTTTTCACTCATCCATACTACCGGACCACCACGCCCCAGGGTGAGCATCAGCAGATTATCTGACCAGGACGAATGGATTGTCCATTTGTTATGAGGGGTCATCATATTGATTACCAGGTATTCATCGGATTTACCCAGGCGGTTCATGGCCTGCAGGACCGATTTGGTGTTGACGGGTGGTTTGTAGCAAACCAGGTTCTCTCCAAAAGCGATCATCCAGGGGTGATCCTGGTAGGTAGTCTGGCGTCCGGTGAGTGTCCGCCACGGAATGAGCTCATGCACATTGGTATAACCGGCATTGTAGGAAACTTCCTCTGAATCGACCCCACTCCAGATGGGTGAAGTAATGATCTTACGTGGCTGACTCAGCAGGTCCCGGTACCTTATCTTTTCATCCCCCCGGGCTTCTGCCAGGTGTTTGTGGTCCCGGCCGGTGATCCGGGAAAGTGCTTCCCAGGCTTTAATGGCCACGTGGCCATTGGTTTCGGGGGCAAACGCCAGGATGGTCTCGGCCGCATGGATATCTGTATCAATTCTGGCCATGCCGTGGGAGTCCCCTTTATGGGCGGAGGTTCGGTTGAGCAGCTTTAAGAAGGCTACTTCTTCTGCTGTATCCCAATTGATTCCTTTTCCTCCGTTGCCTGCTTTCTCCATCAGAGGTCCCAGGCTGGTAAAACGTTGATATGTTTGAGGGTAATCACGGGTAACGCTGATAATTTTCGGCATATTCTTTCCTGGTTTGAGCTCCATGTCCCTCTCCTTCCAGTCTTCGGCCATGGTTGTTTCGGACATCTCCATCGGGGAATCGTGCTGCAACGGCTGCAGTACGATATCTTTCTCTTTCCCCAGGTGGCCTTCTGACAGTTCGGAGAACCGTTTGGCCAGACCTTTAAAAATATCCCAGTCGGTCCTGGCTTCCCACACCGGGTCCACTGCCTTGGAGAAAGGGTGAATAAATGGATGCATGTCCGATGTGTTCAGATCGTTCTTCTCATACCAGGTGGCAGCCGGAAGGATGATATCTGAATGGAGGGTGGTGGTTGACATGCGGTAATCGAGTGTGACCAGCAGATCAAGTTTGCCCTCAGGTGCCTGGTCGTGCCATTTTAGCTCTTCGGGCAGTGGTTGACCGAGGGTTTTGATATCTTCTCCGAGCACGTTGTGTTGGGCTCCCAACAGGTGTTTCATGAAATATTCCATCCCTTTGGCGCTGGAGCCCAACAAATTCGACCGCCACACAAACAGGTTGCGGGGAAAGTTGGCCGGATCATCAGGATCTTCAGAGGCGATGCACAATTCTCCCCTCTTCAGCTTTTCGGTAATGAACTGTTCCGGATCTTTCCCTTTACTGTCTGCCTGTCTGGCCAGCTCAAGCGGATTTTTGTTCAACTGCGGACTTGACGGTAGCCACCCCATCCGCTCTGCTTTCACGTTACAATCGATCATCGATCTGGAAGACCACTCTTTTTGGTTTGCGAGTGGAGATATGAGTTCTGTCAGTCCCACCTTTTCATATCTCCACTGGTCGGTATGCATGTAGAAAAATGAGGTGGTATTCATTTGTCGCGGAGGCCGGTTCCAGTCGAGCGCAAAAGCGAGGGGCAACCATCCGGTTTGCGGGCGTACTTTTTCCTGCCCGACATAGTGTGCCCAGCCACCTCCCGACTGTCCAACACAACCGCAAAACATGAGCATGTTAATGGCGCTACGGTAGATCATATCGGTGTGGAACCAGTGGTTTACACCCGCGCCGATAATGATCATCGATTTCCCGCGTGTCCCGGCTGCATTGTCGGCAAACTGACGGGCGGTAGAGATCACCTGTTCTGCCGGGACGCCGGTGATGCGCTCCTGCCATGCGGGAGTGTATGGAAGGTCCTGTTCATAATCTGTGGCTGCATTGGCATCGCTGAAACCTCTTGAGATTCCGTAGTTGGCCACCAGCAGATCGAATACAGTGCAGTAGAGAAAATCACCGCCGGGTGATCGTTTGACCGGCACTTTCCGGGAGATGATATCATTATGTGCAGTGGCTTTAAAATGTGAATGCTTGTAGGTATCGCCTCCGAAATAGGGAAACGAGAGGTCAACCACCTCGTCCTGATGCCCGAGGACAGAAAGCCGTGGCTGAATATCCCTTTTGCCGGTTGCATCTTTCAGCTCCAGGTTCCATTTACCGCTCTTGTCCCACCTGGAACCAATGGTGCCGTTCGGAATAACAAAATCCCCGGTTAGATCATCGGCCAGGAGTGGTTTCCACTCCGCGTTCTTTTCACCGGCAAGGTCTCCCTCCAGGTCGCTGGCGCGTATCACCCTGCCTGCCACATATCTTCCATGTTCCTTTTCGATCTTCACCAGAAAAGGCAGATCGGTATACCGACACGCGTACTCTTTAAAATAGGGCATAATGCGCTCCAGGTAAAACTCCTTCAGGATCACGTGACCCATGGCCATTCCCAGCGCTGCATCGGTACCCTGTTTGGGTTTTATCCAAAGATCTGCAAATTTAGCTGCATCGTTAAAGTCGGGAGAAATATTAACCGTTTTGGTCCCTTTGTACCGTACCTGGGTATAAAAGGGAGCATCGGGAGTACGGGTAAGCGGAACATTTGATCCCCAGAGCATGAGGAAGGAGGAGTTGTACCAGTCGGCGCTTTCCGGAACATCGGTCTGTTCGCCCCAGGTCTGGGGGGAGGCAGGGGGGAGGTCGCAGTAAAAGTCATAGAAACTGAGGATGGTCCCTCCCAGTAAGCTCAGATACCTGGAGCCCGAGGAATAGGAAACCATCGACATGGCTGGAATGGGAGTAAAACCCACCAGCCGGTCGGGACCATAGGTTTTAATGGTATAGATGTTTGCGGCGGCAATGATCTCATTCACCTCATCCCAGTCGGCCCGCACCATTCCGCCGAGCCCGCGTTCTGCCTTATATTTTATTAAGATTTCCGGGTCCTGCATCACACTTTCCCATGCTTTCCCCGGGTCGCTCAGCCGGGCTTTTGCATTTCTGTAGGCTTTTACTAATGTGGCCCGGATCATGGGGTATTTGACCCGGTTGGCACTATAAAGATACCAGGAATAGCTGGCACCCCGCGGGCAGCCTCTCGGTTCATGATTGGGCAGACCCGGCCGGGTCTCCGGGTAATCGGTCTGCTGGACCTCCCATGTGACCAGTCCGTTCTTCACGTATACCTTCCATGAACAGGAGCCTGTACAGTTTACTCCGTGGGTTGACCGGACCACCTTGTCGAACTGCCAGCGGTTCCTGTAAAGGCTCTCCCAGTTGCGATTTTCGCCAGTCAGTACCGAATACTTATCGGGACTTTTCGAAACGTTTTTGCTGAAATAGATCAGTTTATTTAACAGGCTCATATTCTATCAAATTTTACTTTACGCGGAGAACTGGTCATTGTGCGAAGGCTCCGGCAGCGATTTCCCCTTTTTTTCTTTTGTTAAGCAGAAAGTATATGATCAGGAGATTCAACGCGGCTAATAAGACAAAGACCAGGAATCCACGGGCATATCCAATCTCTCCGTATCTGCCGGCAATTGCTCCCATGATGGGGGGCAGGGCAAACCCGCCGAATGCACCCAATCCGCCTACCCAGCCGGCAGCGCCTCCAACGGATTTCGGGACATACACCGGGACCAATTTGAATACGGCCGCATTGGCAATGCCCATTCCGGCTGCAAGCAGAATGACTAATCCAATACTGAATGCAATATCCGAAGCATATAACAGACCGGAAGCAGCAAATAAAATTGCTGTCATGGAAAACAGGGCCACCTTCTCCCCGCCGAACCGATCAGCAATCCTGCCCCCTGCAACGCGGATCGACGAGGCCAAAATAGAGAAGACAGCGGTAAGCAGCCCGGCCTTTACCGGTGTGAATTGCTGGAATTCAATCCAATAGGTAGGGAACCATGCAGTGAGGGCAATAAACCCGCCAAATGTGGTGAAATAAAGAGCTACCAGGGTCCATGTATTACTGACCTTTGCAGAATTGAGCAGGCTGTCTTTCACGCTTCCCGATGGAAATAACTCCTGGCCCTTTTCGAGTGATCGCGTCCTGGCCTGCTCATCCGGCAACCCCTCTTTTCGATACTGGAAATAGGGGGCATTTACACCAATGAGTCCGTAAAGTATGGTTCCGGTCAATAAAAACAGGAACCATGCAAAATAGGCAGAAATGAAACCGTAATAGGTTAAAAACACAGGCAGGATCAGGGAGAAAATTCCCGGAGCAAGATTTCCCAGCCCTGCGAAAGTGCCCAGGGCGATTCCCTGCCTGTTTCGGGGAAACCAATAAGAAGTCTGACCGATGCCAACCGAAAAGGTGGCTATTCCGCAACCGCTCAAAAATCCGAAGAACAGGACCAGTCCGTACAGCCCCCTCATCCCGTCCGGATAAGAGATTAGAAGAAGCAGGGTTACGCCGCCCAGCCCGATCACACTCAACAGAAGAAGGATAAAAAACGGTCTTTTCCCGCCTGTGGTATCCACCCAGGCGCCGAAAGGGATGCGTAGCAGTGATCCGGATAAAGCTGGAATGGCGATCAACAGGCCAAGCAGTGCCGGGGTCAGATCCATGGCTTCTTTGAACCTGACGGCAGTTGGGCCGTAAAGCGCCACGGCTGCAAATCCAAAGAAAAAGCCCAGGGTAGTTCCGGTCAGACCTCGTCTGGAGTTTCCTTTGATAGTCATAAAGTTCGTGTTTATAAATTTACCTATTTTTTGGAAATTATGACAACAAAAGTACAAAAGTTATATAATGACATATGGGTAATTTTATAATTTATTTCATCTTTGTTAACAGGTACCTTTATTGAAGAACCAAATGAACCTTAAGCTGACCTTTCTGCTCATTCTGGCATTTTTCTCCACCTGTATCTGGAGTCAACCAAATCAGGACCCTGTGAACTTTGACAACCAGTCTGCCGGCGGAGCGCTTTATCAATCGATCTGTGCAGCTTGTCACACGATTAACGGTGGCCGCCTGTTTGGACCTGACCTGAGCAGGGTATATGAAAGAAGGGAAGAGGATTGGCTGATCCGATTCATTCGTTCCTCCCGGAAAATGCTCAAAGCTGGCGATTCCCTTACTTGGTATTCATAGCACATGGTTAAAGGTTTCTAAAAAAGATGATATAAAAATAAAAAAAGACCTCTATATCATTATATAAATTTTAGTACCTTTGCAGATACAAATAAAAAAATCATGGAACTAAATGCACATACGAAAGTTGGCGATATCGTCAAAACAAATTTCAGAACAGCCAGGATATTTGAAGAGCACGGTATAGATTTTTGTTGTGGTGGTAGTATAAGTCTGGAAGAGTCTTGTTCAAAATCGGACGTGGACATACATGTCCTGTTGTCTGAATTGGAAGAGATGGTAGCTGTTAGCGATCCGGATAGCGGATATATCAATGGGTTGGAACTGGACGAACTATGCGACTACATCGAAAAGCAACATCACACCTATATCCGGGAGCATACGCCCTTCATTCAGCAAAAACTGCAAAAACTTTGCGACGTGCATGGAGAACATCACCCGGAACTTTTTGAAGTGAAAAAGTTGTTCGACGGAGCGGCCGAAAACCTGAGCACACATATGCAAAAGGAAGAACAGGTACTTTTCCCTTATATTCGTCAGATGGTAAAACAGAAAAAGGGGGAAGATGGGACCCGAATAACCACCGGAGGGATTCTTCAGCCCATCAGCCAGATGGAAGAGGAGCACCAGGTGGAAGGAGACCGGTTTAAAGAAATCTCTTCCCTGACCTCCACCTATACTACACCCCCCGATGGATGTAATACCTATAGAATTACCTATCAGGAGTTAAACGAATTTGAAATGGATCTGCACCGTCACATTCATCTTGAAAACAATATCCTTTTTGTAAAAGCACAACAGCTGGAAGAAGAACTAATAGATCATTGAATTTACGCTGCTGGCCAAAAGCACAGGGTATGCCATCAGGGCACTGATATTCGTTCAAATCAGGATCTCAGCGGCGCGCTGACTCCGGTAGCCGGTGTTGCAGTAAAGATAAACAGGTTTGTCCTTTGGTAGTAGCAGCAGTTTTTTCTTAAAGTCAATCGCGTAGTAATTCAGATGTCCGGCATCTTCAATACGGCCATTGGCAAACTCTGAACGTGTGCGGACATCGATCAGAGTAACCTGGTCATTTTTGAGTATAGAATGAAGCGCTGAGGAATGGAGTTGATTGACTTTTTCATCCTGACCCGGGGCCGGTGCCACAATGAAAAGTAATCCGATGAAAAAAAAGTATCTGTTCACAACCATCGTTTTGCATTTATACAGATAGTCGCAAATGATTGGGAAACCTGACAAACGCAACAGAATCTGAATTGACAGACACAAATAGTGAATGAGCGTTACAATAAAAACCAGGATGTTAATCAAAATTTGTAATTTGCATTTTCAGAGGATAAGAAGAATATTGAACTATGTACTTTAAATAGAATTGAACTATGGATGTTGAGGATATAAGGTGGCAACAGCGCTTTGAAAATTATAGCAAAGCATTTTCCAACTTGCAAAACGGGGTGCAGTTGGCAAAGGAGAAAAAACTGAGTGAATTGGAAGGTCAGGGACTCATACAGGCATTCGAATTTACTTTTGAACTGGCCTGGAAAACTTTAAAAGATTACCTCGAATTCAACAGCGTGCAAGCAACCTTTCCACGCGATGTTATAAAGAATGCTTTTCAATACACCATCATTGATGATGGCGACTTATGGATGGATATGCTCGAAAAACGCAACCTGATGGCTCACACTTACGACGAAACCAAAGCGCAACTCGCCCAGGAGCTTATTATCACAAAATATTATAAACAATTCGAACAATTGTACCATTGGTTCAACAGAAAGCTGAATGAAAAATAGTTTTGGCATAAGCAAACAGAGCCTGGAATTAATTTTGGAAACCATTTCCGGGTTCCCTGAAATAGAACGTGCGGTAATTTTCGGCAGCCGCGCTATGGGGACTTATGAAAAAGGCAGCGATATCGATCTGGCAATTTATGGTTCTAATCTAAAAAAAGAGACCCCGCTTAACCTTGCATCCAGGCTGAATGAAAAAATCCCAACACCCTATTACATCGATGTTGTTGCGCCCCGTTTCCTTGATAGTCCAAGCCTTGTTCAGCATATTGAACGTATTGGTAAGCCGTTCTTTACAAGAAAAACAACCAATTTTCAAGAGGAATAACAAACGCCTGGGAGAATCAAAGGGCAGAAGCGCATTATTCACAAACCTATCATATCCAGGTTACTGGTAGCCGAATCATATACGATTGACGACCTGATAGAAAAAGAGGGTGCCGTAGCGGACACCCTCTTCTAACAGAACCCGTCAGTATGACTGACCTGGTTACACTAACCTAAACTACAGACTACTACTCTTCTGTTACTTTTTCAAGATTATAAATCGACAATACCTGTGCTGAAGTTAACACATCGTTGTAAAACCTCACCTCATCCAGGCTTCCGTGGAAATATCCACCCCATGCCGCGGGAATGATCTGGTCATTGTCGAAGTTTGAATCGTCGGCTGCATACACATCAGAATCCCGGCCAAAGACCAGGTCATTGCCTGTGTTGACTGCTGCAGTACCGGGGGTATTATCCCATTGCTGCGCCTGTTCCCCGTTAATATAGAAGGTCATATTACCGTTACCGAATGTAACAACAACATGGTACCAAGTTTCAATGTCAAGTGGCGGATCTGTATCCCTGTCATAGATTCCATCACTGGTACTGATTGTGAAAAATGCCTTGTTGACTGACTGCAGCTGGAATTTGAATCCCATCCATGAATGCAGGCCAATGAACCTGTTGTTCTCAAGAATTTCAGCAGCATTCAGCCACAGTGAGATGGAGAGCTTCTCAGGATTTAATGCAGCATTGTAGGGTATGACCACGTGTCCACCCTCGTTGAACATCAGTGCCGCGTCGGCGTTACCATAACGGTCGGTGGTCCATTCTGGCACAATACCGCCCCAGTTATCTTCACCACTCATTAATGTGCCGTTAAAGTTATTCCCTGAATAATCATTCAGGGTGGTTCCTTCTCCCTCGTTAAAGGTCCAGTGTCCCACCAATGACTCGGGAGCAATGGCTTCCACAACATTTGCATTGTAAGCTGCAATGGCAGCATTCAGAGAAATAACTGTATTATCGACCTCTGTCTGGGTTGCCTCAGCATTGTCATATACAGTTTCTGCAGCTTCAATAACCGCCAACAGATCAGCTTTTGATCCGGGGAGGTACTGACCTTCTGCCAGGCCTTCGATGGTGTTGTCAATCAAGTCATGGGCTGCAGTAATTGCAGCGCTCAAAGCCGTCTTGTCAACATCATCGGTTTCATCCTTATCACAGCCGACAAACAGCATAGAGGCCATTGCCGCCATAAGAATTAAACTTAAAAAATACACTTTTCTTGTTTTCATTTGTTAACGTTTTAAATTAAAATTAAAGATTTGGATTTATGTCTATTTCACTTTGTGGTATTGGGAAATAACGGTTGGTTTCATAGGTAAATCCTGTCCCTTGCAGGGCCTCCTCGGCAGCATTTTTTCCATAGCGCATCAGATCGAAAAAGCGGTGGAACTCGAACCCGAGCTCTACCCTTCGTTCATGCCGGATGGCCTCCCTGACTTCGCTTTTGCTGCCAGCTCCAACATCCGGAAGCAATGCTTCAGGCACCGCCCCAAAACCAGGAAGGTCTTCATCAAAAAGATAACTCTCCCTGGCCCTTTTTCTCACAGCATTCAGCGGAACAACTGCCTCCGTGGTTCTGTCCAGCTCGTTAAGGGCCTCTGCCTTCATCAGCAGTATATCACTGTATCGTATGTAGGTGTAATTCAAATCCCCATTTCCCTTGGTTCCCTTTCCAACCTCATCCAGGGGCTGCAAATGCTTTTTCTGAAGGTAACCGGTGGGTGACCAGGCGGGATTAAAATCTTCCCCATTCAGCCACAACCGGCCTTCCCTGCCCACCGTATAATCAAGCCGGGGGTCTGCAATACTGTCAGCTGTAACTTCAAAAGCATCAATAAATTCCTGCCGGGGAACATTGAAAAAATATCCGTTTTCAACCTGGGGAGCAAACCACTGATTCAGTGCACTTCCCTGGAAAGGATCCTGGTTGGCCAAATGTTGTATTTCGAATACAGCCTCTTTATTGTTCTCATAATCTACCATGAAATTGTGCCTGTAAACATCCATGAGGTTATACAGGTCAAGCGACTCAAGGGAATCCACGTAATTCAGCGCTTCGGTATATTTTTCCTGGTAAAGAAATACCCTGGCGAGCATTCCAAAGGCAGCTCCCCTGGTAGCTCTTCCTGCTTCAGAAGAGACATATTCTGCAGGGAGATCATTCTTTGCCAGCAGCAGGTCATGTTCGATCTGGTCGTAGATATCTGCTACTGATGAAATTGGGACATAAAGGTCGTCCAGTGTTGCAACCGGATCTGTTTTTAATGGAATATCGCCATAGATATTTACCAGGACGAAATAGTACAGGGCCCTGAGAAACGTGGCTTCAGCAACATACCGATTTCTGAGTGTAACATCCATGTCGATGCCCGGCACCTTTCCAATTACTTCGTTGGTTCTGGCTATACCATCATAATAGTGCTCCCAGCAGGCACCCAGGAACCCATTGTCTGTTGTAGCCTCGAAATTTTCAATGAAGGAGATCTCGCTCTGGTCACCCGGATTACCGCCCTTGGTGGCATCATCAGATGCAACATCGCCAAAGACCCAGAGATTATTTTCAGAGGATTTAAATGCCAATGGCTCATAACAGGCATTGACTGCCAGGAAGGCATGTTCTGCAGTTTTGTAAAATGTAGCGCTGGAGTACCGTCCCTGCATATTTTCATCGAGGAATTCGCTGCACCCGCTAACCAGTGCCAGTGCTGTAATGACCGATAGATATTTAGCTTTCATAATACAAACATTTAAAAGGTGAACTGTAATCCAAGACTCAACGAAACAGCTGTGGGATATGTGCCCCAATCGATTCCTGATGCACGATCGCCTTCGCCTGCGGAATTGTTGCTTACTGTCATTTCCGGATCAAGTCCGGGATACTTAGTCAGGGTAACCAGGTTCTGTCCGACCAGGTAGATCCTGATTTCTTCAAAGTGGATTTTATTGCTCATCTCTTCAGAGAGGGTGTATCCCAGCTGGGTGGTTTTTAAGCGCAGGTAGGAACCGTCGGCCAGGAACCGGGTGGATGGTTTGGTATTGTTCGACTTGGCAGTCCAGGAGGCCCGTGGTTGTGTCTCACTGGTACCCTCCCCGGTCCACCTTTCATCAAAATACCGCTGGGTCACGGTAAAGGGCCGGTAAAAACCTTCTATATCCGTAGCAATCTGGTAGTAGATTTTGTTTCCATAACTGCCCTGCCCCAGCAAGGTAAGGTCAAAGCCCCTATAGTTTGCCGTGATATTCAGTCCATAGGTGAAGAGCGGAATCGCACTTCCAACATGATCCCGGTCCTTTTCGTTGATGATCCCGTCCTTGTTCACGTCCTTGTACTTCACGTCTCCCGGCTGAATATTATCCCCCTGGTAGGCATGGGTAATGATATCGAGGGTATTCTGGAATATCCCTTCCATTTCATAGAGGTAGAAGGACCCGACCGGATGACCCTCTTCCGTTAAGGTCGCATATACACCGTTGTCAATTCTTCCTCCCGAAATCGGGGCATCCAGCTCCAGCACCCTGTTCTGAAGCGCTGCCATCATACCCGACACAGAAACCATTCCGTTTTTGATCGCCTGCCTGAAACTCAACTCCAGTTCAACACCCGTATTGAGTATTTTTCCCCTGTTCTCCCATGCCGGCTCCACGGAACCCCCCGAGGGAGGGATTGGCGCCTTATTCAGCATGTTGCTGGTAACTTTGTAGAAATAATCGGCTGTAAAGCTCAACCTGTTGTTCATTACCCGGAGGTCGATACCTGCATCCGCCTGCTTGCTTGTTTCCCACCTGACATCCTCATTTCCATATACCGAAAGGGCATACCCACTGGTGGAGACTCCCCCGAACGGATAATTGTAATTGGGACTGATCTGGTCAGAATAGGAATAATTCCCAATCTCCTGGTTGCCGTTTACGCCATAGGATGCCCTGATTTTCATCATGTTAATAGCAGATGAATTCTCAAGGAATGCCTCCCTGTCAAGCCTCCATCCTGCTGAGAATGAATAAAATGTCCCCCAGCGGTTGGCAGCACTGAAACGGGAGGATCCATCTTCACGGATGATCACCGATGCAAGGTATTTATCCCTGAAATTATAGTTGGCCCTTCCAAACAGTGACACCAGGGCATAACCCTCTCTCGACTCAGTTGTAACCGTTGTTCCCTGACCGTTTCCCAGGTAAACCAGGTTATTGTCCTGGTCCGCGAAATCCTTTTGAGATGCAGCATTCTGGTAGAACGAGGCCTTGATCATTTCTGTACCCAGCATATAGGTGAAACTGTGATCGCGGAAACCTGTATTGTAAGTCATCACGTTACTCCACGACCAGTTCTGCAACTCACCATCGGTAACAGTCAGTGTGTTCGGATTATTGATCCTGTCGTTTGTGCCCCAGGTTTTATCAAACCTGCGTTGGTTGTAGTTCCCCCTGTTAAGTCCAAAGGTTGAAACCAGCTGAAGTTGCTCTGTGAATGCAACAACCGCGTTCACATCACCAAACAACCTGTACTCCCTCCTGATGTTGTTCTGGTTCAGAGCCAGTCCGACCGGATTATACCCATCGCCCAGCAGACCCGGGTACTCGGGCATATCCACAAATTCTCCATCATCATCATAAACCGGTATCCCGGGGGTTCTGAAAAAAGCATACCTGACAATGCTTCCGCCATTTCCCCCGTAGCCGTCGCCGCTGCTCCCGATACTCCTGTTTTCATCCTGGGAAATGTTCACATTGGCGCCAACTGTCAGCCAGTCAAATGCCTTTGAAGAAATACTTATCTTCCCCGTGGTGCGTCCGTAATTGCTGTTCAGTATAATTCCCTCCTGGCCAAAGCGGCTGGCAGATAGCAGGTAGTTGGTTTTGTCGTTTCCCCCGCTGACCGACAGATTGTGATTCTGTATGATGGCCTTCCTGAAGATCTCTTCCAGGTAGTTTACATCGGGGAGTGTGGCTGCATAATCGGGGGTGATCAGGGGCCGTTTCAGGATATCGCTCGAAATAAATTCATTGTCGTTACGTGCCGCTTCATTGTAGATGCTGACGTAATCATCCCGGTTCACCATCTTCGTTAACCGTCCACGCTGCTGAATACCAACCTGGGTATTGAAATGCACTGCAGATTTTCCGCTTTCCCCCTTTTTTGTCGTAATCAGCACCACACCGTTGTTGGCCCTGGAACCATAGATGGCAGCCGAGGCCGCATCCTTCAATATACTCACGCTTTCAATGTCCGATACAGACAAATTGTCCAGTGCGTCAGTAGTTGGAACACCATCCACAATGTAAAGGGGCGAATTGCTGCTGTTGATTGAACCGACACCCCGGATCCGCACCGAGACCCCTTCGCCGGGTGCTCCTGTATTCTGGGTGATGTTCACACCTGCTGCCCTACCCTGGAGCGCCTGGTCGACACTGGAATATGGAATGGAGTTCATATCGGTGGTTTCGATACTCGATACGGACCCGGTAACATCCACTTTCCTCTGCGTACCATAGCCGGTCACCACTACCTCCTCAAGCAACTCAGCATCTTCCTCCATGCGAATTTCGAAATGTGTCTGGTCCCCCACTTCAACCTCTGTTGGTTTATACCCGATATAAGAGATGGACAAAACCGGATCGGAGACATTCCCCGGTATATTCAGTGAAAACTCCCCTGTATAGGAAGTAATGGTCCCTGTGGAGGTTCCCTTGAGTACGATGTTTACTCCGATCAGCTCAGTGCCTGACATGTCGGTTACTTTTCCTGTAATGACCCGATCCTGGGCAATACTTACTGCCTGCAGGCTGAACAGCCCGGTGATCACCAGGACCATGAATCGTATTCTTAGTGTCATATGGGTACTATTAATGGTTATGTTATTCAATCTGTGCATGCTGAAATTTTACCTGTAAGCGATTACAATTCCGTTTACCATTGTTTTATTTCCGGCTTTTTCCGTTAGGCTACCTGAGGGAATGGCAACAATCAGCATCGCCTCACCGGCGGGAAGCACAAAACTTCCCGATCCGGCAAGATATTCTGATACAGTTTTATGGCCGATTGCATCATAGAGATCAACCGGGTCTGGACCGCTGAAAAATTCAATCTTCTTGTCCTCCCCGTATGGGTTGTAGTACAAATAGGTCGGGTATGCCGGTCCGCTGTAAAAATCCGTTGCAAGGCAATTGAGTTGAAGGACCTGTTCCACGTTTGTTTCCCTGATAATGGAGCCGAAGATGCCGGCATGGGCCGATCCATAGATGCTGAACATTGAAATGGGAGGCTGGCCCACCACCCAGTTTGGTCCATCTCCCAGTGCCACAGGCGAAACGCCCCTTAGTTCCGGTTTGTCATAAACATCCGTTTTCTTAAGCCCTTCATAAGCGATCACATTCCTGGTAACCGCCTTCTTCTCCGGCAACCACTGGTTTTTATCAGGGATCTCGTAAGGATAAAAAAGCCTGGCTGTATTGGCTGCATTCAGCATCCATTTGCCGATGGCTTTTGCATAGGCAGGTTCATAGCGGACCATGGGAACCAGGGGCCATGCCAGGTCAAAAGTGTTCATCAGAAATCCGTATCCCCCTTCCTGGATGATATTACCCACCATGCCGCTGACATCATATTCTCCCCAGCGATCATTGATCACTCCCCAGCCGTTACGACCATCCTCTGAGGTACAACCCTCAAAGGTCCAGTTAATTATTTTCCCGACATCATACTGATCTCCCTGCTCCGCGTTCAGCCTGGCCGCGGTATAGGCACCGAAGGGCATAAGTATTTCATAGAACCTGCTTTCTTCGAGTTCCGTAAGTGCATCCAGCGCCGACCTCGCACCGGCCAGGTATCTCGGATCGCCATAACTCATGTAAGCACTGTATAATACCCATGCATGGCCCGCAGCAGCATCCTGCTGATGTGGAATTTCACTGACCTTTCCCTCCATCGTGCTGTAGTCAAAGTAGGTGTAATTGTAATTGCCGTTCAGCACAGAATCGGCGTTAAAAAACTGCTCTGCTATGATGTGCCGGAGACTGTCGGCCCGGTCTACACCGGGGAACAGGTCACAGACCGCATAGTACAGTACATTTGGAAATACATCATACCACCAGTCCCTTCCATACCCGCCACCCAACAAGGCCACTTCTTCGCAGGTATTATTCATCATTATGTTCCAGCCGTTATCCCTGTTGAAATAATTCTGAACCATCTTCACATAATTGACTCCGTGCTGATCCCTCTTATCAATTCCGACCAATCCTGCACTCATCAATGCTCCAAGCGTGTTTATCGCCTCATGAAATTCGCCGTTGTTTACATCCGGCCCCTGCCTTACATCGTCGATTACAGTGTAGATACCAAAGGTCCTCTGATCGAAATTTCTTTTCGCATCATCAAACCAGATCAGTGAAGATCCCTCTGTGACGTGCGTCTGACTGAATACTATATCATCAAAATTGTTTGCTTTCTCCTTCCAGTCAATCATATGGTAGGGTAACGGATGTTCAGGCATCTGCTCCACCTTTTCAGGCATCTCCTGTACAATGGTATCCGAATGATTCCTGCAGGAAGCAACGACTACAAACAGGAGGATGATGCTGATATTCCGGTACTTTTTCATATTCTTTCAGGCAATTAGTTTTTGGTTCTTTTCAATTTTCTTTTCAGAAGGCTTATAGCTGTTGGTTTTCCTGATCAATCCCTTTGCTACGGGAATGGACAAAAGTTGTACGGCCGCAATGATGATTAGTGAATATTTAAGTGCAAATGGCTCGGAGACATAATAGATCAGCAGGATAAAAAGACCCAGTCCGGTAAATCTTCCGATATACAATCCGAATTCATGATTGAAGATATATGAAAACTGGTTCCTCTTCTCCCTGGAAGACAAGACATCGATCACATCCATCTGGATGGGGAAATAGGCAATATCATGCAGTGGCTGAAACATAACTTTGCAAATCATAAATACGATCACCCCGGTGGCCGAAAAAAGGATGCCGTTAAAGAGGGTCCCGATAAAAAAGATAACCAGTCCGGCCGAGAAGATATAGATCCGGTCCTTTGGCTTCGATACCCTGCCGATGACGTACAAAACGATTGCTGCTACAACTCCTGAAATACTCTGGATGGTCCCGAGCGTCCCTTCATCACCCACCAGCCGCATAATCAGAATGGCAGGAGCTGTAACCAGGTATCCCTGTGCCAGTCCTTTCAGCGAAGAGAGCAGGAGCATACGTGACCAGAGCTTGTCGAAACGAAAGTATACAAAACGTTTTTGCGTCGGGTTCTTGAATTTCTCCTGGTGAATGATGATGCTCGAAAGGATGGTCAGCAGGAACACTGCCCCGGTCACAATCTTGTAAGCATTGTTGATGTTGTTGATCAGGGTGGATTGTGTTGACCTGATCAGGAACCAGCCAATGAAAAAAGGCACAATGATCATTGTGATGGTGTAAAAGAAGGTCTCCAGTCCGTAATAATAATTCCTGTTATTGTCATTGGTTGTGTTCAGTGCCAGGAAGTCACGGTTTGCCCAGAAAAAGCCAAATGATGATCCCATAATCAGCCCTGCCAGCGCCACCCCCACCGGACTCATCACTTTGATGGTCATCATGAAGACCATGGACAATCCGCTGAGAAGCATTCCAAAGCTATAGAGATGAGCGATTTTGATATAGTTGAGCAGGTAACCATTGATCAGGAAGGTGATGGGTATTCCTGTATATACCGTTAGCTGGTAAATTGCCACCAGCCGGGGTTCATTGGAACTTCGCATGATATAGGCCCCCACAAACAGGTCAATAACCGGTAAGACCAATGCATAGATGATGTTGGTAATCAGGAGTGTTCGCATATCCCGCGGCATGCTCAAAAAGAAATCGTATTCCCTTCTTAACTTCCCCGGAGATATCGCACTCATAATTCGTGTTTTAGAGATTTCAGAATCTCCTTTAAAGAGAATTCTGCCATGCAGATCACTTCATCACTCGCTCCGTAATAGATGGTAAGTTTGTCGCCATTTACAACATGTCCATTGGTAAAAATCACGTTCCCGAAAAAGCCTGTGAGCTCATATTCAGCAGTGGGTTCCATAATGGGATCACTGCTTCGGGCAATGAGCTTTGACGGATCCCTGGTATCGAGTAACAGTGCCCCAAGACAGTAACGGTTCTTATGATCGGCGCCGTGGTAGATCTCCAGCCAGCCATCCGGGGTGCTGATGGGTGCCGCACCTGCACCGATTCTGGCACTGTCCCACCAGTTTTCCCGCGTAGTAGCCACACAACGGTGGTTCCCCCAGTGAAGCAGGTCGGGCGATTCGGCCAGCCAGATGTAATTGCCTCCAATTTCAGGACTGCTGGGTCTGTGAAGCGCATGATACACATCGCTTGTCTTCCGGTCGAAAATCGCACAATCCTTATTGTGCGGCGGAAATATCATTCCGCGATGTTCATAATGTTTCCAGTCAGTGGTGAAGAGGTACCCGACACCTACTCCTTCAGGGGCCACTTTAGTATAGGTAAGGTGGTAGCCATCTTCCATGGTGGTCACCCTGCAGTCCTCGATTCCGAAAGTCTCCTGGGGGCCCGTGCCCATAATGGGAGCATAACCCTCCGGCTCATGAAAAGTCACACCGTCATCACTGCATACCAGCCTGAGGTGGGAAAGTGTTGTCAGGAAGTGTTTCCCTTTGTATTTTATTACCCGCGGATCCGCATCATCCAGCTCCGGATCGTCTTTCATAAAGCTGAGAATCTCCGGTTTGCCGTCGCGCAGAACAGGAAAACTAACCTGTCCCTCTTTCTGTACGGGTCGTTCCGCTACCCTGAGCAACAGCCACAACTTATCCTCAAACATAAATACCCCGGGGTTCAACAGGCATTCAATCTGCATCCCCTCCATGCTGGGTTTTATATCAGACGGACGCACCACCGGGTTATTTATATATCGCTTTGCAAGCATCGTTATTGCATCATTATATGAATGACTAAGTTCGTGAATCGTTGTGGATTTGGGTTCTATCCTGTTCCCTGTTTTGTACACCCTGTTGCCAAAATGTAAATTGATAAAGCCCAGGGCATACCTCCAGGCTACTTTTTGTATATAACTGTATATATGGGTGTTATGTATTGTGAATGTTCGTTATATTCATCCAAAAGGGGCTTCCCGTTGAAGTGCACACCCAATTCTGACCACTAAAAACCTGCAAATTGTGTTGTAAATTGCAGTTGCAAACCGGACAATGATCCGCCGATTGGAGGAACACACACGCTTATGATTATTTCACTTCTGGAATCAGGCGTTCTGGATAATCTGGCAGAACTAGCTCTCCCGATATTCTTCGGGGCAAGCTATCTGTCCAATAAAAATTAATAAACACATTTTCGAATGAGAAGATTATTCATATTTGTATCCCTTATCAGTTCCACGATGCTGTTCTCGCAACAGATCACAGTCCCACGCATTGAAACGATGCCGGAAATGCCGCAACCCTACGAAATGAGGGACTGGCAGGAAGTGGCCCGGAAATACGATTCACTTGTGTACGATCGTACGCTTTCAGGAACATATCTCCCCTTGGTAACGGTCAATGACCAGTCGGAGAATGATCCGGAACAGGAAAGTTTTGTCCTGCAAACCTATGTTGGAAGTTTCTCTCCTACCTCTGGAGAGGCTATCAACATGATGCCGTCAGTAATAGGCGCCACCCTCTGCGGCATAGATAAAAGCAACCAATTTGGGAAAAATTGGGCAGCCATGTGTGAGAATTTTTTCAATACATCCAATGGCGAGAATGTATACCTGAACAATCCCCTGGGAGAGAGCGGCCATGACTGGTGGTATGAGACCATGCCCAATATATTTTTCTACCAGTTAAGGGCATTGTATCCCGGTATGGGCGACTTCGAAACCCAATTCAAAACAGTGGCTGACCGCTGGTATGAAGCGGTGAGGGTAATGGGAGGTAACAATGCCCCATGGAATATTCCGGAAATGACCTACCGGGCCTGGAACCTCCTGCAGATGGAACCGCTCACTGAGGGGGTCAAAGAGCCTGAAGCAGCAGGAGCGCTGGCCTGGATCTTCCATGCAGCATACCGTGAAACGGAAGACCCTAAATACCTTGAGGCTGCCGAGTGGTGCATGGAGTTCCTCAACGGTCTGGATACCAATCCCTCCTATGAACTGCAACTGGCTTACGGTACCGTAACAGCAGCCAAAATGAATGCCGGACTGGGTACGGGTTACAACCTGGAAAAGATGGTCAACTGGTGCTTTGATATTGGTCCTTTAAGAAACTGGGGCGCCATTACCGGCACCTGGGGAGGACTCGATTGTCATGGGCTCATTGGCGAGCAGGCCCCAGGCGGAACCGGATATGCCTTTACGATGAATGGCTTTCAGCAGGCAGCTGCCCTGGCACCTTTGGTACGCTATGACGAACGGTATGCCGATGCCATCGGGAAATGGATACTGAACCTGGCCAACAACTCCAGGCTATTCTACCACGGTTATCTTCCAACGGAAAACCAGGATGAAAACAGCTGGAGCACAAGCAACGACCCTGCCTCGGTTATTGCCTATGAAGCGCTGAAAGAATCGCTGAACGGCCAACAACCCTATGCCACGGGTGATGCAGTGGATGGTGGCTGGGCAGCAACAAACCTGGCCCTGTACGGCTCCTCGCATGTGGGAATGCTGGGCGGGATCATTCAAAAAACAGCGGTGGATGGAATACTCCGGATCGATCTCCTGAAATCTGATTTCTACCGGGATTCCGCCTTTTCTACTTACCTGTTTTACAATCCATACCCGACAGAACAGCTGGTGGAAACAGATCCGGGTAACAACCTGTATGACCTGTATGAAAGCATCTCCAATCAGCTGATTGCAACAGGCAGAACAGGTGCCACAACCATCCATGTACCGCCTGAATCTTCTGTCGTGGTAGTCATCCTGCCGGGTGAATCGACGATCACTACCCGTTACGCGCATACACTGGCAAACGGGGTGATAATCGATTACAGGAACGACATGGAAATACTGAACCATCCTCCAAGGATCAAATCACTGGCAGCGGCGGATACCCTGGTACTTACAAACAGCGATGTAACGGTCTACTGCACAGCAGATGATCCTGACGGGGACCCGTTGCAATACAAATGGTCAGCCGGGAATGGTCAGTGGACTTCTGAGAACACCTTTTCATGGCCCGTTCCGGAGACACCGGGCAATTACCTGGTCAGTTGCATTGTGAAGGATGCCGGAGAACTGACAGACACCATGTACCTGGATTTACAGGCTGTGGAAAGGATTACCGCCTGGCCGGCGATCGTAAAGATTGCCGCGGAAAACAGGAAACTGCATCCGGGCAGCAGCGTGGATCTTTGGTGTGAGGCGTCGGATATAAATGATGATCCTTTGCAATACAGGTGGACGGCGAACCAGGGAGCTTTCCAGGGTGAAGGAGCAGCAGTCTCCTGGAATGCCCCGGACCAGGAAGGGATCTTCACCATCTGGTGCGAAGTCACCAACCTGGATGACCTGTCAGATCTTGATTCCCTGACAATACTGGTTAAGGATTCCGCCCGGACACAGGAAGGAACGCTGGTGGCTGGTTTTTACCTGGATGGAAACGGAAAGGATTTCAGCGCCTACCATAACGACGGAATCCCATACAATATTACATGGGTCCCCAACCATGCGGGCAGCGCCGGTAAAGCTGCAGCACTGAATGGATCATCCTCGAGAATTGTTGTTCCCGACACCGATTACCTGAATTTTAATGAGGGTCTCTCGCTCCTTTGCCGTATAAAGCCTGAACAGGACGGTGCTTCGGAACAATTTATCGTATCGCACGGAAGCTGGCAAAATCGTTGGAAACTGTCACTTATCTCCAACAACAAGCTGCGTTTTACAATCAACGGATCAGCCGGAATCACCGATCTTGATTCAGAAACATTGCTGCAAACTGATCAATGGGTTCACATTGCCGCAACTTACGACGGGTTGCATATGGAATTGTATATCGACGGTGAACTGGATAGTTTTAAACCATGGAACGGAACCATCAACAAGGCAAACCATGACCTGCTGTTCGGACAGATGCTTCCGGAAAATGCCTCCTATAATTTCAAGGGATGCATTGATGATGCAAGGATCTATAATTACGGGGTGAAAAGTTATCTGATCGACCTGGACCTTTCAGGAGCATTGGGGACAGATGAAAATGGTGCGGAAAAAGCTACATTTTTGATCCGCCCCAACCCGGCAAATGCATCAGATGAAATCACATTGACTGCTCCAGGTATTTTTCCGGGGCACATATGGATTTCAACGATGTCCGGCAGAATCGTATGGAGCGCTGATTACAAATCTGATACCCATTACAGTGATGCTGTAAATATCCCGGCTTCCCTGCTGAAAAACGGAATATATTTGATTTCCCTGCGAGAGAATGGAAAAACATACACCCAGAAACTGATGATTTTGTAACTTTGTGAAATGCAATCATTAACAGGGAATCATGTTGCGTCCTGTCAGAATTCTGTGTTTCTTTCTTCTCTACACTGTGTCCGACCTGAACGGAAGCCCGGAGCGGAAATGGATCTCCATGAATCTGACCAACGAGGATGGCTTGTTCAACAGCGCTATTACTTCCATCTACCAGGATTCTGAGGGCCTGATGTGGTTTGGTTCCTGGGATGGACTGAATCGTTACGACGGAACCAACATGAAGGTGTTTAAGCCCGACATCCTGGTCGATGGTTCCATAAGCAACAACATCATCAGGAACATGCTCGAAGACGGGTCGCGACGATTTTGGGTGGTCACCAACGAGGGAATCAACCGCTTTGAATCAGAATCACAAACCTTTGTTTCCTATTTTTCCGACAAGAGGTACATTCCTTTCAAGGAACAGAACCTGAAAGCCTGCCTCGGACCGGGAGACGAGATCATGGTCTCTCTTTTTCATTTCGGAGTGTACGAATACAACCCCTTAACGGAAGCTTTCACCCTGCTGAAATTACCGGGACTTTCCACAGATGCACAGAAGAGGATCATTGGACTGAATTACGGTGCGAATGGTAAGTTGTACCTGTTGTCAGATCTTGGAATACTGTATACCTTCCAGGAAACCGGAGATTACGAACTAACAGGTACGGACGTTGTGGATGCTGATCCTGAGGGGTTAAGGGATAGGCACTGGTTTACACGGGGTTCCGAAGACACCTTTCTGTCCGTTGCCAAAGGGTCGGGGGAACTATTGATCATCAACCTGAAAACCGGCGAACGCAACCTGGTCAGGAACGAACAGGAGCGTTTATCGGTCACAACGGTTAATGCTGTGCCGGGCACAAATGATCTGTGGATAGGCACAGACAACGGTTCCATTTATAACCTCCTGTTCCGTGAAGGTATTCAACTCAAAATCATGAATGACATTCTTCCCGAACCTTATACGAATAATGTGAAAATCTGGACCATCAAACAGACGGAAGACGGACTGGTTTGGATCGGCACCGACGGCAACGGCGTCTACAGGTATGCAAAAGGAAAGTCATTTCAGAATATCAGGAAAGGAAACCGGGAGGATGGTGCGCTGGGGCACAATATTGTCCGGTCGATTTACAGGGACAAAAAGGACAATCTCTGGATCGGAACCCGCGGGGACGGACTGAACCTGCTTCCGGCAGATGGCAGCGGACGGATATCGATGAACATGGAAAACGGGCTGTCCAACAACGCGGTATTGTCACTCAGGATGGACAATGCAAATAACCTTTGGATTGGTGTGGACGGTGAGGGGATCGACATGCTGGAACGGTCTACCGGGAGGATCTTTCACTTCCCCGGAGATTTCATCAACGGGGGCGACCAGGTATTTGGAAATGTATATGCCATCTGCATTGATGTCTTCGGTGGGATTTGGCTGGGAACCAGCGGATACGGAGTTGTCAATATCGAAGTTTCCCGGGATCGGTCAGGTAATTACCGGCTGGATAAGTACAACCAGTACCAGTATGATGCCGAAGGCAGCGGGCTACGCAGTGACATCGTGTATGCAATTGTGGAAGAGGGTCCCAACATTCTCTGGCTGGGTACACGGGGCGGCGGCCTGCACAGGATGAATACACTGAACAATACCTTTGAAATTTTTGAAGTCACGGGAAACCACAGGGATGGACTGATCGACAATGATATCCTTTCGCTGTGTCTCACGGAAGATGAAAAGCTTTGCATCGGCAGCAGCAGCGGACTCAGCATCATGGATCTTTCATTCAGACCTTACCGCTTCACCCACTACACGGAACGAAGCGGGTTACCGAACAATACAGTGCACGGGATCATGCAGGATGCTGAAGGCAACCTGTGGCTGAGCACCAACCGCGGTTTGTCTGAATTTATTCCATCCACCGGATCGTTTATGAGTTTTAATAAAGCCGACGGATTGCAGAATGCAGAGTTTACCGACGGCTCCTTTTTCAATGATACAATTAACCATTTGCTCTATTTCGGAGGTACAGAAGGGGTGGACTGGTTTAACCCCGTTGAAATCGAGACAGCCAGTCATTTCCCCCAGATCTACCTTAGCGAGTTCAGACTGAATAATACACTGGTGGTAACGGGCGATTCCACCGGCTTGCTCACCAGCAGCCTCAATAATACCGACGCAATAACGCTAAAACACAACCAGAATTTTTTCAGTTTCTCCTATACCACCCTGAATTATTTCAATCCCCAGAAGTGCCAGTTCGCATACTACCTGGATGGATTCGAAGAGGATTGGAACTATGTAGACAATCAGCGTACCGCCAGCTTTACCAATGTACCGCCGGGGAAATACACATTACGCATCATGGCGACCAATGAAGACGGAATTTATGGAGATGAAGTGCGTGAAATTGCCATACGGATCCAACAGCCATACTGGAACAGGCTGCCTGCCTACCTCGTTTATACCATTCTGCTGGCAGGCCTGACCTGGCTCGTTGTGATGTTCCTGAAACGCAGGGCACAGGAGCGCAGAAACGTAGAAGCACAAAAAATGGAACTGGTAAAAGCAGAGGAGATCAACCTCTATAAACTTCAGTTCTTTACCAACATTGCGCACGAATTTCGCTCGCCCCTGACCCTGATCCTTGCCCCTGCGGCGGTGCTGGAAGAAGAACTCGGTGAGAAAAGGTGGATGGGACAATATGCACGATCCATTTTTCAGAATGCCAACAGGATGCAGAAACTGATCAATGAACTGATCGAATTCCGCAAGGTGGAAACGAAAAATATGAGCCTGAAAGTGGGCAGGCATGAACTGGTTCAATACATTACGAAACTGAAAAACGCATTTGAGTTGCATGCCGGAATGAATAACCTGGCACTGATGTTCAAACCCTCCAAACCGGTCATTGAAGCGTGGATCGACCTTGAAAAATTTGAAAAGATCCTGATCAACCTGGTCAGCAATGCAATCAAACACACCCCGCCGGGGGGTGAAGTAACTGTTCTTTTACAGGACAAGGATGACCTTGTTGAGCTGGTGGTACAGGATACCGGAAGCGGAATTCCTGCTGAATTCATGGAAAAGATATTCGACCGGTTTTACCATCGCAACAGCAGCAGGGAGAACAGCAGTGAAATTACACAGGAAAGTGGTGGGGTAGGATTGTCACTGACCAAGAGCCTGGTTGAGCTCCATAAAGGATCCATTGTGGCGAAGAATCGTCACGGTAGCGGGAGCGAATTTGTTGTGACGATTCCCAACAGGAGGGAGGTCTACGAAACTGAACTGGTGGAAAACCAGCAACATACCAGCAGTGAAAAAATAGCAGTAAAGGTCGCGGAAGAATTTTATGAACCTATAACATTTGGCAGGGAGGAGGCACAGACAGATGCTTCTGAAAATGTCCGGGCCTATACGGTGCTGGTGGTCGACGACAATGATGAAATTTGCAACCTGGTGGAAAGTCTGCTGATTGCGTCCTATAACATCATCAAAGCGAATAATAGCAAGGCCGCCCTTGATCTCCTTTCAAGGGAACCTGTCGACCTGGTAATCAGCGATGTGATCATGCCGGGAATGGATGGACTGGAACTCACACGGTGTATAAAAACCGATATCAATACCAGTCATATCCCGGTCATTCTGCTTACGGCCAGGGCCGAGCTGGAAGACCGTATTGAAGGCCTGAAAGTCGGCGCAGATGCATACATTCCCAAACCGTTCAATCCACGCCACCTGAAGGTCAGAACTGAAAAACTGATCGCCAACATTGAGCGTTTACGCAGGGCATTTAAAGAATACAATGACTCTCCGGGCGGGGAGGAACTGCTCAAGGGCCTTTCGGAAGGGGACCGTAAACTTATCACCAACCTGATTGAATTCATCGAAGACAATATGCTTAATTCCGCGCTCTGTGCCGATCATCTGACCGACCACATGGCCATGAGCAAAACACAGCTGTACAGGAAAATCAAGGCGCTTACCGGACAAACACCCCACGGGCTCATAAAGTATCTGAGAATAAAAAAAGCTGCTGCCGAATTGAAAAAGAAAGAAAAAACAGTTTCGGAAATTTATTATGAGACAGGATTTAACAACCGCTCATATTTCTACAGGTCATTTAAGGAAGCTTACGGCGTATCTCCGGGAGAATATTGAGATGAAGATGTTAATCCTATTCAAAAATGACTGTTTTGAAGGCAGGTAAAACGCAGCTATTGTTTTTAGCTTCGCTGAGCTCGTAAACCTGGTTCTTGCAAGTACTATTTCATTTCAGAAAGCTTCTCATTGATCACCAATTTCAGTTTCCTGAGCTCCTCAGGCGAATATTCCGGGATCTTGCTGAATGAAATTCCCTTTTCAAGAAAAACACTCTGTTTTTCATAGCTTGAGCAGGCACCGCACATCATCTTGTGCATTTTCAACTGTACTCTTTCCTTTGTTGAAAGTTGAAAATGCATCTTTTTTTCTATAAGCTCCGTTGCTTTTAGACAAGATAGAAACAGCCTGTGCATGATCTTTTTCATAAACCCTTTAATTAAACCAGTTTTCTTCAACACAGTTTCTTAATTGCAGCTTCGCCCTGTGAACGATCTGCCAAAAATTAGTAGGACTGATGTCCAGTTCCTGACAAATTTCATCTCCATTTTTATTCATCAGGTATTTCAGCTTCACGCAGGTATTCCATTTATCAGGAAGCGCTTCCAGGCATTTTTTTAAAACGCCCTGAAATTCAAAATCATCCAGCAAATGGACCTCTTCATCCTCATTCCAGTTGCGTGGTTTGCTTTCCTTTTTCCAGTCTCCCCCTTCATCAAAAAAGGTTGAAAAAACCTGGTTCTCTTCCTTCACAGGTTGCCTGACCTTTTTCTTGTAATGGTCAATAATTTTGTGATTAAGAATTGAAAAAAGCCAGGTTTTAGGGGTGCTGTCGCCTTTAAATCCCCCGATCTTTTCTGCCGCTGCAAGAAAAGTATCCTGTACAAGGTCGCTGGCCAGCTCTGAATCCGACACTTTATGTAGTGCCCAGGAATAGAGGATTTCGGTGTAATCACTGACCCATTCAGATAAGTTATAAGTTTTATTCTCCATTCAATCAGTATGCTAATTTATGGTTTGCTTCTCGTTTCACTGCCTTCAAAAATAAGCAGTTGTAACAAGAATGTAACAAATATTTGATTATAATGACTCGGAATTAATAAACACGATGCTTAAAGAAGGCGCTTTCCGGGGCATTGGTATAGGGATTGACAGTAATTCCTGATTCGTAATTCCCAATTCGTAATTCAAAAAACGTATCTTGCTTAAATATAATCAACCAGCTAATCATCTAAACAGTTAATCTATCATGAAAATCTTTCAATTCTTATTTATTGCCTTGCTTATCAGTGTTGTTTCATGTAATACCGGAAAAAAAAGGGGTGAAGGGACAAGTGAATCAAGTGGTCCGATATCGCTGCATCCGGTAAATCCCCATTATTTCCAGTACAAGGGCAACACCCTTGCCCTTGTGACCTCTGCCGAGCATTATGGTGCAGTGCTCAACCTCGATTTTGATTACAGGAAATACCTGGAAACCCTGGCCGGCGAAGGGATGAATTATACCAGGATCTTCACCGGTGTATATTTTGAAATATATGGAGAGAGCTTTGGCATCCGGAAGAATACGCTTGCCCCGAAGAAGGGGAGGGTGATCACTCCATGGATGTCGTGGGAAGAGAACGGGAAAGCGGTGTACGATCTGGTAAAATGGAATGGGGCCTATTTTGAAAGGCTGAAGGATTTTATGGCCCTGGCACAGGAGAAGGACATCATCGTGGAGGTCACCCTGTTTTCTTCTATTTACAGGGATGAACACTGGGACCTTTCACCGCAGAACCCGGCAAACAACGTGAATATGGACGTGCCAATATCGAGGTTTGATGCACAGACGGATAAGAGCGGTGAACTTTTTAACTACCAGGAGCTGTTTGTACGAAAAATGGTCGGCGAACTGAATCCGTTTGACAATTTCTTCTTTGAGATTCAGAACGAACCATGGTCCGACCATGCAGTGCCGGTGTATAACATCGTTAACAAGGAGGACCTTGTAAAAAACGACTGGCAGAACAAGGCCGATTTTGCAGATGAGGGGGCCATGGCCTGGCAGGAGAAGATCGCGGCAGTGATTGAAGATGAGGAAGGTAAATTGCCGAAAAAGCACCTGATCGCGCAGAATTATGTAAATTTCAGGGCATCAATTCCCGAAGTTAAGGACAATATTTCCATCATCAATTTTCACTATGCCTGGCCCGAGGCAGTTGAGTGGAATTACCATTACAACCGGGTGCTTGGATTCGATGAATCCGGTTTTGCAGGTTCGGGCGACAAGGTCTACAGGCGGCAGGCCTGGCAGTTCATGTTGAGCGGCGGCGGACTGTTCAACAACCTTGATTATTCCTTTTTCCCGGGCTTTGAAGACGGAACAGGACAGAACAATGCACCGGGAGGGGGAAGTCCTGCCCTTCGGAAACAACTGAAGCACCTGAGTGATTTTCTGCACAGTTTTGAACTGGAAAAGCTTTATCCTGATTACAATTGTATTGTCAGCGCACCCGGATTGATACCTTATGCACTTTCAGATCCCGGCAATGTGTATGCAATTTTCCTGCGGGCCACTGGAACGGAGAAATCCCGGATGAATATTAACACGGGGGAAGGCGTCTTCAAAGTAACATTCCTGAACACGGTCACCGGGAAGTATTCCGATCCGGATACCGCGATGGTTAAAGACGGTATCCTCTCACTGGATATTGACATTCCCGACGGGGAACTGGCGGTAAAAATAGAAAGGACTTCCTGATCTGACTGAAATTGACCGGTTCATCAATTAACAATTCTGGTTCTCATTGGTATTCAGATGAAATATCAATATCAATAATATTTCCAAAACTAATGATCAGGAGCAAACAGGTATTGGATGCTTGCCTGATATTATATCGTGAGAAATTATTGTAAAGCAATAATGATATATAGAAAAATCTTAAGCACATTGGTTTACTTTATCCTTGCAGGCCATATTATTGTGGCAATGTCTTACGGATTTAGGCTATACATGTATGACAGGTATATTCGCAGTTATGAGCCAACATCTTCATCAGTAGAAGATTCTAAACATACCTCTCATAGAACTTTTAAATACTGGTTTTTGGATTACAGGCTTAGCTACAGTTATTCAATGGATTCTCTTTACAGGGAGAAAGAAACATTTGTTTTAAGTTCAGATATAGCAGAGTTGATTCCGAAATATATAGATGATAATAAATTCAGTATTAAGCTCAGAAACAAAAAGACTGGAAAGACAGAAAATTATTGGTTAGAATCCTCGTCAATGTTCATACCATTGGATGATTCACATGAACATAAATTGCATCACATACTCTCATTTATTACTATATCAATTATTTTTTATTCATTCTTCATATTCTACATGATCCTGAAAATCATTAGAAGTTTAAAAAGAGGGACACCATTCACAAGAATTAATGTTAATCGATTCCTTATAATTGGATTAATGGTAACTATTTTACCGCTGTTTTTTGCAGTTATTGACATATCTTTTATAAGGATGATAAGTGGAGCATGGATCTTTGAAGACTACTGGATTTTTCCAACTATTGATTTCAACCTGGAATTATTATTGGGAGGTATCCTCTTAATCTTTATCGCAGAGATTATAAGAAATGGTGTTAAAATACAGGAAGAACAAGAATTAACAATATAATGGCGATAAAAGTAAATCTTGATTTGGAGATGGTTAAGAGAAAGGTCTCATTAACCGAACTATCTGAAAAAGTTGGAATTACAATGGCAAACCTATCCATACTTAAGAGCAATAAAGCAAAGGCCATTCGATTTACTACTTTAAATGATATTTGTGAAGTATTGGGTTGTCAACCAGGAGATATACTAGAATATGTTCCCGGGGAAAGTCCCAATAGCTTAAATGAGTAGAAATATCCTTGTATAAATCATAATACACACAATAATAGTGACATACGTTCAAATAAGCTTACTCCCTGGATAAAGTCTTTTTCAGCAGACCTTATGTAATGACATATATGACATGAAAATTTGAGAAGGTTATTCAGAAAATGTCAAAGCAGCAGCACAAGAAGAGAGATCTCACTATTCATTCAATAAGATCATTCTGCCGTCTTTTGTTATTTCGAATTTCTCCAGAATAACAACATTATTTTTTAAAATGAAGGGTAAATGAATGAAATAGCGAACCTTTTCACCATTTAGAGTTGCGGGTCCCCATGGTCCGGGTAACTCTTTTAAAGCCTCAATGAATAACTCGTTTACTGAAGGCAGGCTTCCGCTAATGATTTTTATTCCCTCCAATGTTCCCGTTTCCATTACTACTGCTCCAAGAATTACTTCATCCTGGATACCACCACGGAACGGTAATTTTTCGCCGGAAATCCGGTCTGCCATGAAATTTTCAATCCCGTCATTCCCGGTAGGGTAAGTGGGGCCGGTGTGGGTACTGTAGAAGATATTGTCAATGTATGCCGTACCATCAGGATACCAGTTTTTATTCGATTGAAGCATGTTTTCCTTATACATGGATTCAGACTTTTTATTGCCATTCAGATAGTATTCAGTCACCAACCCTTCATAGTGAAGAGGTATCAGTTGGGAACAATTCGCAGTCATTGATAGCTGATCATTATAAAATTCCTTCACATTATATATGCCGTTACCAGGATTTTCTACTATACGCTTACTTTTCCCGGGAACAGGAGAACTCCCTTTGCGCCGGATAATTTGCACCTCTTCGTTCTTAATACAAATTTTTTCCGAGCTCATTAACAGCCATTCGTTATTTTTCAATCTTGCATGGGAGATAATTTTATACCTGTTTCCAATTCCTTTGTCTACAGATTTCATTACATATGCATCGGCCTCTTGTTCATTCAATTTCCCGTTTGCTCCATAATAATAGGTGCCTTCCTGAGACCTGGCCTGAATTGAAATGAACAGCACGATTAAAATCAGCAAAGGATTTTTCATTGTATATAGGGTTAATTATTTGAATAAAAATGATATACCCCCTTAATTTAATCCTGATATTTTTGGAACATGGCTTTTACTGAAAGGGTGTTTAACCCAAATATAAGGCGTAATTCTTTAACTATTATCAGAATTATTGCATTTTTTGCAGCAATGCAGCTATCGGACTTTATGGACAGACACCAGATAGTACGTCTGCAGTACAACAAAGTAACTTCATAAAAATCTTTATCTCTTTACTGTTACTCATTAAATCCCGATAATCCATTTTAATCAGGAAATTGTTTTCTTTACGGCAAGAAAAACTGAAGTGATGAGAAATTCTGTAATAAAGTTTTCCCCTGTAAAAAAGCGGACAATGATACTTGCTTTTTTAAGTATGCTTTTCCTGTTTTCTGTCTCCTGCACAGCTCAGGAAAATAAAGATCAAAGTAGCTGGCCGCAATGGATGGGAAAGAGCCGTCAGGGCATTTGGCACCTCGACCTGCAAAAGGAGTCGCTCGACTCAGCCGATCTGGTAAAACAGTGGGAGGCGCCAGTCGGAACAGGCTATTCAGGGCCCACCGTTTCAGGGGGGAAAGTCTATCTCATGGACTATGCAGGTGATCACACCAAATATGAACGTGTTCTCTGCTTTGATGCCTCAACAGGAGAACAACTGTGGGCTCATCAATATGAATGTACCTACAGTGTTGGCTATCCTACAGGTCCGCGTACTTCCGTGCTTATCGATAACGAAAAGGCCTACTCCCTCGGAACCATGGGTGATCTATACTGCCTGGATGCAAATTCCGGGAAGGTGCTCTGGCATATCAACGGCGCTGAAGAATACCGGATCAATATCCCGATTTGGGGACTCGCCTCTTCACCGCTCATTGAGAATGATCTGCTGATCGTTCAGCTGGGAGGAACTCCTGATGCCTGTATTGTGGCGTTTGAGAAGCATTCGGGGAAAGAGGTCTGGATAGCACTTTCAGATAAGGCATCCTACTCTTCACCTATTGTGGTTGACCAGGCCGGGAAACGGGTACTGGTATGTTGGACCGGTAATCACCTGGTGGGAATGGTTCCTGAAAGCGGAGAGGTATACTGGAAAATTCCCTACGAAAGAAGAAAAGAGGTCATCAATATTGCCATGCCGGTAGTATCCGGACCTTATATTTTCCTGAGTAGTTTTTATGATGGATCCATGCTGATAAAACTGAATGAAACAGAGCAAGCAGCCAAACTTGTCTGGAAACGTATGGGTGAAAGCGAACGAAAAACCGATGCCCTCCACAGCATCATCTCCACACCGGTGATACAAGGAGAATATGTTTACGGAATAGACAGTTACGGCGAATTCCGGTGCCTTGATCTTGAGAGTGGCGATCGCATCTGGACCGACAGTACGCTGGTTCCATACGGACGTTGGTCAAACGCACATCTTATTCAGCAAGGGGATAAAATATGGGGGTTCAATGAACTTGGAGAACTCATTCTCGGAAAGGTTTCCCCTGAAGGCTTTTCTGACCTGGGCAGGGTGCAGTTGATAAAGCCGGTAAGGGTTTCTCCAAATCCCAGGGGAGGAGTCAACTGGGCCCATCCAGCCTTTAGTGGAAGGCGTATTTATGCCCGAAGCGATGCCTTGTTGGTCTGTTATGAATTGAAACGGTAAACCCTTCACCGATTTTATAACTCAACCGGATCAGAACCTGGTGGACAATGAGGAGCATTTTACAGTCCTGCTGAAAGATTGACTACTTTTCCCACACGATGGGTGCCAGGTAGATCCCGCGCTCATCATTGCCGCGCCATTGATAAGCCAGCAGGTATTCTTTTCCTTCGTGGGTAACAATTTCCGGGGCCAGTCGTTTGATTGGATCTCCGGGCGCCAGTTCCGCGACAGGAGGGCCCGACCATTGCAGCGGATTTTTTGAGCGATAGACATAAAGCTGCTCAAAGCGGTAGTAATAATCACCGCGTTTTACCACCAGGGGACTCTCGGCATATACAAAAAAGTAGTCTTCAGCCGGGGGAAGTGTAATGGGTTGTATTTCAACTGCCTCTTCGCTCCATGGACCTTCCGGTTTTTCAGCGGTCCTGGCACGGATGGTATGATCATTGGTAGCAGGATTGATCCCTTTTTCGGGGGAGGTATAATAGGCTATCCATTTACCGGAGCCTTCGCGGTCATCCAGGATACAAACATCTCTACCCATGGAAAAGACGGGTTCCGTTCCAAAAGGTTCAAAGTCGATCCCGTTCGCGCTTGTCATCAAATGGCACCCGCGGCTGTTATAGAAAAGGTAATGTTTGTCACCGGCCTTCACATGGAAGGGTGCCTGCAACCTTCCTTCCGCATGGTTCCACCCGGGTTTCGAAGAGAGGAAGATCCCCTCCGGGGTCCAGCCCTCGGAAAGCAGATCGTTACCTGACCAACGGTACAGGAGTCTGCCGCTGCCGGGTTGGGTGGTATTGCGAACACAAGCAATAAGCTGCCAGGTTCCGTCATCGGACTGAAAGCATGTAAAGTCCACCGGCTCAGCTTCCGGTGAGGCCCACTTTTCAAGCCGGGGCCGGCCGACAAGTTGTATCCACGGTCCATCAAGCCGGGGAACCATCGGACCACATTGCTCATATGCTGCTGCCTCAGCAGTATCATTAATGCCCTGCGCCGGGAGTTGTACATACAATACATTCAGGAAAAACAGGGTTTGAAAAATAAGAATTATACGTCCGGGAGTATATTTGAATGTTGCCATAAACATAATTTGTATACAACCAAAGATTTCTCCAATTTTAAGAAAAAATACAATTTCATATCTCATGATAAAGAAAAAAATAAAAATTCCGTTCCCTGTTTTAATAATTATCTTCACTCTAGCCACCGGATCTACAGAAAATTTACGGGCGCAAGTGATTCCATATCCAGAAATTTCGGAGCTGGAAACCAGTGAATTATTCTCAGTGAAAGTAAATGGTCAACCAATATGGACCGAGAATTATACCATACAAATGGATATGGCGAAAATGCCGGAATGGTTTAATGCTCCTTACGTAAGTAATCAGCAGGTTATCCACCAGGCAAGCTTTTCAGGTGAAGGAGACCTTCGTATTTCCATCCGTGTTCCGGAACAAATTATCAATGCACGGGTAAGACCTTTAAGCCGCAATATAAAACCTGCGGTTTCAGGAAATGAAGTATCATTTTCAATACCCGGTCCGGATAAATTGTATATTGAGATTAACGGTCTGCCTCCACTTTATTTATTTGCCGATCCGGTGGAAGCAGAAAAACACTCACCCGACGATCCGGGGATGCACTATTTCAGACCGGGGGTCCATCATCCGGGATATATTACTTTGAAAGACAACGAAACACTCTACATTGCAGCCGGGGCACTTGTTTATGGCGGCATCCGTGCAGAGAATGCTTCTAATATACGCGTGCTCGGTCGTGGTATTCTGGATGGAAACTATGAATTCCGGAGAATGGTTAGAATGGAAAATTGCAGCGACATACTGGTGGAAGGAATTTATATGCGTAACAGTGTCGGATGGACCAATACACTGATTAACTGTGATACATTGAATTACAGGGGAGTTAAGGTAATGGGATTCGGACCCAGCAGTGACGGGATCAATCCGCTCGGATCCAGGGAAGTGGAGATTTCCGATTGCTTTCTCAGGTGCACCGATGATTGTATTGCCCTTAAAAATCCCTATCCCGGACAAGAGGTAAAAAATGTGTTGGTGAAGAACAATACCATGTACGGTTTCGCTTATAGCGATGGTATAACAATTGGCTTCGAAACCAACAATCCGGTAACCAATGTCACTGTTCAGAATTGTGATATTCTAATGGCCAGGGGTGGCAGCATGGTTGAAGGACACAGCGGATTTAGCATCATTTGCGATGGCCCGGGAATAATTAGCAATATTTTGTTTGAAAATATTCGTGTTGAAAAAGCCGAAGAGAAACTATTTGAGCTTCATATTACAGATGGAACAGATTATGGAGACGATCCCCCGGGTCATATAAAGGACGTTGTAGTGAAAAATGTACATTGGATGGAAGAGGGACCAATTATTCTAAAAGGGTTCAATCCCGATCACCAGGTGAGGAATGTTGTTTTCGAGAACTGTTCCGTAGCCGGCAATCCGTTAAAATCAACAAAGGACCCGTATTTTAAGATTGGCAGTTTTGTAGAGGGTATCTCTGTCAGATGACTTCCAGATTCCGTTTTTATATCCTGCAGGAAGTAATGTCTTCATTGAAAAACCCGCTAAGACCGGATCCAGCTGGTTATGAGTTAATAATTATTATTTGTTTTCAAAAACATATATTTTTGTATATAAACAGAAACAAATGTGGGTTGAATTTCAAGCTAAAATGGGGCCATTCAGGGTTTTTTCAGTTAGGAATGTGGAAAAGCAATTTCCATCCATTAACCTGATGAACCTTTTCTGCTGGCAGGGAAAAGCTATATCGTAAAGTTAAAGAACAAGTGGCATGCCATTTTCCCCTGCATTTTCCGCTATTTGCTTACATTCATTAAAAACTTACCAATCACAAAAATCCCTTCAATCATCCAAATCCAGTTAAAGATATCCTGACCATTGAAATTGACAAACCAATCGCTTATAATGTTGAGATCCATTCCCTTCGTAAAAAGTTAATTTATAGGAATAAACTGTAACCTGGGTACATCTATCAAATATCAATTGCTGTCAGCTCAATTTTTCTGAATTCAACTTCAGAACCTTCTGCCTGCAGGGCGATCTGTCCCTTTGTGGCGGTACAGTCATACCCGTGATTCACCTTTTCCCCGTTGACCCAGACCTTAATCTCATCCCCTACACACTCAATCACCATGGTGTTCCATTCTCCAACCGGCTTCTCGGCAGCCTTCAGATGCTTTATGTTTCTTCCTTTCCCCTCGGTGATTCCCCAGTTTTCTTCGGGTCCGCGCCGGGCTTCCATGTTATCAACCTTGATATCCTCCACGATACACCAGAAATCTCCGGCATTGTTATGCTGCATCTGCACCTCCAGTGATTGCGGGAACATGCCGTACAATGCCCGTGGTGTACTTGCGTGCACCAGCACACCGCAATTCCCGGGCGTGCCGGCAAAACGGTATTCCACCTTCAACCTGTAATTGGAGTAAATTTCATCGGTAATAAGATGACCTCCGGGTGTGCCAAGACTTACCAGCATTCCGTCACGCACAACAAAGGGGTTGATGGTATCCGGATTCGAATCCATTGCCGGCACATCGATATGCCATCCGCTCAAATCAGTGCCATTGAACAGACTGACAGGATCAGAATTTGAATTACTGCAGGAAACAAGAAAAAGGAGCAATAGTAAGAGTGAAGTTTTCATAGTATTGATTTTGTTTAGAACTATAAACTTACATAAAACCACCGGATCATCCATTTACAATAAGAAAAAATTCAGAATTTCCACAAAGCAATTAACCTGAATTATTCATGAGTTTTTCGAATGATATATATTTCCAATTTTGTTTAACATATCAGCTCTGGATTTGGGCGTTATACAATATTTTAAAATTCTTATTTCATGGTCACCTGGTTCGACACTTTCTCTGACACTTTCCTGGTCACTTACATAGTTACTTTCTTGGTTACCTTGGTTACCATCAACCTTTCCATTGAAATCCTTATTTACAAATAGCACAGAAAGAAAGTAAGTACACTGTTCATCTGTTTCTATATGAGGAGGAGGTGTGTTATCGGGGAAGCGACCCCCTGATTATGAGTTTCAAATTGGGAATTCCACAGGTTTACACAAGTTTGTATCCCTTTGTACCAGTTTAAGTTAAAGTTGATTAAATGTAAAATATTACATGGGTTTACATTGATTTGTTGAAATACTGGCGGGGAAACTGGCACTAAAATTTCGAAAATCTTTGTTGATAGATATTGAAGAGATAATTAATCGTAGATTTGGAATATAGTCTGAACAAACAGCTTCCTAAACATGGGAAGTTTACAAATTATTAAAGATGAGAAATACTAATCTAATTTTACCAGCTCTTCTTCTAATATTTTTAGTCCCTATACAAATATTATCTGCTCAATTTATTTTTACTGGTCCCGACCGTGTAAGAACCCCACTGAAGGTGGAAATGAAAATGATTGGTACCATTATTCCCCGAAGCACTAACGAAGTTTTATCATCCCGGTTAACGGTAGGGTGTGAAACCCTGGATCGCGATCACACGGTATGGGATAATTACAAAGATTATTTACCTCCACTTGGAATTAAAAAAATAAGGTTACAGGCTGGTTGGGCTAAGTGCGAAAGGGTTCCGGGAGTTTATGATTGGCAGTGGCTCGATGAAATTATCGATTTTGCCGTGGCCAACAATATTGAACCATGGGTACAAACTTCATACGGAAATCCAATCTATAACGGCGGCGGCGGGGTGAACCTTTTAAATAGCTTAATGACTTCAGAAGAAGCATGGTCTGCATGGGACCGATGGGTAGAAGCGCTGGTAACCCGTTACAAAGACCGTGTAATTGAGTGGGAGATCTGGAATGAACCCGATCATCCAATGCAAAGCATTACTCCTGAAACAACAGCACAGTTGAACATCCGCACGGCAGAAATTATCAAACGGGTTCAACCTGAAGCAAAAATAGCAGGACTCGCTTACACATCAAATAGCGATAAAGTTTATCTCGACAAATTTTTGAAAGTAATTGCTGATTCCAGGAAGCTTGATTTATTTGATTGGATTAGCTACCACAGCTATACCATACGACCCGAAGATGCCTATACTGAAAAAAGGGTACTCGGGTTAAGGTCAGTAGTTGAAAAGTATTCAAAAGATATTCTTCTTCGGCAGGGAGAGAATGGTGCTCCTTCAACGTATATTCCAAGTTTTGCGCTCTCTGAATACTATTGGACCGAATATACACAGGCGAAATACAACATGCGCAGGATGCTGGGAGACCTTGGGCACGACATAGAAACATCGGTATTCACAATTATCGATATTTATTACAATTGGGGCGACAGGGCTGTTCTCAATACCAAAGGATTAATCCAGTCGGATATTACTATGGCTGCCATCCGTCCAAAAGTAGCATATTATGCCATTCAAAACCTCGCTGCCATCTTCGATAACCACATGATGCTCAATCCAGACTTTAAATACTCCACCACAAACCGGGAATCGTTGTCTGTTTATGGGTATCAGCATCAGCCAACCCAAACTCCACTGGTAGCGCTTTGGCTGGATGGAGAAAATGTTACCAATTCATTTAAAACAACCATGATAAACATCACTGTTGAAAATGGTATCTTTAAAGAACCGGTCTGGGTAGATTTAATGACAGGCGACATTTACGAAATTCCAAAATCACAAAGGAGCAAATCCAGGGACAAATACACCTTCAACATTCCGTTGTATGATTCACCTGTTTTACTTACGGAACAATCATTTATTAGGTAATTCAATCCTTGCGAGATTGGCCTGGATTTAACAGGTGGAGGTTACGGTGTACAGTATATCCGGAATTTGCAAACAGGAAAGATCCACATGCCCGATACTTTTTATTCCTTAACAGCAAGTAATTGACCCATAACAGCCACACTTTCTTCATATATCTTTTCAACTTTATCCATGTTGAATTGAAGTTTTGCCATTGCCCTATCGTAATCTTTCCAAATATCCAGAAGCTTGTCGGCTATTTGTTTTCCACTCGTCTCATCAATTTCAAAAGTCCAGTCGTCAAAACCCAAATCATAATACATTTGGCCTTTTATCGTGTCTTCAGGTTGACGTAAATAGAACATCGGTGTGCCGTTAGCAGCTGCGATGATAGGTGAATGGCACTCAAAACTCAATACTGTATGGGCTTTAGAATAAATCGAAGCGGCCTCGTCCGGAAGCCAATATCCTCGTTTGACAACAAATGGTTTAACATCTGCCGGGAGTGGGTCGATCAATAATTCATCCATAATATCCACCTGATAGGTCATTTCGGGACATACCAATACTTTATTACCCGTTTCGCGCACCCAGGCGATCATGGCTTCTCGCATTTTGGCATGATCAATTTCCTTGTATTTTTCGTTGGTCTTCTCCACAAAGCTTATTCGTTCATCACTCCAATTATTTTTGTTTTGGTAGATCTTGTGATAAGGAGTATATCGCAAACGGGGAATTACACAAATAAACTTTCGTTCTTCCAATCCATTGTCTCCTCTGAATTTGTTTGCCTTTTCATCATCACGGATGTGCATATAAAAAGTGGCATCGGGAGTAAACCGGACATGTCCTCCTTCAATGCCAGCCTGTCTTAAGTGACTTATTGAATCCGTTTCACGTGTAAAAATAAACGAGGCCTTTTTCAAAATATTCAAATGGTACGCTCCCGGATGTTGTAAGGTGGTTCCAAAAACACCAAAAGCTTTAGAGGTATGTTTCATCCAACATGCAAGGTTATCGGCTCCAACCAGCAAAGGGCCTGAGCCATGAATCATCATGTCGGATTCTTCAAAGGCCTTCAAAATTTCAGGATTATCCGGATCATTCTCTGTATTTACGCTGCTATGAAGGATTTTAACTTTAGGAAAATTCTTGTTTAATAGCTTCTCAACCTCCTCTCCATTACTACGTTTCCAAAGGATAACTTTTGATTCAGGAAGAAAAGTTTCCAGAATGTGGAGTAAGCCAGGCGTGTGTCCAATATCCCCGATATTTACATCCTGCCAGCCCGAGACTACAAGAATTGTCATTCCTTTACCACTCCTATTACGATTTCCGCTTCTTCCACAAGAAATTAATAGTTCACTAATTAGCAGGCCAGCAGTACTTAAACCAATTGTTTGTAATAATTTTCTTCTGTTCATCTCAATTTAAAAATTTGTGCTATCAGGGGAAATATTCTCATTTAAGCCAGCCCTTTTCTGAGAATAATCAGTTCAGATCGATGTTGCATTTGTTTATCACTATTATCCGAATAATTGATCAAGTCGATGATTTTTCTTCTGCATTGCCCACAAACAAATTCTATTCACATTATCGGGATGATCATTTTTGAGAAAATTGTAAAACATTATCATGAAGCAGGATAACTGTTAAAATCAATTGTAAAAATATGCAAATTGTATGTAAATAAAAAGCAGCTATAGATTCAATCTTAGAGGCCTTTGTCGCATCACAGTGTGCGGTCGGATACATCCGTTACGGAGGGAAGTCGAATCTGATTCATCTACCTTTCGATGATGAAATAATATATGGCTACCTGAAAGGCATATATTATACCATTATACTTAAAGATATTGTGGCCAGATATATTATTAGGGTTATGTTTGTATATTACGCTCTGCCGAGTAAACCTGAAATTCGTAAATCATGAAATTAATTCGCTTTTTCTTACTATTAACCCCTGTGATTCTGGGTATAAATGTTTATGCACAGAAGACCTATAACCATCATCCTCAAATTCCATTTATGAATGATTTGGTTTTGGTGGAAGAAATAACCTGTTCCTCTGCTGAACCGGTCGTCGTTAATGGAGTAACTGAAGTCAAAACGATTTTGGGAAAAAGCTGCAGAGTACTCAGGCCATCTTCTGAAGCTTCGTGGCTCGCTTACCGACTGGGCACCGATGGGAATCTTGAACCTGGAAAGGCCTATTTTCTGGAAATTGAATACCCGGATGATGTGGATCGAAGTTTTATTATTCATAACAGGGGAGGTGAGTATAATAGGGGCCTTCAGACGGGAAAAACACTTGGCGACAGCTATCATCCGCCGTATGTGCCAAGCAATGCCGAATCTATTTCTCTGCCCCATAGCAATCAATATAAAAAATGGCAAACTTTGTTTTGGCTTCACGATCGTTATGCGGGAATTGAACTGCCCCGAAATTCCGGGAATAGACCAGAAGGTCCGGCTGATGGATTCCTGGTTATTGTTTCACAGTTTGACAGTTATAATGCTCCAATGAATAATGGAGCAGCAGTTACTGCTATCAGGTTGTATGAAGCCCCCGATTTTGAAACAATGAAAATGGATATTCATTATCCTCCGGATCATTTACCACACCGACACCTGTTTTTCAGGGAAGAGATGGCGGATGGTGTCGTAAACAATGATCCTCCAGCGCTGAAAAATCCCATCGACTGGTATGAACACAAAGCGCAATTGATGCACTTCCTGGGTATGAACACTTTTTCAAAAGATTTACTGGAATTTGGCCACAATCAGGGTTGGGATCCGGGATCATATATTGAACTGGTAAACACCTCTCCTTCATCCAAAGACCGCTGGGGGAAAACCATAGAAATGCTAAAGAATTATGAGCTGGATGTTATTCCTTACTACGAATATGCCGGAACCATCGGTCCAAAGGGACTTGGCTCAGAGAAAAGAGCCCGGCCACTTGGTGACAGCCTGGAAAACAATAACTATACCCACATCTCCTGGACCGAAAAAGCCAATGCCGACATTACCGATCCGGATACCTACAGCGATTTGAAAAAAGTACTCGAACGCACCATAGTTGAATACAAAGATGAGGTGAATTTTGTAGGGGCATGGTTTCGTCCACGTCCCAGCGCCAATCCGGTAAGTTTTTCCGATGCTGCACTTCAGCGATTCAGTACTGAAACCAATCATGAGCCTGTTAGCCGTGAAGAACTGCGAATGAACAGCGGGCTTTATGATGAATACTTGAAGTGGTGGTTGGGAAAGCGAAAAGATTTTCTCTTGGCTATGCGCGACTATTTGAAGGAAGTAGAAGTAAATGACGATCCAGTGATATTGTATACAACCGATGCATCAGAATCTGGCAAAACACATCCCGATTGGTCTCAAAATCATAATATTATCGTCGATGATGTGGCAGCCTGGGAAAAATTACCTGGCGACTATCCGGTTTTCAGTTTGAAAGAAATAATTGAGAGTCAGCATCATTTACAAGCACAGCTCATGCCGGTGAAAAGTTGGGGTAACTGGGAATGGAATCATTCTATACCACCTCCCGATCCGGATAACTACAAAAATACCAAAGGAGTTGTAATGACCTATACCTTCAATAAAGCATATACTGTGGGAAGCAAAACTGCCTTCGACAATTTCCGGTCAGAATCGGGACTAGCCATTATCAGACATTACTGTTTAAATGAAAATGCCATGAAAGGGTTAGGGTATTTTGTATCGGATATAGAATGGCATGACTGTTACACTATGCTTGGTGAGGCCCGGGCAATGGCCAATGGCGATCCCTGGTTCATCGGGTATCTGGCATCTTCTGCCTTTAACAGAGCTTCTCTTCCATACGTGCGGGATTTCAATGCTAATTTTCTTGCGCTTCCCGCGCTTACTTCCGAATTGCTGGAAAATGCAACCAAAGATGAGGAAATAGTGGTTCGAAAAATCGAAACAGAGGCAAGTGGTACCTATCTGGCCGTTGTCAATACCGGGTTGATAGATAAATTCGGAGTAAAGATCTCCCTGCCGTATAAATGCGATGTAGTGGAGGCCAAAACAGGCAAGATGATTTTTACAGGAGTATCGAAAATAGAACTCGATATGTATCCAGTGCAGCTTAAATCTCTGATTATTTTTCCGATTAGTTAAACCAGTAAGAGAGTTTCAGGACGATTCCCCGGTTTTTGGTCTGCCATCCGGAAGGATAGGCATTTTCCGTATAAACAATAAAGAGATCGGATACCGGTGCAAAGCGCCACTGCAACCGCATATTTACATTGATGTTTTCGATCTGATTGTTGTATTGGACAAAGGTGGTGAAAAAGAGTTTTTCCGTAAAGGTGATATCCAGCTTTGGTCCCAGTAATACCAGATCCTTGCTTGCATAGGGTTCCGGCAAGAGGATATGATTGTAAGAGGCAATCAGTGAGAAGCTTCCGTATGGTTGCACCCGGTAGTTCATCTCAGTTTCGAATTGGGCCCTTGTTCCTCCGAAATAGCCCCCGTAACGTCCTTGAAGTAAAAAGGTAAGGAGCCACCTCTGGGTGGAATTGTAGGACAGATAGACCTCTGTCCAGTTAAATTCTGAGCCAGCCGGGATCATCTCACCCCCTGTATTTGTGGGATCAAATGTCTCCAGCAGCTTCACGTATCCTTCTTCCAGCCCAACTTCCATGACACTTCGGTCGTTCCAGGTTAAGGAATACTCCAGCTCCAATTCCCGGTCTGTCATCTTCGTAGAGGGATCAAAATAAAGATCTGCTTCGAAGGAAGGACCATGACTGGTAACACGCCTGGAATCGGGGTAGAATCGATATCCAAGGGAAGGGGTGGTTTGGAGATAACCTGTTCGCCTGACAAATCCCATTTCGGCCAGGTAGTTCCCTCCCACGTAAGCCTGGCTCAAACCTGCTTCGAACTTTTGGTTTGAGTAGTTGATCATGGCAGACGCGGCGGAAGTGCTTCCTTCCTGACCAGGGTAAAGGCTATGGTGGTAAAACACCTTTCCGGTCCAGTTGTTATCGGCACTGGCAAAATTGAATTCACCTCCTGCGACCCGGTTGAACTGACAGGCATGAAATGCAGTATCTTCCGGCGCAACAAGGACCTGCTTATTGGTCATAAAAACTCCAATATTGGAACGACTAAGGATCTTGCGCTGCACAACGGCCACGCTGAAATTGTCAGCCGGATCCAGGTCTTTGACGGCGGTTTGCATGTTCATGATCCCTATCCTCCAGTTCTCTCCTGCATTTCCACTGAACCGGGCACCTGCAATGACCGGCGAGTTAAGACCAATTCTGCGGGAGAAAAACGGCCGGATCGTATGGCTCCCAAGATTGGAGAAAAGGTCGCTGTTCTCCAGGAAGAATTTCCTTTTTTCGGGAAAATAGAGTTCGAACCGATCCAGGTTGGTAACCTGCCGGTCCACCTCTACCTGTGAATAATCAGGATTAACGGTCACATCCAGGTTCATGGAAGTGGAAAGGATCACCTTGGCATCAAGTCCTGCATTGCCCCTGTAATCAATGGGATCTCCGGTCTCCAGGTTATGGGTCACCATGCCAAGTGCATAGGGGATCAGTGAAAACCTGACACCAGACGGTGGCGGTGGAGTTTCCCACTCCAGGGTACCGGTGAACGCCAGTGTAGCGGAGGCAAACTGCCTGGGGACTGGTGCCCAGGATGACTTTTCATTGGTTTTCAGGTCCAGCCGGCTGAAATTGATCCCCCATTCGGTTACGCCCTCTTCGTAGCGGATGGTCCTGAAGGGAATTTTAAATTCCGCCGTCCAGCGATCCTTATAATTCTGTACGGCAGAATACCATTTCCCGTCCCATTCAAGGGCTACGGCACCCCCGTTGGCCTGCATGCCGTCCCATTGACCTCCGACTGCATTCACTCCGAAAGCAAATCCGTTGGTCTGATCGTTATAGGTATCTATGGCAGCAAAGAAATTATCATTGTTATTGAAGCTCCAGTCCCTGCGGTATGATTCAACGGGTCGCTTGCCCGGTGTGGGATCGAAATTGGTAATGCCCATGTATATGTTGTCCTCATCAAAGACTACCATCACTTCGGTCTGGGCCCGGGCATAGCCCGTATCGATGGGTTGTATCCTGAAAAAAGGAGTGGTTTTCTCAGCCGTGGACCAGATTTCCTCATCCAGCTTTCCGTCAATCCGGACAGCCTGATCTGTCTTGATGGCACGAAGCCTGTATTTGTCCCTGTTAACCGGTGTGTTCTGCGCGGGCAGGGTATAAGAAATGAGACAAAGTAAAAGTGGGATATAAATAAATCTTGTTCTTTTCATGGTTCCCAAAAATACATTTTATAATCATTTTTTCATGGATTGTTCAATGCACCCTTAAGATTAAAAGATTATTATTATTTTAACAATTTGAATATGAAGCAGTAATCAGGTATTACAGAAAAGCTATTGTCATACAATGAAACAGATTGTACTGAGCCAGTTCCAAAAACCATGGATTTATCTCATTATTACCATCCTGGGAGTATCCCTGAAATTCTATAACCTTAACTACAAGATATTCTGGGAAGATGAGATCTATACTGTTCAGCATGTAATCGGGGCCCATAATATCCTGGAGATTGATCCGGGTACGGAAAACAAGATCCTGGATCTCAGCTATTACAGAGGACTGCTAAAAAATTCTTCACAAGAGCATACATTAGGGGAGGAGCTCTCTTCCCAGCTCAGTACCATGAACCTGAATCCGCTGCATTATATCTTTTTGTCTTTCTGGTATCGGCTGATTGGGGATGATATTCTGCACTACAGGCTGTTCAGTGTCCTGATCTTCATCCTGACCCTTCCCTTCCTCTATTTTCTTGCCCGGAAACTGTTCCAGTCAGATATTGTTGCCTGGATTGCAACCAGCCTTTATTCTGTATCACCCTTTATCCATGTATTTGCCCAGGAAGCCAGGTACTACATCCTCTGGGCTTTCATCCTGGTGGTATTGCATTTCTTCCTGGTCTATGCGCTTGACAAAAAGAAACTGATCTGGTGGGCTGGCTATGCCCTGGCCGGGATCCTGGCACTTTACTGTTCGGTCCTGTCGGGTCTTATCCTTTTTGAACACCTGCTGTTCATCCTGATCGTTTACCGGAAAGACTTCCGGAAATTCGCCGGATCAGGACTTGTGATGCTATTGGCCTATCTCCCCTGGCTCTTGTTGATATTGAACCACAGTGAGGAAGTGGTTTCTTCCCTGGCCTGGCACAAAATGCCGGAAAAAATGCCCTTCTGGGCCCCGGCCCTGGGTATCACCCTAGGGTATGTGAGGACCTTCTCCTTTTACAAGGAATATACCCTTTACTGGGACGATGTATTTGGAAATATCACTCCTGATCTGCTGGTCGAAACTTTCTTTAACCTGTGCATCCTGGCCTTCCTGGTACTGGCCCTGGTCAAAATGAGAACATACCTGAAAAAAGAATCCTCCCTGTTTTTACTGTTGATCTTCATCCCGGGATTCCTCCTTTTCTACTTTTTGGACCTCTTCCGCAATGCAGTGACCTCCATCTGGTGGCGCTACCATATCTTTGCCACAATACCGGTCATCCTGATCGCCTCCGGTTATTTTGTCGGAAGAATGCAAAAAAGGAAGCTTGCTGCTGTCCTGATATATGTTGGACTTGTAGTGATCAGCCTGTTTTCGGTCCGGACGATTTCCCAGCAGAAATACTGGTACCTTGCCGGGGATTGGGTATTGGAATTCGTAAATAATGCAGAACTCCTGTCCGATTCTGAAAAGGCCCTGGTCATTACGGATTTTACCAGGGCCGACAATACCTGGGCCGGGCCCACCCTGACCATGCAGGTATTGGTCAATTGCACCTCCGACCAGATCGATGTGCTGCGGGTCGGTCAGGATGTGCCGGATATGTCAAAGCTTATACCGGAAGATACCTATAGCGACATATACCTGCTTTATCCCTCTTCCATGTTGGTGGAAGCGATGTCGAATCAATTCGGTGAACGAATGCAGATTTTGGAAGGCAGAAGGGGGCCTACGACCTGGATTATTCACCAGGCTGAAGATTGAGCTGGGTAGGGTAATGTTTTAATTTACACTTTAGACAAAAACTTACATTTTGAAATTCCTGAATATTACATCAAAATATCATAACAATTAGTTTATGTTAAGAATATCATTACTAATAGTGGAGCTGTGTATTCTTCAGCTAGTTGATGCTCAAAAAATCCATTGGCAACCGTTAGGTGAGCCGGGTAGCGGAGGGGCTATCACAGATATTGCATTCAGTCCGTACGATCAGAATCACATCCTGGTTGCCGGAGATGTGTTAAATGCTGCTTACAGCAGAGATGGAGGAAATACCTGGCATCCAACTTTTGGATTTAAAAGTAATGAAATTGCTGCTTTTACCTTTCATCCGGCCGACAGTTCTGTTATATGGGTGGGTACTATGAGTGGTCCGTATAAAAGTATGGATGGGGGCACACACTGGATCGAAAAAAGGAATGGTATGGATCCGGTTGGATCTTATGCGTATACCTGTCCGATTCAGAAAATCCTGTTTGATCCAAAAGATACAGATCGGTTACTGGCTTTTGGAGGTAATATGAGGGACTGGAACAGTCCGGGAAACCCGAAATGGAATGTGGTCTGGGAAAGCAGGAATGGGGGGGAAACCTGGGTCCAGTTCTCAAAAGCAGGTTCAATGATCAAACCTGGAATAACAAATGCCGAATATGCCGGAAATAAAAGAATTGTATTATCTGCAAGGAAGCAGGGAGTGTTCATCAGTGATGATGATGGGAAGACATGGAAACTTGCTAATACGGGTTTGCCAACCAGGGATGTCCTATGGGTAACCGTTAACCCGAAAAATCCTTCAGTAATGTATGCCGCCCTAAATAATTACCGTGTTAATGACCTGTATCATCCCGGAGGTATTTATATATCACAGGATGGAGGAGCTAACTGGAAAAATTCCTCTCACGGGATTGAACGGACATCAAACGCAGATTCTGTACTGGCATCCCATTTCAGATCCATAAAAATAGCCCCGACAAATACTAAAATTCTGTATACTTCAAACAGCGGCTGGGCAAATTCAGGTGTGTATAAAAGTATCGATGGTGGAAAATCATGGAATGTGATATTGAATAAATCATCCACAGGTAATTTTCCCAGAGTGTTTTATCCGCAAAGTGGTCCCGAGTTATATGCGTTTTCCATTGATCCCTCTGATGAAAATACCATGATCGGTGGAAACTGGGAGTATGTATTAAAAACTGCTGACGGAGGACAAACATGGGAAGACATCATGAGCGATACGACTCTGACTCCAGGTTATTTTAAAGGTAATGGTTTTTCAGGACTTGTAGCATCCAATTTCGAATTCAATCCATTTGATCCGGATCATGCGGTTCTGCAAGCGTGGGATGACGGTAAATTCATTCAGAGCAATGATAACCTGGAAAGCTGGAAATCCGGCGGGAAAGGGATGTGGAGACACAATGGAGGGAATGATGTTTCTTTTGCAGGGAACAATGGAAACATTATCTACTGTACGACAGGTCAGTACGGTTTTGATGGAGTCTGGAAAACAACGGACCGAGGATCAACCTGGAAACACTTTCCCTTATCATCTTTTATAGGTGCAAAGCCGGATAACCAACCCATAGGAATTTATACCCTTCAAGATCATCCGGATATTGCATGGGTTGTTCTGGCCGACAGGATATATCAGACATTAGATGGAGGATCTTCCTGGTTTGAAATATTTGCAGCAGAAGGAATGAAATACATTGCTGAAGACAGAAACAATCCATTTACCTTTTATGTAAACTCAACTCTTGGTGTATTTAAAACCATTGATGGAAAAATATTCAAATTAATGCATGGCAGTCCTGCAAACGGAGATAAAATCTATTGTGTTTCAGGTGATAGCCCGGCCTTATATGTCACAAAATGGAGAACCGGCAATGGTGAGGAAGGATTATGGAAATTCGATGGATCTGACTGGATACTTCTTAAAAAAGACTATTACATTTATGATGTAGCAGTTCATCCAAAAAATCAGGATATTCTTGTTGTCTCTACAAATGACCATCCTTATCATGATGTTATGAACAATTCCGGAATCTCGCTTACAATTGATGGAGGGAAAAGCTGGACATTGCAGAACAAGAATCTTCCGATGTTAAAAGGTGAGGTCATCCGGTTTAACCCGCATCAACCCAACCAGCTAATTCTGGGTACAGGTGGAAGGGGGTTTTTTACAGGTATATTGATGGATTAACAAGAAGGGTAAATATATTTTAATTAAATATTTTGTTGGTTTCTCACTATTTTTAAAACAATTAATACCTGATTGCCATGAAGAGAATTTGCTTACAGTTTGTCTTAACAATAGCCTTAATGTATCCTTCCCATGCACAGACAATGAGCATCATTTTTGATTCTGATATGGAATCGGATGTGGATGATGTCGGGGCCCTTGCCATGTTACATGGATTGGCCGACAGGGGAGATGTGAAGATCCTGGCCACAATAAGCAGCAGCCTGAATCCTTGGTCGGCTCCGATGCTGGATGTGATCAACACTTACTATGGAAGGCCGGACATCCCGATTGGAAATGTCAAAACCTTCGGGGTTTACCGGAATTCAAAATTTGCACGGAAAATATCTGAAAAATATCCTCAGGATACGGGTCTGGGAGAATATGTACAGGATGCTGTTACACTGTACAGGAAACTGCTAAGTGAGCAGGAAGACGCCTCCGTTGTGATTGTAACCGTCGGCTACCTGACGAACATTGCGAATCTTCTGCATTCCGGCCCTGATGAGTGCAGTTCGTTGAATGGAAATGATCTGATAAAGAAAAAAGTCCGGAGGATAGTATGTATGGGAGGGGCATATCCTTATCACACCGATCCTCGCAGGTATGGCAATTTCAAACCGGATCCTGACGCTGCCGTTGACGTGGCCAGAAACTGCCCTGTTCAGATCATTTTCACTGCAGGCCAGGCCTTTGCCAATGCGATACGTACCGGAGGAATTTTGTTCCGTTCAGCTCAAAATGACAATCCGGTGAAAGAATCTTATAAAATATTCCTTGAAAGCTGGAACAGGGAATACCACCATAGTGCAGATCTGATAGCTGTGTACGTGGCGGTTCGGGGATATGAAGAATATTTTAAAGCCCAAAAGAAAGGATATTATCACATCTTTGAGGATGGGACAAATCTGTGGCGTGAAACACCGGACAACCCGAACCATATGATCATAGGGGAATTTGCCGATGGGGTCGATCCCGATCAGGTGGCAGAAGCATTTGACATGCTTCTGCTGAAAAAATAGAGATCTTGTTCTACAAGCTATATCCTTCCCGGTATGCCCTGTGGTAGAACTTTTCGGCTTCCGGGTCATTCACAAAGTATTGTTTCTTTGCGTCCCACTCAACAGGTCTTCCCAGTTCGCTGGCAATATTTCCGAGGATACAGGTGGCCACGGTCCTGGCTCCGGCTTCAATGTTGGCCACCGGTTCTTCCCTTGATTTCACACAATCGATGAAGTTCTGGAGGTGCCCGGTTGCAGATTCAAACTTTAATCCTTCATTTGCATCTTCAGTGGCACCGGGAAGCAATGAATCATCAGAAGCTGCTATTCCTCCCCGCCAGACGGATACCCATGCATCGCTGCCGATAAACTTCACTCCCTTGCCTCCTGTTTCATCATAAGGCTGGTTCGTCATGACCACACCGTTGTCGTATTCAAAGGCCAGGTATTCGTTTCCTTCAACTCCCGGGGGAACAATCCTGGTGGGTCCGCCATCATTTTTTCCAAGGCCCCACTGCCCTATATCAAAATTATGTGCACCCCAGTCACACATAAATCCACCACCGGTCTCCTTATAATAGCGCCACCTCGCCCAGAAGGTTTCATTTTCAGGCGGATCCAGGGAAATAGGAGGATTCAGCGCGGAATTGTAATGTACATAGGGCATTGGACCCAACCATGCATCCCAATCGAGATCTGCAGGAATGGGTTCTTCAGGAAGATCATAGGGTGACGGAGGGGGCCCCACTGACGCATACACTTTCTCAAGCGTTCCAAGCTTGCCGCTTTGTGCAAGTTTCACAGCATGACGGAAATTATGGTCTGAACGCTGCTGACTGCCCACAGCCAGGATCACATTGTTTTCCCGTACGGCCTTCACGAGTTCATGGCTTTCCTTTATGGAGAATGTGATGGGCTTCTCCAGGTAGATGTCTTTGCCTGCCTTGCATGCGGCAATGGCCTGTATGGCATGCCAGTGATCGGGCGTGGCAATCACCACGGCATCGATATCATCCCTTTCGAGAATTTTATTGTAATCGGTATAGGTCTTTACCTTTACCTTTTCACCTCTTTCAAGGTAAAAGTCATTCATCGCCTTTTCAAAGCGTTCTCTTTTAATGCCGTAAACATCAGCACCGGCAACGACCCGGACGCCCTCGATGCGGGCAAATCCTCTCATAAGGTTCATAGCCTGTTGTCCGAGTCCGATAATTCCTATTCGGATCATGTCGTTTGCCCCAACGGCTGTTTTGCAACTATGTATTGCAGGAAGAATGGCCACACCTGTTGCTCCTATGAGTGTGTGCCTGATAAATCTGCGTCTGGAAGTGTTTTTCATTTTTGGTAAATCTTTTTGGTTAGTATTCGTCTGGAGGCATAAATATAAGTTTTATTTTGCTAAATTTCATCTTCACCAGCCATATGGTTATTATACCAATCCTTAAATCTGATGTGATCTTCCTTCGCCGGGATGCTCGTTTGCTATCTGTTCACGCTGAAATCATTCATTGCATAGCCGGCAGCCAGGTCATTGGGGTAAAGCTTCCTGATCATGCTCATTGTCTCCCTGGTAATCCGGGTCTCCGGATCACCGTGACACAACAGGCAGGCACCTGATCCGATCATTCATTCTTATCGTAATCCCTGATCTTCTCATTGATCATCTCATTGATCTCTTCCACTCTGTCCAGCGGGATCGAATGGATCGTTTTGCTCAGGTCCTGCATCTTTTCCGGCTTCTTTAGTTTTCGCATCGGGTGCGATTCATCCAGCTCAAAAGTACCATCCTCGGTCCACTCCAGCAGATCGTTCGGGGTACACCTGAGGATGACACACAGCTTTTCCAGCTCCCCGGGGTTAAGCCGTTTCACGTTATTGCGTTTCACTTTTGAGGCAAAAGAGTCGGAAAATCCCTGTGCAGTAAGATATGCAAAGGGCTTATCGATGCCCCTTGCCTTGAAGATCCTTTGAAAATTATAAGCAAGCATGGTTATGGGGTTAGGATTGAACATCAGAATACCAACCATCGAAAGGTAGGGATTCCAGTTGTAAAACACAAGACATTGCTTCTGTTTTTAATCTTAAATACACTTCATATAATTTTACATGTTCTTCATTCAATTTTACATGTTCTTCATTCAATTTTATAAATTCTGATTTATATATGATATATTATTTATATCAATTTTTAAATTCTGTTAATAATTTCATATCACATGTATATATGTATAACAGTTCTGTATACAAGCTACAATATTATGTATTTCATCATCATAACTATTTATATCAATTTATATATTCTTCACATCGTATTTTTTATTATGCTCTTCCGGCTCAGCTAATTTCTCCTGAGTTAATCCTGCCTGATTCCTAATAATATGCTAATACTTTACCAAAAACATTGTAAATCTTCAGCCAAATGCGGACAAATTGATTTAAAGCCCCAACCGGAAAGTTGAGATCCCACTATTTACTTCACACGACCCCCACCCTGAATCCCTCCCCCAAGGGTGAGTGATCCCCAATAGATTGGCTATAAAATTATTCCGAAGGAAACTCCCTTCACCCACCGGGGGAAGGGTCGGGGTTGGGGGTAATTTATTCCATCTGCGGGAAACATGAGATGAACGGGTGGTAACGCGAATATGATGATTGAGTTGGGATTTGGTGTGGGAATGGGCTGGGACAGGGGAGGGACAAGTAGATATCCAAATGTTGGAATTATATACTTTCATTCTTCTTCTAGATCAGAAACTTCTTTAATGAGATTAAAACACATTTCATCTTTGTTTTTCAATTCAGTTTCAATCGCAGTATTAATAAAATCCCATTTTGATATATAGTTAGGATCCAAAAAATATTTAATTACATCATCATCGTACAAGGATGGGTATCTCAAATAATTTTTCATTACCAGTGGGATTCTCAAATAATCATCTGAAATATTTTTATTATTAACACTACTGTCCCGTTTAAAAATTGGACAGTCTGGTTAAAAAGTTAATAATTAATTTGTTACAAAGATATATTTTTTCAACGATTTGAAATTTACTTTTATGGCGAGATCGTAAAGATAATCGCCATGAATCACGGGAAAACAGTTTTTGCACAGCTTATGTCTATGATACCAGAATACGAATTCGATAAATGTGTTGCCAGATACAATGGGAACCATCGGGTTCGTAATTTCACTTGCCGTGATCATCTCTATGTTATGGGCTTCGCTCAGCTCACTCAAAGAGACAGTCTTCGTGATATTGAGAACTGCCTTAATGCAGTTTCCAATAAACTCTACCATTGTGGCATAAGACATGCTGTTCCAAGAAACACTCTTGCCAAAGCTAACGAACTTCGCAACTGGAGAATATATGCTGATTTTGCCCGTGTGCTTGTAGATATTGCCCGCCCAATGTATCGGGCTGACAACAGTTTCAGGCTTGATATTGACAACCTTGTTTATGCTTTTGACAGTAGTACAATAACCCTGTGCCTGAAACTGTGCCCATGGGCTACTTTCAGGAAAGGTAAAGGTGGTGTCAAAATGCATACTTTGCTGGATCTCAGGTGCAATCTCCCTGTCTATGTATACCTTACTGAGGCTTCCATCCACGATGTCAGATTGTTGGACAAATTGTACATCGAGCCCGCTGCTATTTACGTGATGGATAAAGGGTACGTTGATTTTTACCGCCTGTTCAATCTTATCCATGCAAAAAGAGCGTTCTTCGTAACAAGGGCCAAGGACAACATGCAATTTGTGGTTGAAAGTTCTAGTCCTACCGATCTGGAAACAGGTGTAATAAGTGATCAAATGATAAGACTGACAGGTTACAAATCTTCCAGGGAATACCCTGAACCCTTCAGTATGGTTATATATGAAGACTTCTCCACAAGTGTTGTTTACAGGTTTATAACCAATAATACTGAGTTCGACGCTCTTACTATCTCTGAGCTCTATAGGGAGCGTTGGCAGGTTGAGTTGTTCTATAAGTGGATTAAGCAGCATCTTAAAATCAAATCTTTTTATGACACCAGCCAAAATGCTGTTTTTTGCCAAATCTGGATTGCGTTATGCATGTACCTTATCATCGCTATCGCTAAAAAAAGATATAAAATTGACCAATCATTATATTCATTCTCTCAATTATGTGGCATAACTCCTTTTGAGAAAGTGCCTCTAAATGAACTCTTTAGCAAAACATCAATTCCCGTCCCAGTTGATGATTTTCCTAACTTGTTCAGTAACAACGATATTTAACGGGACACTAGTGATATTCACTAATTAGTGGCTGAAAGAAAACTCATACTTTTTAGCCGTGCTTGATAAGAAAACGTCAAGAGCAAGGCATGCGATGCCTGATAAACAGGAGTTTACTGATCGTAAATGACTGTTTTGAAGGCGAGCATAACGCAGCTATTGGCGTTTTCTTGCAAGCACTAATTAATTTTGATAATCAACGAATTAGGTCTTTAGATCTCATGTTGGAGGAATGTAGACCTTGAAACCGTTTTTGCTCATATTGTGATTTTATTTAAATAGATACAAATTGTAATTGTCGAATATAAGTTAAATTTACTGCTTTAAGATGCCCTTTTTATGAAACTGAATCTCATCTTTTTTCTTGCAGCACTGGTCGTAGCATCCGGAATCTATGCCCAGGAAGATACTCTGAAAAGACTATACCTGGCCAATGATACCCATACCGATCTGATGTGGAACGGAACTGAAGAACAATGGGCAAGGTGGACCATTGAGATGTCAGAATTCTATCTTCCATTTACTGAGCGAACAGCAAGCAAACCTGTGGATTCACAGGTCAAGTGGAACTACGATATGGCCTGGTGTCTTTATATTTTGGAGAACAAGACCGATCCTGAATTTTTTTCACGGGTGATTAACCAGATCAGGAACCAGCAAGGAAGTGTACCTTACAATTTCACTCTCTCTACATATGGGGGTTTTAAACCGGAAACAATTCTTCGAAGGTTCTATTACGGAGGTTACCTGGAGCGCAAATATGGAATTGGGATTGAAATGGCCAATGCCATAGAAAGCTCAGTCATTCCTCTCGGACTGGCCTCGCTATGGGCCGGAGCGGGTGCAAAATACAGCTGGAAAGGTGTTTGCAACTGCGCCACCAAGATTGATGTAAAAGGGGACAGGGATCATGAGATCTACTGGTATACTGGCCTGGACGGCAGCCGGATCCTGATGAAGTGGTATTCGATGTACGGACCGAATGCTGAACTGGGAGGATATTCTGAAACGCTTGATCCGAGACTGGCTATTAAGCAAATGGATGCTCTGTGTGGAAGCGAGCGCTACCCTTATAATATTGCGGGAGCCTTCAGTAAGGGATGGGACAATGGACGCAATTTCAGCATCGATTTCCATGCAATGATGAAAAGCCGTGCATTGCCGGGTACAAAAGTTTATATTTCAAATGAAGTTGATTTTTTCAGGGATTTCGAGGCCACCTACGGGGATATACTTCCTTCGGAAACCCTTGCTTATGGGAATGAATGGGACCTCTATCCTGCCTCACTTCCTGCTGCAACTTCCCAGATGCGTCGTTCTATGGAGAAATTAAGAACTGCAGAAGCATTGGCAGCCATAGCCGATCGTGCGAAACCGGGAAGGTATGCTGACCTTAATAAACTTAAGGAAGAGTTCTATTATGGACTGAGTGTTTATGGATTACACGGATGGACTGCTGATGGAACCTGGGTATCCCGGGATGAAGTCGCAAACTGGGCCAGGCAACAGCAGCATAAGGTCACTCTTTATGTGGACACCCTCCATGCAAGGGCACTAAATGATTTAGGAAGTCTTATTCCTGCCGGTCATTCTAAACACCGGTATTTCGTTTTTAACAGCCTGAATTATGAACGAAAGGGGTTTGTTGAAATCAGTAATCTTCCCGACAAGCCCGGTTTAATGAAAAACCTGACCACCGGGGAATTGAATGAAATCTATATTACTAAACCTGAAAATGAGAATTTTCGAACAGGAACCTTCATGTCAGGAGAGATTCCCGGTACCGGGTACCAGGTATATGAATGGGTAGAGGATACAAGGACGGCTGCTGAAGTCAGAGAACCGTTTACAGTGGAAAGGAACCGGATCGTGACACCGTACTATATAATTACCATTACACCTGACGGAGCCATCACATCACTGAAAGAAAAGAAAACCAACAAGGAATGGGTAGCTTCAGTACTGAATCAGTTTGGACCGGGAAAAACAGCAGGGACGGGAGATTCATACATCTCCGAGAATACTATTGAAGAGGATCAGATCCGTGTGGTTCTGGAGACCGATGAAGTACTTGAAATTAAGTGTGAATCCTCAGAACCCTTAGAGCATGTTACCCTGATCCGGCTCTATGCCACAAACCCCAGGATCGATATTGAAAACACCATAACTGAGAACTTCCCGGATCCGCTGTACTGCAAATTTGACCTGGATGTTGATCTCCCGGAAGTCTGGCACGAAGAGGTGGGTGCGGTCATCAAGGCCAAGTTGCACTCCAACGGTGGTCATTATGCTGAGAGAAAGGCTCGATATGACCACCTCTCATTCAACCATTTTGTCTGGGTAGGGAACCAGACCGGGGGTATGGTGATCTCCAACAGGGATTGTCAATTTTTCAAACTGGGTGAAAGTGAGCCTTCATACCTGGATGAATCATCATCCACGATCCATGCCCTTGTTGGTGGCATGGTGGATGATAATCTGGGAATCTACAGTCAGGGAGGAGACAGCCTCTTTTATGTGAATTTCGGGCTTCGACCCTTCTCAGGCGGGTTTAATCAGACCAAAGCCATGAAGTTCGCACTGGACCAGCAGAATCCGCTGGTGGCAGGTAAAGTCTCCGGTGAAAGAAGAGCACCATTCCAGGAAGAACATTATACCATGCTTACCGTTTCAGATCCGGATATCCTGTTATGGGCTGCAAAACCTGGTGAGGAGGGCGGTACCGTTTTGCGCTTCTGGAACATGGGCGGTTACGGGGATGTCCTGATCCGGCTTAACACGAAACCTGTTTCTGCTTACCGTGCCACACATGTTGAAACCCTTCTGCATCCCATGGAAATAAAGGATTATGGTTTTAGCACTTTCTTCAGGCAGCAGCAGATGTCTACCTTCTGGTTCGATTAGCTTAATCTATATAGCCATGGAATAGCTTGACAATTCAAAACCTATTAGACACTTTTTAAAATTTTAGAAGAATGACAGCTAAAATTTCAACCAACTTTTTATATCAAATTCAGGTGGGGAAACTGTCACAAAATTTCCGAAGAAAAATTTCTTGATGAATTTTGAAAAGAAAAACAATTGTAGATATAGGATATAGTTTAAACCAACAGTATCCTATATAGAGAAGGCTGCAAAAGCGTAATTTAAACTATAATACCTGAATTGAAGCTCGAGTGAAATCAATATATAAAAAGGTAAGAATTAGTTTATTAATCCTACTCTGGGCTAGAGGATTTCCCGGCATTTATACTCAAAAAATTGTTGTTGGTGTTATGGCAGATAATAGCAATAAGCCGATTGCGGCTATTCAAGGTAAGTTGTAAGAATAATCCTCAGGGAGTTCTACCTCTTCATTACATTTGTTAGAATGGTTAAAATAAAATATATTAATCGCATGATGAGAAAAATCTGTTTATCCTTAATCGCACTGTTTTTTATGTTTGGCGGCAACTGTCAAACTATTGAAGCACTTGTTAAAGATCTGCCTCCTTATTTTTCTATTCTTACAACCTGGGGATTACGCCCTGAGTGGGATGAAACATCAGAAAACATCTATTTTCTCAACAAATTGGTGGGAGATGTTTTTAAAATCAATGTTCAGACAAGGGAAATCACCTGTGTCACAAAAGGATTTTACCATGCCGGAATATTCCGGGTGCTGTGCCTGAAAAACGGAGACTTACTATTGGGAATAGGTGGTAAGGATTTTGATCCTGCTGAACCTGAAAAGCACAGACATAACCTCGAAATGTACCTTCTTAAAAAGGACGATCTCAAGAACCCAATTTCACTGGGAGAACATTTTGATGAAGGGCCTGCTGTTTCGCGCAATAATATGAAAATTGCGTGGACGCTCCATGGTCAGAGGGAAATTAAAATGGCCGACATCATTTATAACGATGGAATTCCGGAACTGGTGAATAAAAAAACCATTGTAGATTATAACGATTCAAGTGCTAATGTCCGGCTGGAAACTCAGGATTTCAGGCCGCCCAATGACGATGAACTGATTTATACGCATTACTGGGGAGATGCCAACGATGCTTTTCATCATTCACAAACCTATGGTTACAACATCAAAACCGGAGTTACCACCGATTATACACATTTACCCAACAGTTACAACGAAGCCGAAGGTATTTACCCGAACGGAGAATTCACATTGATTGAAAGTGACCGGCATCAGCCAATGGAATTAAGAAACCAGTATAAACTGGATGTGTATAAGCTCAACCTGGATGGTAGCGGTGCGGCAGAAAGACTTGCTGATTTCTCATCACGCTACCCTGGTAAAATTCGTTCCGATAATCCCGTTGTAGACCCTACCGGTAAATATATTGCCCTGCAGTTTGGTTTTATGAAAGGAGCCGGTGACGGACAGGGAATATTCCTGTTCGATATCGAAAAATATGAAGATTCGAAAAAGCATGATTGTGAAAAATAAAAACTTAATCCTCCATTTTTTAGGCAATAGAGTTTTAAAATGTGTGGTCTCACAATTGTCAAATATTGTCCATTGAACCAAATATTAAAAATATGAGTTTTATGAGAGTGGTTACCATAATTGTGTTTCTGATTCACCCTTTATCCGGTTTTTTTACCTCTTATTCACAGTCAGATTTTCAGGATCATTTATTACCCAAAATAAAGCATGTTTCAGCAATAGCACATGATGTAATTTGTGTTGAGATAGATGAAGGCCGTTTACTTCCGATAATCCAAATACCATATCATGCCGAACCATCGGATGTAATAACCATAAATAGCAGAACACCGCTTGGCGAACCACGGTCGGTGAGTGTTGAACGAAACGGAGCACACCTTGGATCGCTTGTGGGAAAAGACCGCAAAACCCTTGTTATACTTGAACGGGTTGTTGGGGAGCATTTGGATTCTTCAGCGGCAGACCTAAGTTCCAGCTATACGATTAGTACTTTTGGACATAGCAAATATGACAGAACTATCTCTCCTCTAAAAGTATGGCGAAAAACAAAACCCACCAATTGGGCAATTGATACCGGATGGCCCGGGAAGGCTTATACAGCCAGACATTATATATACTTAAAATTGCCCGATTCGCTTAAGATTGGAGAATCATATCTGTTGCAGTTTCCAGGATTAAACCTCAAAAATAATAATGTTCACTACACCCACGATCCAGCAAACAAAAGAAGTGAAGCAGTGCACGTTTCCCAAATTGGTTTCCGCACTGATGATCCTTACAAGTGTGCCTACCTCTCTACCTGGATGGGAACAGGAGGGGGCTACGTTTATCCTGAAAATATTGAGTTTTCAATCATTGAAAACAATTCCAATAAGTGCCTGTTTTCAGGTAAAGGGGTAATGCAATGGAAAGGTGATGTCCCGGAAGGAATAGGGTCAAAAGTTAATCATAGTAAGTCAGATGTCATCCGGCTTGATTTCAGTGCTTTTAACACACCAGGCCGCTATCGGTTGTATGTGGAAGGAATTGGCTGTAGTTATTCGTTCAATATTGGTAAGGAGGACACATGGAAACATGCCTTCCTGACTTCACTTAAAGGACTTTATGTCCATCGAAGTGGAATAGCCATGGGGCCACCATATTCTGATTTTGTGCGTCCAAGAAGTTTTCATCCAGATGATGGAGTGGTAGTTTTTCAGTCAACATGCCCTTTGTTAAACAGCGGAAACGGGCTGAATGCCTTGGGTACTGATAAGAACAACTTTGATAATTTATGTGCCGGGATAACCGACATTTCAGTGGATAATGCCTGGGGAGGATTGATGGATGCCGGTGACTGGGACAGACGAATACAACATCTTGATGTTTCCCGGCTTTTGCTTGAATTGATGTTATTAAGTCCCAATTACTTCATGAACGTTTCCCTCAATATTCCTGAATCAAACAATGAATTGCCTGATATACTGGATGAAGCGCTTTATGGCCTTGATGTTTATCGCCGGCTTCAGTTACCAGACGGTGGTATTCGCGGAGGAATTGAATCTTCGGAACATCCTGCCGGGGATATCTCCTGGCATGATCAGTTAACCAATATGGCCTATGCTGCCGACCACTGGTCAGGATTTATTTATGCAGGAGTGGCAGCACGGGCAGCCTTCGTTCTGAAAATGCTCGGGGAACATCAAAAAGCACAAGTCTGGGAAAAAAGCTCAGTAAAGGCGATGGAGTGGTCGGAGCTGGAGTATCAAAAATGGATAGGGGATAAAGGTTATGAAAATATAATGGAACGGGCAAAAAAAGAAGTGCCATTGGAAAGAAACCTTGCCGCAGCTGAACTTTACCGTTTGACCGAAAACACCAAATGGCATGAAATTTATTTTAAAAGTCAAAACTTTCAAAACAACAGCACCAGCGCAGCTTTTGTTTACGCAACATTGAATAAATCCCTGGCTGAAGAAAAGGTGCAACAGGCAGCAATAGACCATATTATAAAAGAGGCTGACCTGCTGGTTGAACTTTCGGGGAAAAGTGCATATGGAATCACAACTGCAGTTCCCGGCAAAGCATTGGGTGGTTGGGCAGCCACCTATTCAATACCTGCTTCAAGAACTTTGGTTAGGGCTCATTACCTTTCAGGGGAAAGTGAATACCTGAAAACCATTATACGTTCTACCCTCTTTTCTGCGGGTGCAAATCCAATGAATTTGGTTTTAACAACAGGTTTAGGTGAGAATCCGGTCATCCATCCGCTGCACATTGACTCCAGGTTTACAGGACAGCCTGCACCTGTCGGAATTACTGTTTGTGGACCTTGCGAAATTCCGGTATTTGGTACAACAAATAATGTGCATGGAATTAGGGTAAGCAGGGAATGTGTTCCTGCTTCTCTTCAATGGCCCTCAGCCGAATCATACTTTGATGTTTACCGCTGGGCCTCGATGAATGAATACACAGTAGATAATACGATGGGGCCCTCAGCATACATCTGGGGATATTTAGCATCCAGAAAATTCTAAAAGTAAAACCTCAGGTGCTTCCTATGCAGTTAGAGTGGAAAATGATTTGAACAAATCGCTGCATATAATTATAAGATCCTTTCTATAAATTGTAATTATCTAAATTGCAGGAAAATAACCAGGAAAAATTTAGTATGAAACCCTCATGTAACGGCGATCACAACAGAACATGTATAAATTATGAGGGTTCCACAGAATAAGCCTTAATGTAGGATTATCCTTCTAAAGACAAACCAGCGACAAAAAAAGGCCTATGTACTAAAACATAGGCCCTTATAATTTTTAACGAGATATCAACCCAGGGGTTAAATCAACATCACCACCAAGCCTTCAGCAGTCTTCTCCACCTTGACGAGGTTGTGTTTCCGAAGCCCTTTTATAGCTATATCCCACTTCTTGTTGCTCAGCCCGGTCTGGGCTTTGAGCTCGTTTAGATCGATTGGAGATTGTTCTTTCAGAAGGTTTAGTACCAGCTGTTCTTCTTCGGTGAGGTCTAATTCCGCTTTTCCTCCGCCATAGCGGAGGGCGGCAGGTTGGGTGTCGGGGTGTGCGTCTGACCCCGGATCTGCGATCCCGGGTTACTATCTGTGATCCCTCCCGGGATCAGTGCCTTCCGTCTCTCTGTCCGCCAAATCCGCCTTGGCGGAGAAGGAGGACCCATCGCCCTACTCGCCCGCTGAAGCTTCAGCGAAGGCGGGTCTCCCCCTCACCTCGTCTCCCCGCCTCTCGTCCTTCGGACGCATCTGCGGGAAGTATGGAACATTCAGGGATTGGAAAACTCGGTTAAACTGACAACCTAATAACAAAGTAAGGTGATCAGTTTGACCATACTCTCCCCCAAATCCTGGCAACAAACTGGCACCAAAGAAAAAACCACGAACCAGCGACCCCCTGATTATGAGTGTCCTTTTTTTGATATGTTATCCACTTCCAAAAAGGTGAGTATTTTGAGTTATCTTCAACATTAACAGGGGCATATGTAATTAAACCATTCAAATCAACTACAAATTATATGTAAAATATTACACTGGTTTAAATGGCTTTGTTGGGATGTTGGCGAAAAAACTGGCACCTTATACTTCTACAGAAAATATGTTCGATCTTTGAGATAATACATGTATTTTGTTTAATTCATGTATTTCGCTACATGTAATTAAAATTATTCATGTATCTTTGTGTTGTATATTTAAATCATGATAGTACGCAAACTACAATCTTATATCGCAGTCAACCTGAAGCCTGGATTTGCAGTTGGACTATTCGGCGCGAGGAGAACAGGGAAAACAGTCCTGATGAATCAACTGGCAGAAAAGATATCAGGGAGGCCTCTTATTATATCTGGCGAAGATTTTGATGTACAGGAATTATTCTCAAGCCAAAAACTAAATCTTTTTAAGTCTGCTACTTCAGGATACACGCACCTTTTCATTGATGAAGCACAAAAAATCCCAAACATAGGGAACAATCTAAAATTGATTGTCGACAACCTCCCGGAACTTGCTGTCTTTTTTACCGGGTCCTCATCATTCGAATTATATAATCAAATTGGGGAACCTTTAACCGGAAGGAGTTTATTCCTGAATCTTTTTGGCCTTTCGCAGGAAGAACTGGATGAAGATTTCCTTGATGCAAGAAAAGCACTGGAAGAAAAACTCATTTACGGTTTGTATCCTCAGGTTTATCTGGAACAAGAAATAAAACAAAAGGAAGAAATACTGAATAGTATAAAGAATGGCTACTTGCTCAAAGATATTCTTGAATTTGATCTGCAAAAAGATTCTGTATTCATATTAAATCTTTTAAGATTAATAGCTTTCCAGATAGGTCATGACATTTCATATTCTGAATTAGCCGGCAGACTTCAGGTTAACGTTAGGACGGTGCAACGATATCTAAATATACTGGAAAAGATGTTCATCATTTTTTCCTTGCCAGGATTTAGCAGGAACATGCGAAATGAGTTCACGAAAACTCCCCGGTATTACTTTTGGGACAATGGAATACGAAATGCTTTGATAGCCAACTTAAACCCCATAAATATCAGAAATGACTCCGGACAACTTTGGGAAAACTACTGTATATCTGAACGGCAAAAATTCCTTTCATTTAACCGGATTACTGCAAACAGGTTTTTCTGGAGGACTTATACTCAGAAAGAAATCGATTATATTGAGGAACGGGAAGGCTCCCTGTACGCCTATGAAATGAAATACTCAGGAAAGTCATCAAAAGTGCCAGCTGTATTCATGCAAAACTATCCCGATTCAGAGTTCCTTGAGATCAATAGAGATAACTTCCTGGACTTTCTAAAATCAAAATAGGAATCCCTTAATTTGGTGTCAACTCCCACTACCCTCTCCCCCAAAATCCTGGCGCCAGACTGGCACCATAGAGAAAACCAACCAGCGACCCCCCCGGTTATTAGTCAGTACATTATATTTAGGGCCTGCTGAAAAACAGAAATAATCTTATAATAAGCATCATAGGCAGATTATTTATTTATCAAATGCAAGGTTTTCAGTCAATATCTGAAAAAACCTTGCATTTTTCGAATAATATTTCTTTAGTCTGTAGCACATCATCTACCGCGTTGGCTGCGGCTCGCAGTATTGGTATACAGCTTCGCCTTGCCGGCCTTGTAGCTGATGCACTACAGACTTTTTCAGTAAGCCCTATTTAATTCCATTATCATATATTTTTGTATACATTTGGAAATATATGTGGGTTGAATTTCAGGATAAAATGAGACCTTTTCGGGTGTTTTCAGTGCAGGATATTAAGAACGCAATTTCCATCCATGAATCTGATGAACCTGGTCCGCTGGCAGGAAAAAGGATATATTTTGAAATTGCGCAATCGCTGGTATGCGTTTAACGATGCGGAAAACAGTGAAAATATGGAATGACTGGCCGCCAACGTGATCTATTCTCCTTCTTACATTAGTTTACATTCTGCTCTTTCCTGGTATAACCTGATACCGAAAATGATAGCCGCAACTACCTCTGATATTACCCGGAAGACTAACAAATTTTCAACCCCTTTGGGATCTATTGATTATCACAGGATAAAACCGGAATTGTTTTGTTTTGGATATGTACTTGAAGATGTGGATCCCTTCATGGGGTGAACGCGGAAAAAGCAGGAAGATCATGGTAGCCTCCCCTCAGAAAGCACTTCTGGATTTCTTCTATATCAATAATTATTACAACACTGAGAAAGATATTAAAGATCTGAGGCTGAACGAAACAGAATTGCCAAAAATCATCAACGCCGAGTTTTATCGGGGGAACCAACCTGCGGATACTTCATCAGATACAACGTTTCAGCGAGAATCTTGACTTTGACTGCTTCAATCTATCCAGGGAAGAATTCATGAATCCTACCGAAATGGTTTTAGACGGGTTAAGGCAAGAAGGTATTAATGTTGAGGTTGATGACAAGGAAAAGGATCAAAAGCTGGTTGCATTAAGAAGAAATATCGTTTCCCCTGAATTACCTTTTGATTTGGGCTTCACTGGTCATCGGGAAAAGAAACTCCTGATCAAAATCGAATGCGAACCACATAATTATGAATACGAACCCGAAAAGCCTATTATACAAAAGTTCAATGTATTCATCCAGATTTTCGCTCCTTCATCTTCTATACTTCTTTCTATGAAATCCGGAGATGTGCTCGAAAGAGGAAAGGGCCGGGATTTCTATGACTTCATTTTTTTGTCGGGAATAACAGATACGGATTTCGGCTATCTGGAATATAAATTCGGTATTACAAATTTCACTGACCTGTACGACAGGATTCTGGAATCCTGCCAGGAAATAGATTTCAAACTAAAGTCACGTGACTTTAAAAAACTGGTATTCGACCAGGCAGAAAGCTGAAAAATGCTTTTCTTTAAGGAGTGCATTCAGCAAAAATATAAGTGTAATCGCAAACAGTAAAATCCTAATCCGTGCAAAAAAAATTAAAGATTGATAAGAATTTCAAACCATGCCTGACTGATGATGTGGATGAGGTCTATGCGAACGGTATTTTTAAGTTCAATATTTCCAAAATGATTGTGTATCTCCATAACAACCCGGATGTGTTTGCCCCCTAGACCGTTGTTGTAAAAGAGATATATTCCAAATCTTCTCATATCAATGAAAATCACCTGGATTCTGTAGATGTTTCAAAGCCAATAATACTTGCTGAAATCTCGCCGGATCAATACAACCTGATTGATGGTCATCACAGGGCCGAGAAGGCTGTTCGTTCAGGATTGAAAGAGATAAAAGCATATCGGCTAACTGCCTTCCAGCATATTCAATTCCTGACCCACAAGGAAGGTTATGAGAAGTACGTTGATTACTGGAATGATAAACTCAAGCAGCAGGTAGGAACTTTCGCAAAGGATACACTATACCACATGCATATAGTATTAATGGGATTTGAGCCGTATATCTGGAGAACGGCCCTGGTTAAACCTGAAATGCCCCTGGCAATTTTTCACAGGCTCATTCAACAAGTAATGGGATGGCAAGACTTGCACCTTCATCACTTTATTAAGGGGGATACGTTTTATGTTCCCAGACTGGATGATGGCGGGAGGGGTACGATGAAGCAAGTGGATTACAGTGATCTGTCCATAAAAGATATCCTGACCAAACAACATGAACGCATAATCTACGAATATGATTTCGGGGATGGATGGCAGCATGAAATCTGGCTGGATAAGATCGTTACTACCGGAAAGAAAGACCACCCTATATGTCTGAACGGAATGATGCGTTGTCCCCCGGAAGATTCTGGCGGTGTTTGGGGCTATATGAATGTGCTGGAAAAATTAACCAAGCTGGATGAAGACGAACGAAAGTTATTCCTGGAAGATAATTTTAAGGACGACTTTAATCCGGATTATTTCGATAAGCATGAAATCAATCAACAATTGAAACAATGGAAAGCAGTATGGCTAAACAAATGGAAATAAAAAGAGTACCGTATTACAGGAAACCAAGCGATTTGACAGTTGAAGAATGGCAGTCAGCCCTGAGGAAACAGTACGCCCTGGAGCAGAAATTCAAAGTCAGGAATGTTGGATCCGAGCCCCTTTATTCAGACTATGAGGTTTATAATCCCGATACCAACAAAACCTACAAAGTATCCATCAGGGATAACATCAGTAGTTTTAATTACTGTTCATGCCCTGATTTCAGGGTAAACACTTTAGGTACATGCAAACACGTTGAATTTGTCCTTTTGAGCAAACTCCGTTTTAAGAAGTACCAAAAACTTATAACTAAATCACAAAAGAACACATATTCTTCCCTGAGTATATACTATGGCAGGGACCGACTGGTCCGGCTCAAAAAAGCAGATCACATCGACAAGTATCCGCGAGAGGAAGAATTTTTTGACGATGAGGGATTTCTGCAAACCGGAATGATAACCGAACTGGATACATTTATCCAGGAAGCCGCCCCGATGGACCCGGCATTTCGTATTTATCCGGACGTTTTTGAGTTTATCAAAGGACACAAGGAAGCAAAGTCAAGACAAGAAAGGCTGAAGGAGATATTCCCGGACGGAACCAATAGCAAGATCTTTGATGATCTAGTCCGCACCAGGCTCTACCCCTACCAGAAAGAAGGGGTGATGGGAATGCTCAGAGCTGGCAGGGTATTGCTTGCCGATGACATGGGGCTTGGGAAGACCGTTCAGGCTATTGCTGCCGTTGAAGTATTTGCTCGTTTTTTTGGCGTATCAAGGGTACTGATCCTTTGCCCTACTTCTCTGAAATACCAGTGGAAAAGCGAGATCATGAAATTCACAGGCAGGGAAGCCTGTATCGTGGAAGGTCTGATACATAAAAGAAAAGACCTTTACAGGCAAGACAGTTTTTACAAGATCATCAGCTATGGTGTGGTACGCAACGATCTTCACCTTATTGAAGAATTGAAAACCGGGCTTATTATTGTGGACGAGGCTCAACGGATCAAGAACTGGAAAACGCAAACCGCCCAAGTAGTGAAAAAGATCCGCACTGAATATGCTATCGTCACAACGGGGACTCCACTTGAAAATCGCATTGATGAACTGCATTCAATAGTGGAATTCCTCGACATGTATAAACTGGGGCCTCTGTTTCGTTTCCTGCACAATCACCAGGTTTTGGATGAGTACGGTAAAATGAGCGGCTACAGGAATCTTCGAACAATCAAAAAGACCCTTGAGGACATTCTGATCAGAAGAACAAAGAAAGAGATCCAGGACCAACTTCCCGGAAGAATTGATAAAAATTTCTTCGTTGAAATGACCCGTGAACAGTCCGCTGAACACGAAGACTATTATAATACCGTGTCCCGGCTGGCCAGTAAGTGGATTCAATTAGGATTCCTTGAAGAGGAGGAACGGCAACTTCTGATGACATGTCTTAATTGCATGCGTATGGTGGCTGATTCGACTTATATCCTCGATCCCAAAACCAACCATGGAAACAAAGTTCCCGAAGTTACAAGCCTTATCAGGGATCTTATGGAATACAAAGGGAATAAGCTGGTCATTTTCAGCCAGTGGAAAAGGATGTTTGAACTGCTTATCCGGGAATTCAGAAAAATGGATCTTCAGTTTGTATACCTGAACGGGGATGTGCCAGCCATTCAGCGAAAAAAGATCATTGAGCAATTTCGTGAGGATAAGAACTTTCGTGTATTCCTTTCAACCGATGCCGGGGGAGTCGGGGTAAACCTGCAACAGGCAAACATCCTGATAAACCTCGATCTGCCCTGGAATCCGGCAGTGCTTGAACAACGGATCGGGAGGATATACCGGCTGGGACAAAAAAAGAAGATCCAGGTATTCAATTTCGTATCAGCATATTCAATTGAACATCGCATTCTGCATCTGCTTGAATTCAAGAAAACTGTATTCGCCGGAGTACTGGAAGAGCAAGGAGAGGACCAGGTCATGATTGAGGGATTCATGAAATCGGTTCAGAACCTGCTCAACGTGGATCTTCGCCGAGCAGGTGATATTTTGCCAAAATACATTCAGGAAAGAGAAGAAGTTTTACAGGTAGCTGAAGAAAATGCAGTCCTTGAAAAAGATCATCCAGAAAATCCTGTATCCTATGAAAGAGATATAACCCCGCAAAAAAACGGATCTTCGGGAAATGTATTGCCGATGCCAAAAACCGGATTTCAAAGCAGAATCAGGAAATGGTTCAAATCTGTTTTGTCATTATTTAAGCATTCCTGACAGGTTATAGTGTATCACTACTGGTCTGGTTTTCCGAAAAAGTCCATGAATAACTTCCCGGGGCCGACACAAGATCCAGTCATATCGAACAGATCCAAAGTTTCCCTGACTGTACCAGTCAATACCATATTGCCTGTACCACGCATTTATCGTGGTTTGACAACCAACCGTCCTTTTCAAACAAAAAACCAACCAGTCGGATCTTACTCCAAATGGTTGGTTGTCAGCTGTTGCCCCCCTTGATTATGAGTTTCTTTTATTCGATGGATTACATAATATATTCTCGCAATTTCCCGGAAAACTTATAGATAGAACGGTTATACCCTTGAAAAATGGTGTCCAAAAAGCAGAGTATCTTGACTTTCAGTGAGTTTCTTCTTACTTTTATTCTCCAGACAGTTATCAATCCTGCTGCAAATGGCACTAAACCTTTCTTTCGATGATAAATTCCTGGAGCAGGAGTATCGTGCTACTTATTCGCAGAATAACAGAAATGTAATAAAGCTGGGCATCATCCTTTCCTATGCAGGCTGGATATTCATGACCCTGATGGTTCTGCTGTTTACACCTGAGAATTTCTTTCGAGCAAGCCTGCTGGTAACGCTGATCCTATTTCCCCTGTTTGCTTTAACACTCTATATCGTTAATAAAGAGAACCTGCTGAAGTACTACCAGGGGTCCGCATCAGTAGCAAATGCAATGGCGGCGCTTACCTGGCTGTACATCTCATATTTCCTGATAGAGGACTTGCTTATCCTCATTTCTTTCTTCACCATGATTGAAGTATTCTGCTTCCTGGTGCTTAAAATCCGATTTCCAATAGCGGTGCTCACGGTTTCCGGTTACATGATCATTTATTCAATCTTATTCTTACTTTTTCCATTTGCCTCCAAAGAAACAACACTATTTTTATTTCTTGGAGGATGGGTGAATGTCTTCGTACTGGTCTTTATCGGGTATTTCGCGGATCAGACTGAGCGCAGGTTGTTTATCAGCAAGAAAACCACTGCATCCCAGAAAAAGAAACTCCAGGAAGAGTATGAAACAATCAACCGTCAAAACAAGATTATCAACGAGAGCATTGCCTATGCCAGGAATATCCAGGATTCACAACTGCCATCCGATCAATATGTGAAGGAGGTGTTAAAGGATTGCTTTTTCTTCTACAAACCCCTGCATATTGTCAGTGGTGATTTTTACTGGGTGAAAGAGACGCAAAAGCAGCGCATCTGGATTGCTGCAGATTGCACTGGTCACGGGGTGCCAGGAGCTTTCATGAGCATGCTTGCAACATCACTCCTGAACGAAGTGGTAAAGGATGATGAACTAAACACCGCCTCTACCCTGCTAGATCAACTAAAGCTAAAACTGGTCACGACACTTAAGGACCATTCCAAAAATACCGAGATAAAAGACGGGATGGACCTGGCCCTGTGCATTATGGACAGGTCCCGTAAAAAGCTGGAATATGCCGGCGCAAACAATCCACTCTACCGGGTTCGTGACGGAGAATTGATAGAATATCCTGCCGACAGGATGCCAATTGGAGAACATCACAATCCGGACCAGAAGTTCTCAAAACAGGAGGTTGAAATACAGGAAGGAGATATGATCTACACCTTCTCTGACGGTTATATCGATCAGTTCGGTGGTGAAAATGGTAAAAAATTTCTCAAAAAGCGATTTAGAAAGATGCTCTGCGAAATCAGCAACAAAGCTACTGAAGAGCAACATGTGATTCTGGAAAAAACCATCATTGACTGGATGGGTAAATATGAGCAGATCGATGACATTTTGGTCATTGGCGTTCGTATATAAAATCTTTGCAATGGCAACAAATCTTTCCTTACGGATTTTTCGATAATCTTTTATACGATTAGTGAAAGGTTGCCGGAGTTAATCCAATGGTTTCAAAAGCAGTTTGTCCAATACCTTTTACCATATATATTATCCATTCTTCCCAACTATTTGTCTCGCGCACGTTCTGAAGAAGTCTGTAATATTCAGATTTGTTTTTTGAACAATATTTCTTTAGTTTAATTTAAAAACCTACCGTCTTTGACGGTGGTAATGTTCTTTTGGGTTTGCCTATATTTGTAATATGAGTAAGTATAAGAAGCTTTCGCATGTTATATATAAATGTGATTACCACATTGTATGGGTTCCCAAGTATCGATTTCGGATATTGACAGGACAGGTTAAAGCGCTTATAGAGGAAGACATAAATATGTTGTGTGAATAGAAGAAATGTGAGGTTAAAGAGCTGAGTGTTCAAATTGATCACATTCACCTGGTAGTGTCGGTACCACCCCGGGTATCCATATCTGAATTGATGGGGATATTGAAAGGGAAACTTGCAATAAAGTTGTTCAGGAGCTATCCCAAGATGAAGCAAAAGCCTTATTGGGGCAATCATTTCTGGGCGCGCGGATACTTTGTCAGTACAGTTGGGATAGATGAAGACGTAATAAAGCGATACGTCAAGCATCAGGAGAAAGAAGAAAAACTTGCAGAAGATCAACAACATAAGTTTGATTTTTAAAGCCCCCTATGGGGGCAACTCAAAGCCACCTTCTAAGAAGGTGGATATTTACTGGAATATGTACTTCAGAAGGCAGGGGTAATATTTCAGTATGATTCACGAATTACTTCCATTAGTTATTTAAGCCGCAGTATTGAAGTGGAGGATAAAACCTATGTTTACCGCAAAATTAAGGGCGAGATAATTGCCAACACAAAGGGGATTTCCAGGCAAAGTAATCAGGTTAACATCGCCACCGCTGAAAGGGCTTTCCTGGATATTTTATACCTGAATACGAACTATTATTTTGATAATCTGAATCCGCTGAATAAGACAAGAGTATATGAACTCCTTCCCATTTATATGTCAAAAGCTTTGGCCGACAGAGTAAAGAAAATTTTTCCTGATGATTGATTTAAGCAAACGCAAATTTCTCCTGATTCAAATCCTGAAAGACATATATTCCGATATTGAACTCGTGAATAGTTTAGGATTCTGTATTTTTTGTATCTTTAAGGTAACCAAATCATCTTAACATGAAATACTGTCTGATCCTTGTGTCAGTAATTATATTTACATCCACTGTTTGTGCTCAGACAATGGCTGTAAAAGGGAAACTGACTGCCTATAACTCCTTTCCTGTTATGAATGTGGAGATCTCTTCTAAAAAGGCCAAAGCCACTACCATGTCTGACTCCCTGGGTTACTTTTCCATTGTCTGCCTGGAGAAGGACGTCGTTCAGATCGAACCCAAAGGCTTTCAACCGGAAAATATAAATGTGAATAATGAAACAGATTTCCTGAAAATCAACCTTATTTTTATCGATACTAAAAAGAACCGGGAACTGGCTATTAACTCAGGATATCTCACCGAGATTGATCTCAATTATGCCACAGCCAATCTGGCTGAGGAGAACATTGATTACTGCAAATACACAAACATGCACTCATTGCTCAGAGCCACACTGGGTCCCAGCATTAGTGTTTCCAATTCCGGAGTGATCACCCACAGGGATGGAATCACCTCCTTTTCTGGCATGTCCCCACCACTGATCATTGTGGATGGTCAAAAAGAAACTTCCATTGACTGGATCAGGCCATGTATTGTCAGGTCCATAAAAGTGCTAAAAGGCAGCGATGCCCGCATATACGGAACAAGAGGTGACAATGATGTGGTCGTAATTACTACAAAACAATAACAGGAGATCTATATTTACATTTTGTCCTGCCTTTCTTTCTTACTTCTTTCTTATTGAAAAAGTTTTGTGACTGTTCATTTTATGTAAAATATTACACAGGTTTTCACGGATTTACAGGAATACTGGCGAAAAAACTGGCAATTTTTACCAGGTTATTATACATCGGTTAAGGTCCAAATCAGGACAAGCATTAATTCATTGTCTTTTTAATGTCTGGGGGGGGGGATAAATCATATTTTAAGGCCAAAATTCTTATAAACATTAAAATGTGTAAATTTTAATGTTTGTTTGTGAGATTGTTGTAATTTTGATGAAAGAATATAAATGAAATTAATTATTGACTCATGACAGAATTACTTTACTCAATAAATCCAAACAGAAATGAGCCCTGGAATAAGCTTCCGCCCTTGCCAATTAGAGAGGAACTGTACGATACAACAGAGATATTAAGAAAACTGGGAGATGCTAAAGCTGCATTAGGAAAACTATATGGGCGTAGCGCAGTAATTCCAAATCAAGGATTATTAATAAATACAATTAGTCTGCAAGAAGCGAAAATTTCAAGTGAAATCGAAAATATATTTACAACCGATGATGAGTTGTATAAAGCATTTAGTGATAAAAACACTGAATCAAACAGAGCCTCAAAGGAGGTATTAAGATATAGAGAAGCCCTCTGGTCTGGATACAATTACTTACGAAATACGAAAAAGTTTGATCAGCAATATTTCATTAAAGTATTTCAGGAATTTAAGCAATCAAAAGATACGATTAGGCCTGGTTTTGTACAATTAACAATTAAGCAAGGTGGAACAGGACCAGATGCAGGTCAGGTAATCTATACCCCACCTAGAAATCAGGCAGTAATCCAGGATCGTTTGGAAAACCTTGTAGAATTTGTAAATGATGATGAACAATACAATTTGGATTTTCTGATTAAGATGGCTATTGCCCATTTTCAATTTGAAGCAATTCATCCATTCAGAGATGGTAATGGCAGAACAGGAAGAATCTTCAATATTAACTATTTAACAAATAAGGGGCTGTTAGATGTTCCGATATTATTTCTAAGCAGATATATACTGGATCATAAAAACGATTACTATTCCGGATTGAATGGAGTTTCCCAGAGAGGTGATTGGAGGAACTGGTTTTTATTTATGTTCAGAGCTATTGAGAGTACTTCAAACCAAACGTTCAACAAGATTAATGATATAGTCGCCTCAAAAGAGTCTATTCTGGAACACATAAAGAAAGAAGATCCAAAACTCAGAAATCCGGAAGATTTAGTAGGAGCAATATTTACTCAGCCATTAACAAAAGTAAAACACCTTACAGACCAAAAAATCTATGCTGAAAATACAGCAAGAGATTATTTAAATAAATTGTGCGATTTTCAAGTACTTGAAAAGAAAGAGATGGGAGGACATCATTACTACCTTAACCTTGAATTGTATCGAATTCTGGCTGAATAATATCTTCATAAATGGCATTTCCCTCCAACCTTTTCCTTCAAATCCTGGCAACTAAGCGGCACCAAAGAAAATATCTAATACAATGAACAGAGTGTGAGGTTGAGAGCGAGAGTGAAGAAAAAAACAGAGCCGTGTTCATCGCTCTCGCTCTTCACACTCACTCTGTTTTTTGTGGGCCCAGCTGGGCTCGAACCAGCGACCCCCTGATTATGAGTCAGGTGCTCTGACCAGCTGAGCTATGGGCCCCAAATATTACTTTTCTTCATTCCCAAAGCTCATCGAGTCAGGTGCTCTGACCAGTCCCGAAAATCTTGGAAGCTCCGCTTCTGTAGATTTTCGAGGATGCTCGAAAAAGAATGAAATCAAAGATTTCTGCTTTTTCGGCACTGAGCTATGGGCCCTTTATACACCGTAGCCTTGGCGAAGGTGGATTATTATCCTAAACCAAAGTTATGGCTCCTTAAAATCGGACTGCAATATTACGGATTTTTCCTTAGCTGCACAATACCAGTACCGTCAAAAACCAACCAATAATAAATGAATGTATTGGCACCTCTGCACAGACGTGGCATACTGCGTCTTTATTTCCCCACAGCTATCAACCTCCCTGCTGTCCTGAAAATGATCATATCCTTCGATATTCCCGGTGTAACCAGCGAAACCTCACCCAACGGGATCCGCTTCAATACCCTGAACTCTTTCCCCACCTGCACCGTATACAATGTTCCCTCCTCGGCAACAAGGTACAGTCTATCTCCGGCAATGACCGGGGAAGCCACAAAGCTGTAGGGGTGTACCGATTCACTGTAGATCCTTTCCCCGGTACGCGCATTGAAGCAGGTCAGGTTACCGTTCCACCTGAACCGGTACAACAGGCTGTCATACACCACCACTGAATTTATGTACGACGCTTCCCTGTCGTAAAACCAGGCAAATGCTTTATCAAATACGGAGTCATTGTCGGGATATTGAATTTCACCCCTTGCGTCATTACGAATGGCCATTAATGGTGCATGCCTCCCGTGTGCACTGTTAAAGAAGACAAGGTCCTTCCAGGTAATGGGAGTTGGTATGGGAATGTCCCCGCCGCCATTGAGTTTCCAGATCTCCTCACCGGTCTCCAGGTCATAGGCCCCGGTATGTTTGTACCCGTTAACGGCAATCCTGGGCTGATCTCCATCGAAATAGATGTTGGGAGTGCTCCAGGTGGAAATTTCATCCCGCTCCTGCCTCCACAGGGTTTCCCCTGTTGCAAGGTCAAGAATTGCTATAAAGGCCTGGTTCAATGCATCGGCCTGAATGATCACTTTGTCACGAAAGATCACGGGCGAACTGCTGAATTCCCATTCTGCCCATTCAAACTTGTCCCAGGCAGACCTGATCAGTCCGAAATCCCTTTTCCATAAAAGTTCACCATCGACATTATAGCAATACAACCCTTCAGACCCTATGAATACAACGACATGCCTTCCGTCGGTTGCTGCAGTTGTATTCGCATGGGATGATTTCGGATGCCGCTTTACTTTCGGAATTCCCTCGTGAAGGTCTCGTTCCCATACAATCTTACCGGACTTTCTTTCGATACGATAGAGCTTCCATGTGTGCAGCGAGGAATCAGCAACCGGTTCGATATCGCCATACATCCCGGTAAGGTATCCCTCCTTGTCATCCTCGCTGACCGCTGTGGTGATAAACACCATGTCATCCCATATCGACGGACAGGATAAACCAAGACCGGGAATCTCAATGTTCCACTTTACGTTGTGACCGGTTTCAATGTTGAAACTGTCGGGCAATTGCGCATCCTTTATATAGCCCGAAGCATAAAATCCACGATAAGAGGGCCATTGTGTATTGGATTCCATGGCTTCAAACAGGTCCTCTTCAGACTGAATGTCCCCGGCCAATAATGAATTGTTGGAAGATCGTTGCTGACAGGACAGGGTAAACGATGCTGCCATGAGGCATAGAAATGTTATCCGGTACATGTGTTAAGGGTGTTTTTTATTTGAGAACTAAGCTATTAAATATTGAAGCTCAAAACAAATGTGGAGAGATTTTCTCCTTACCCCCGTTTCCTCTTTATCGTGGAGAGATTGTCTCCTCACCCCTTCACCCCTCTCCACATGGAGAGGGGACGGGGGTGAGGTAAATGGCAAAGGTCTAAAATAAAGTACATCAGCAACTTAATGAAATATATATTTATATAGCTATAAAAATATATATTTCAAGAGCCAGGAGCCAGGGGGGCCAATTCGTCAGTGAGACGGTGCGACAGTGCGGTAATGAGCGGTCCCTCGGCAGGCTCGGTACTGTGCTCAGGAACCGGGGAGACTGGGAAAGAAAGCTGTTTCACAAAGGACCACGGAGGAATGTCGAATGTCGAATGTCGAAGTAAATACAAAAGCAACCAAACCGGATCGTCGGTGCGGAAGTTCGACAGTGCGTCAGTAAATGATCAACTGAATTGGCTGTATAGTATTAAAAATACCGCAATACTGCATCACTGCATCACCGCAACACAGACAATCCGTTCGACAGTGAGACAGTATATGATCAACGGAATTGGCCCTCCATCGTCTCACCGTCTCACTGCCTCCCCGTCCCCCTTTGTCCTCCGTAGCCTTGGCGAAGGAGGACCGTCCTCCTTAAAAAAACTTGAGATTAGACGGCAAATGGGTGGGGTCAGATCCCCGCCACAAATCCAAATGACAACCTGCCGAATTGATCAGCCGGATCAGTGAACACCTGCGTGTACTCAAGCCCCAGCCTTACATTGCGCCGCAACAGGTATCCAAGATGAACGGTCGCCGAATGATAGTCTGCAGGATCAAAATCCGACTCAACCCGGTTGTACAATCCCACCAGGAACCAGTTACTCTTGTCGCCCTGCGGACTGTAAACGACCTCTCCCATCATCCCGTTTGTGTTGATATCCGAAATACGATTGTTGGTAATATCTCCTGTCAGCACCTGGTCGTCATGCCTCATGACATACTGGAAATTCACCTCCAGCTTGTCTGAAATACTGAGCGTTGCATCCGGACCGGCAAACCAGGCCTGGTTGGTGACCGAAAGCAACTCATGTGTAATCTCTTCCTTCCCCAGGTAACCCATTGCACCAATCCTGAGGAAATCACCGATGTCCTGGGAGATCCTTCCCAGGTAATTCTTATAGGGATCCTTGTCAAAAAATCCCCCTTCCTGCAGTCCGGACAAACCGTTTCCGTTCACCACCTCGAACATGATGTCGGTGGAGGTGGGCAAACTGTAAGTCAGCATGATCCCCTTGTCATATTTCAGGTTGAAATCCGACAAACCGATTTGAGAGCCATACACATGGTAATCCTCGAAGGTGAGCCGCAACTCGCGCTTAAACAAGGGATCCGATACCTGGAACTGACCCATGTAAATGTCAAGTTCAGTATCAAATAGATTGTCATACACCAGGAAAGCATCCTCCACTCCGGCAACCTCACCGCGCTCATCCATGAAGAAATAGAAATAATAGGCCAGTTTTTCAGAAAGCTGTCCTCCTGACAACACTTTAACCAGGTAGGGGGCAGACATATCTACCTTACCGTCTCCGGAAAATCCCGCCTGTAGATAACCCTCCAACCGCACAGCGATAGGAAAATCCCTGATCAGCGACAGCTTGTCGTCGCCGGCATCCTGGAAATAACGCGGCGCCTGGTAATCGGTGAGCTTGAAACCGTTTCCGGCAAAAGTGTCGCCATAATCTTTTAATTTGGGCGCTGCAGGCGCATGGCACATCGTACAACTGATACCGTATTTCCTGGCAAAGGCCGGAATAGCTTGTACCTGTTCAACCATGAATAATGCAAGGACGACTGTCATAAAGAGTCTGCTGCATTTCATATCATTCAAAATTTATGGATAGATAGTAACTGTTGTTTCCTGCTCATTGACCATCATGGCGGTGTATTCCTCTTCGGGGACATCCAAATATTCCCCCACGGATTTTACCAGCAGGCGATAATTCATCACTGCCTTCAAAATGAGCTCACCCGGGGTCACTTCATAGGGGATTTCGAAGGTGTACGTCTCCACCTTTGTCTCCCGCGGTCCGATCCTGTAATCGACACCCAGCGAGGCCGCGTTCCACTGCATCATGGTCATTCTGCCCTGCGGGTCGAAATAGGGCATCCTGAAGATCCTGTCGCCCACCGGTACCATCTCCCTGCGCAAACCCTCAAAGTTTTCGATCCCCAAAGGCACCCCCAGATCCTGGTAGGCCAGTTCCTCGCTGGCAATCGTATATTCTTCCCCCTCGAATCCTTTCTTATCCACCGGCAGGTGGTACACATTTCCTTTTTCATCCACCGCTTCCACATGCAACCACACAATCCGGTCCTCCACCGATCCCGTCGGGAACTTATGACCGGTCTTCTGGTTATACAGTGTAACTGTCAGCACCATGGGTTCCCCCGGAACATAATCCTGCCTGTCGGGTGTCATCCCGATCTCCACGGTTCCTCTGATCTTCCCGGGATCATGTGCCCCGTTGAACAGGTGCATCTTTGCATCATCATAACGGGCACCCATTTTGGCTGTTTTGCCCGGAGCATCGGGCATGTGACAATCGTGGCAAACGACTCCCTCAGCATAATAAGGTCCCTCCTGCAGCTCCAGGTGGGTAGATTTTACCCACACATCGTGGGGACTCTTTTCGTTATGACAAACGCCACAGAATTCCGCTGTACGGTAGAAGGCCGTGGTATCGATCTCGTGGTTGGGGGAAGTCACCTCCCCTTTCCGGGCGCTGAATTTGGGACCACCGGGTTCGAGAATGTAGTTGTGATTGAACGGAATATCACCTTCAAAGCCCTTGATGTTGTGACATACATCACAACTGACGGATTCATTGGCGCGCGGATTGGTCTTCGGATCGGGGGGCGGCATATCACCTGCCAGGAAGGCCATGGGTGTATGGCAGCCATTGCACCCTTCATGCACAGCTGCCGGAATGTCCGGATCATTCTCCGTATGTGCCACTGCCAGTTTGAAATACTCAATCTCGTCCCATTCATGGTTGTAGGCATCCGACATCATGGACTGGTCCCATTGCTGGTAGAAAAGGTCGTGACACTGGTTGCAATACCCGGGTTTTTCGAAATCATCATAGGAATATCGCACTTCCCAGATAGCATGAAAGGAAACGGAGAACAATCCCAGCAGGGTGATCATGATCACCGGCAGGAGAACTTTTTTTCGTTTTTTCATAGATCAGATCGTTGGTGCAGACTGTGCTCATCCATTTCAGTCTCCCGGATAAAGGACTGTTCATGGAATCTTAGTCAAATAAATTTATGAAAAATTCCTACCCATATCAATATAAAGCTGCTGAATTTCAGGAGTTAAAGTATTTTAGAATGATTCTAAAGTAGAGTATTAAGTCGATATACGGCAGTGCCTGCGCAGCCTGTCATTTACAGCTTCAACCGCCATGAAGATCAAAAGGGATAGGGCCGCACCCGGGCTGTGCCACCAAATGGCTTGCCGAATACCGTAATTGTTCCAGGATCTGTATTTTTTTCCGTGCTTATTCGGATATCGCCTCCTTCAGTATCTTCAGCATCTCCTCGTCCATCATCAATCCGTCCACTTCGGTAAATTCCGTGTCCCTGCGATTATTTTCAGCCACACCAAAGCTGCCCCTGAAGTTCCACATGGCCCAGCCCAGGTCATACTCCTGCCAGGTCTCCAGCATATATTCCATCCATTCCATGGTGACCTCGCGCGGGGCCCTTTCGTATACGCCCCACTCGCCCACCATGATCCCGATATTATGCTCATTCATAAAGTTGATCCACGGTTCAAGGTGATCCTGCCGGTAGATGCTGTCCCAATCAGCATTGGGAGCATTCTCAGTCACAAATCCCCCCTCCTTTAACAGCACCGCCTCATTGGCATTGCTCCAGACATTGCCTGGAATGATCACCACCGGATCCTGGGCTGCACCCTCAGTAAACAGCGACAAACGGCCAAAGGTAATCCACTCACCGCCCACGGCATGCACGGTAAGTTCTTTCGTTCCGGCCGGTACGGCAAATTGCATGGTATCGAGGTATACCCCCGTTTTGGTGCCTGTGCTGCGGTCTGTCTCATGTGCCACAACTTCATCCGATTCCGGATCAAATGAACGTTCAAAGATCACCCGGACTCCAGACCTGACCTCCATCGTTGATGGACCACACACACGCAAAATGATGATCTCGGCAGGGGTTTCTTCTGCAAAATGGTGCTTCACGGTAAGCGGAATGCCAGGGCTTCCTTCCCCGCCCGCGCGAATATGCTGTCCAAGATACTGATTACTGGGCCATTCAGGATCAGGTCCATACTCATTATTGGTCCAGTTCGCCCCGCAATGCGTAATGCTCATTGGCCAGTACCCCCTGAACATCTGCACCACATCATAAGGTGCCAGCTCCGGAATAGGGTCGCGACCCACATTCCAGCCGTCCGACATGATCAGCCGGTCGGGATCCACTTCACGAATGGCTTCAATGGCGCGGATGGCCACTTCAAGGTAGGCCTCCTTGGAAGTCCCTACCGGCTCATTTAACAGGTTAAAACTTACATTGTCATTACTGATGCCCTTGTAACGCTCAGCCATCTGCCGCCACAGCGAAACAAATGCATCCTGCGCAGATTTCCCTGTCCACAAACTGGAATCGGGTGAATAGAGGTCCCTTGCATTGATGCAGTAACCCGGAGCATGGTGCAGGTTGATACAGACGTGGATCCCGTATTTTTCACCAAATTCAATGGCCTGGTCCAGGTCCTCCATGGGACCTTCAGAAAGCTGGTCCCATTTCCCCGGTTCCGTAATACAACGGTAGTCCATGGGCAAACGCACAAAATTAAATCCGTAATCGGAGATCAGTTGAAAATCACGTTCCAGGTAAGGTTCACATTGCCAGCCGCTGGTAAATTTCTCCAGCAGGTTGAATCCATGCAGGTTGGAGAGGTCCTTGTGGTCGACTTCGGGGAGTGTTTTTATATTTTTCTCATTGCTGCAGGAAGCAAGGGCAGTCAGCAAAATCAGGACAGCAAAATAACGGGATACTTTCATTTGATAAGTTTAATATCAGTTTCAAAAAGGAAAACTAATAAAAATATTCTGCATTGCTAATTTCCTGTTAAGATCAATGAAAAATATTTTCTTCAAACAAATTGCCATATTAACTGTTAAACTTTTATATTTGACCGAAATAAGAGATGTTTAAGAAGGTATTCCATATTGTCATCGCGGCCCTGATCCTGGTCTCTTCGACCGGTTTCAGTGTCAACATGCATTTCTGCCATGAGCATCTTATTGACATGGCGCTGAATGTTCCGGCAGAGAATTGCTGCGGAGGCGATGACGACATGCTGGTTTGCTGCACAATTGCCGTGCAACCGGAAAACAACCATTGCGAAGACAAATCCATTTCAGTAAAAACTTCCGGGGAATATGTAACAACTGTTTATCATTTCAATTTTGATGATTCGTTCAGCTTTGATCTTCCCTGGTTGACATACCCGGATTTATTTACAGTTAACAACGACAACCAATCAACGTTTGCTTTTGCTGAACTGAGGAGTCCGCCCGGTATCCCAGGTGTGTCATTGCCACAGATTCAGTCCTTTCTTCTTTGATCTGCTTTCAACTTTTTGTATATGTCCCTTTCAACTGAACATGGATTCAGTTGATCTGTTTTTGCAACCTTCATAAAAATTCTTACCTTTAAAGAACTGTGTTTCAGGCAGGATCACGGCAAACAGGATTCCTGCAACCGAAAATAATCACACGATAAAAAGCAGAGAGCAACCAGGACATATCCAATTCATTCCATCAATGGTATTTTAAATATATAAGCAGAATCCAATTATGTTAAACAGAATAATAAAATTCTTTCTTGAAAACAAGCTGGTAACGGTGCTGATCCTTGCAGGTTTCATTGCCTGGGGAATGATTACCGCTCCGTTTGGCTGGGACCTTGGCGGACTGCCTTCCGATCCGGTTCCGGTGGATGCCATCCCCGATATCGGGGAAAACCAGCAAATCGTATTTACAAAATGGATGGGAAGGTCGCCCCAGGACATTGAGGACCAGATCTCCTATCCGCTCACCACCTACATGCTGGGTATTCCCGGTGTGAAGTCTATCAGGAGCACTTCCGTGTTCGGATTCTCAAGTATCTTCATCATATTCAATGAAGATGTCGAATTTTACTGGTCCCGCTCCAGGATCCTCGAAAAACTCAATGCACTTCCTTCAGGATTGCTTCCCGATGATGTTCAGCCTGCACTGGGACCGGATGCCACGGCACTGGGCCAGGTGTTCTGGTACACGCTGGAAGGACGCGATCCCGAAGGCAATCCCACGGGGGGATGGGACCTGCATGAAATCCGGACCGTCCAGGATTTTTATGTGAAATATGGACTGAATGCCACCGAAGGGGTCTCAGAAGTGGCTTCCATTGGTGGTTACGTGCAGGAATACCAGGTAGATGTGAATCCAGATGCCCTGAAAGCATACAAGATCCCACTCCACCAGGTGATGATGGCTGTACAGAAATCAAACCGCGATGTGGGCGCAAAGACCATCGAGATCAACCAGGCGGAATACCTGGTGCGCGGACTGGGTTATGTGAAGAGTGTGGAGGACCTTGAAGAGGCCGTGGTTGCGGTGAAGGAAAATGTCCCTGTGCGTATCAAAGATATCGCTGTCGTTCAACTCGGCCCTGCCACAAGGCGGGGTGCACTTGACAAAGACGGAGCGGAAGTTGTAGGTGGCGTAGTGGTGGCACGCTACGGTGCCAACCCGCTGCAGGTGATCAATAATGTAAAGGACAAGATCGCGGAGATCGCCCCCGGACTACCGAAAAAAACACTGGCAGACGGTACTGAGAGTCAGCTCACCATCGTACCCTTTTATGATCGTTCTGAACTCATCTACGAAACCCTGGGAACGCTGGAAGAAGCGCTCTCCCTCGAGATCCTTATCGCCATCCTCGTGGTGATTGTCATGGTGTTTAACCTGCGGGCCTCCCTGCTGATATCAAGTCTTCTACCCATCTCGGTGCTCATGGTATTTATCTCCATGCGCTATTTCGGGGTGGATGCGAACATCGTGGCGCTCTCCGGTATCGCCATCGCCATCGGTACCATGGTAGACCTTGGGATCATCCTGTCGGAGAATATCATTAAACACCTGGAGGAGGCCCCGCCTGATCAAAAACTGAATACCACCATCTACAATGGTGCGGCTGAAGTGTCATCCGCGATACTTACCGCCGTATCCACGACCATCGTGAGTTTCATCCCGGTATTCACCATGCAGGCGGCTGAAGGAAAACTGTTCGGTCCACTGGCTTTCACCAAAACATTTGCACTGGTGGCAGCACTGATCGTTACCCTGTTCATTCTTCCCACACTTTCCTACTTTTTCTTCGGCGCCAGGGTAAAACGCCGCAATGTTGCCCGTTGGCTGAATCTCGCACTGGTGCCTGCAGGTATCCTGGCAATCATCTTTGGTGCCGGTCTCGGTGGGATGGTCCTGCTGGCATTCGGTATTACCGCGCTACTGAAAGAACAGCTCAGCGTGGATTCGGTTGATCCCGAAGCAAAAGGTTTCGCAGCACGCATGAAACAAATCGGGCTGAAGACACTCGAACATTCACACCTGATCATCTCAGTGATCGCGATCACATGGTTGCTGGCCCGTTACTGGCTGCCCCTCGGACCATCGAAAAGTCTGTTGACCAACTTCATTTTCGTGGGGATACTGGTAGGGGTGATCCTGGGTGGCTTCACCCTGCTGGAGAAATATTACAGGAACATCCTGACATGGACCCTCAACCATAAAAGACCATTTCTAAGCCTTTCTGCCTTTCTCATCGTTCTGGGAATTACGATCTGGATGGGTTTCAATAACGTATTCGGATTCGTGGCAAAAGGATTTGACGTCACGAAGACCAACATACGTACCACCAAGGTGTGGTCGGGACTTGCACATACTTTTCCGGGGATCGGTAAGGAATTCATGCCTGCACTGGATGAAGGCAGTTTTCTCCTGATGCCCACTACCATGCCACACTCTGGCGTTGAATACAACAGGAAGGTGATGGGTCAGATCGATATGCTGGTGACCAACATTCCCGAAGTGGAACTCACCGTAGGTAAGATGGGACGCGTAGAATCAGCGCTGGACCCAGCCCCGGTATCCATGTTTGAGAATGTGATCAATTACAAACCGGAGTATATCCTGAACACGAAAGGCCACCGGCAGAAATTCAAAACCGATGATGACGGGAATTTCATCATGACAACGGGGGATACGATATTCAACCGGGAAGCCGTACTGCAGGAGATCAAGGCAGAAGACCTGGTTCCCGATGAGGACGGCAGGTATTTCAGTAACTGGCGGGAACATATTAAATCTCCGGACGATATCTGGGATGAAATTGTCAGTGTGACAAAGATCCCGGGGCTTACCTCTGCTCCAAAACTCCAGCCCATTGAGACCAGGCTGGTGATGTTGCAGACCGGGATGCGGGCCCCGATGGGGATCAAGGTGTACGGACCGGATCTCCCAACCATCGAACAATTCGGACTGCAATTGGAGAACATCCTGAAACAGGTTCCCTCTGTGAAATCAGAAGCGGTTTTTGCCGACAGGATCGTGGGGAAACCCTATATCCACCTGGACATCAACCGGGAAGAGATCGCACGTTACGGGTTAAATGTGGAAGATGTGCAACGCACCATTGAGACCGCCATCGGGGGAATGAAGATCTCCTCCACCGTTGAAGGCAGGGAAAGGTTTCCGATCAGGGTACGCTACCCGCGTGAACTCAGGGATGACCCGGCATCGTTGGGGAAAATCCTGATGCCTACTCCCACCGGGGCACAGATCCCGCTTGACCAGGTCCTTGACATCGAATATGTCAGGGGACCCCAGGCCATCAAAAGCGAAGAGACATTCCTGGTTGGCTACGTATTGTTTGATAAAAGAGACGGCTTCTCTGAAGTAACCGTTGTGAATGACGCCCGGAAAGCTATTGAGGACAGGATCGATGAAGGCAGCCTGGATGTCCCGGCAGGGATCAGTTACAAATTCTCCGGAAGCTATGAAAACCAGGTAAGAGCCGAAAAGAGACTTTCGATCATCGTACCTCTGGTACTCGTGATCGTCTTCCTGATCCTCTATTTCCAGTTCAAATCCGTGACTACTTCGTTCATGGTGTTCTCCGGGATCGCTATGGCTTTCAGCGGAGGATTTATTATGATATGGCTTTACGGACAGGGATGGTTTGTGGACTTTTCTCTGTTCGGTACAAACATCCGGGAACTGTTCCAGATGCATACCATCAACATGAGTGTTGCGGTATGGGTCGGCTTCATTGCCCTGTTCGGAATCGCCACCGATAACGGGGTGCTGATCGCTACCTACCTGGACCAGAGTTTCAGGAAGAACAAGCCCGCAACGCGGAATGAGGTGAGGGATGCTACCGTCGAGGCAGGGATGCGCAGGATCAGGCCGGCGCTCATGACCGTATCAACAACCATGATCGCCCTGCTGCCGGTCCTTACCTCAACGGGACGCGGGGCCGACATTATGATCCCCATGGCAATTCCCTCTTTCGGGGGAATGGCATTCGCCCTGGTGAGCATTTTCGTTGTACCGGTTCTCTATAGCTTCAGGGAAGAGAGAATACTTAAAAACAGGCAATCATGAAACGAACCATGACAGTATTATTGATATACATGCTAATGATTATTTCAATTCTGGCGTTGGGTATCCTGGATAAACTGTCATGTCGAGTTCCCCCGATATGCTTCGGGGCAGGATATCTTACCTATGAATATTAAAAATAAACAGATGAAATTTATATTAAATATACTTCTGATCCTGGGGTTGGGGGCACTCAGCTCCCAGGCGCAGACACTTGAAGAATACTTTGAGATCGCTGCCGGGAACAACCCGGGGCTGAAGGCAAAATACATGGAGTATGAAATCGCCATGGAAAAGATCCCGCAGGTGAGCAGCCTGCAGGATCCCTCTTTCTCATTTGGCTATTTCATTTCACCCGTCGAAACAAGGGTGGGCCCACAACGGGCAAAATTCTCACTCTCCCAGATGTTCCCATGGTTCGGAACACTGAAAGCAAGGGGAGATGCAGTGGCACTGATGGCCGAAGCAAAGTTCCAGTCATTTATTGATGAACGGAACAGGCTGTATTACAGGGTGGCTGCATCCTATTATCCTATCTATGAGCTGGAAAAGGTGATCGCTATTGAAAAGGAAAACCTGGAGATCCTGGATTCCTATCAAACCATCGCACGGTCCAAATTCAGAAACGACAACAGCCCGATGGTCGATGTACTCAGGGTGGAGATCCTCCGGGAAGATGCCAGTACAAACCTGGAGATCCTTGAGAAAAAGCGCAAACCCCTTGTGACAACCTTCAACAAGGTACTCAACAGGGAACCTGGGGAAACGGTGGCCATCGTTGATACGGCCGGACTGCCTCCTCTTCCTGAAAACTACAGGAGAGACTCCCTGCTGACCGGCCATCCGGCGCTGAATGCCCTGGACCTGAAGGTCAGATCCAGCGAGGCGGCGGAAGTTGCCGCCAGGAAACAGGGACTGCCAAAAATCGGGGCCGGACTGGATTATGTCATCGTAGGAGAGGGCCCGCTTGCTGCTGCCGATAATGGCAAGGATGTGCTGATGCCGATGATCTCTTTCAGCATCCCCATCTTCAGGGAAAAATACAGATCTGCTGTCAGGGAAGCTGAACTCAACCTGGAAATGTATGCGCTTCAGAAAAAGGAGGTTTCCAATACCCTGGAATCTGAATACGAAATGGCCCTCTTTGAACTCGAACAACAACAAGAACTCCTGGCACTTTACCACCGACAGGTGCAGACCTCTGAACAGTCACTGAACCTCCTTTTCACTGCCTACGGGAATTCCGGTAAGGATTTCGAGGAGGTGCTCAGGATGCAGCAACAACTACTGAAATATGAAAAAATGGCCGCAGCGGCTGAGGCAAAGACAGGGATCGCACTCGCCAGGATCCATTATTTAACGGCAAAAACGTATTAAAATATAACGCGCATGATACAGACCATCCAGTAAGCGTAGGATCTGATTTCATGCAAGGACAAGGTGTTACCATTGAAAAAATAAACAAATGAGAAATAGCAACAGAAATACAATCATTATCGCAGCCATCACACTCGTAGCCGGACTGCTGGCTGGCTGGCTCATCTTCGGGGGAGGTACAAAAGAACCCGAACTGCAGGAACATATAAACGAAACGGAACAGGCCGGGGAGACCACCTGGACCTGCTCCATGCATCCACAGATTAGGCAGCCTGAACCGGGCGACTGCCCGATTTGCGGTATGGACCTGATCCCGCTTGAAGATGGAGGAGACAACGAACTGGCCCCAGGGGCACTGAACATGTCCGAGACCGCCATGAAACTCGCAGATGTGGTTACAGCCCCGGTAAGTAAAATGAAACCGGTGAAAAATGTAAGACTGAATGGAAAAGTACAGGCCGATGAACGCCTGATCTACTCCCAGTCATCACACATTGCCGGGAGGATCGAGCAGTTGAGGGTCAATTTCACAGGCGAATACATCAGGAAAGGACAGACCATCGCGAGCGTCTATTCCCCTGAATTGGTCACTGCACAGGAAGAACTTTTCGAGGCTGAAAAGATCAAAGATGCACAGCCGGAACTGTTCCAGGCTGCCCGTGACAAGCTCAGGAACTGGAAACTGACCGAGAGCCAGATCGACGAGATCCTCTCATCAGGTGAGATCAGGGAGGAGTTCCCGGTAACGGCAGATGTGTCTGGCTATGTAACCAAGAAAATGGTCAACCTGGGGGATTATATCACAAAAGGAAAGACCATATATGAGATTGCTGACCTCTCCCGGGTCTGGGTCATGTTTGATGTCTATGAAACAGATATCGCGTGGGTTGGCAATAAGGACAGTGTTGAATTTACCGTACAATCCCTGCCCGGTAAGGTGTTCGAAGGTGTGATCTCCTTTATCGACCCCGTGATCGATCCGCAAACCAGGGTGGCAAAGGCCCGGGTATCCATGAAAAATCCGGATGCACAACTGAAGCCTGGTATGTTCACATCAGGGATCGTGGAAGCACAACTCGGCCATATTGATGAAGCAATTGTCGTTCCGGCATCTGCCGTCATGTGGACCGGTACCCGTTCAGTGGTCTTCGTGAAGCAAACAACTGACCAGGGGGTGAATTTCACCCTCCGGGAAGTCACACTCGGTCCCTCCCTGGGAGATGGTTACATCATCGAAGAAGGACTGGAACCCGGTGAAGAGATTGCCGTGAACGGCACCTTCAGCATTGATGCTGCTGCACAACTGGCAGGCAAACCCAGCATGATGAATCCTGAAGGGGGTATAAGGATGACCGGCCACGATCACGGGGGCGGCACTGCAATGGAAATGGCAAAGACCCCGGAAAAGGCTGTCAATATATCCAAAACCACAATTTCAGATGTGGCCAGGGATGAACTGGAACCTTTGTACAACAGCTACCTTGAATTGACCGAAGCGCTGGCAAATGACAACTTTGAAAATGCTTCCGCAGCCGGTATCGCCATGAAAGATGCCCTGGGAAATGTGAATATGGGCCTCTTCAAAGACAATGCACATGACATTTGGATGGACCATGCAGCCAACCTTGAAAAAGCCCTTGAACATGTGGCACATTATGCCTCCATCGAGGAGCTAAGGGCAGCCTACAAGGGAATATCCGATGCCATGATCGCACTTACACGGTCCTTCGGAACCCCCGTGGATACACTCTATGTACAATACTGTCCCATGGCAGACAATGACAAAGGAGCAAACTGGCTCAGCAAAATCAGCGAGATAAGGAACCCCTATTTCGGCGAGATGATGCTGAAATGCGGGGAGACACATGATACGATCAAATAGAATACTGAAAATACAAACTCCAGCTATTACAGAGAACAGAAAAGTAATTTTTAACCATGAATTAAAACAGATAAATAATGAAAACAAAAGCAATGTTCACAATGACAGTGATCGCCTTTTTCGGCATCACCTCTGTGTTCGGACAGACAAAAACCGAAAAATTTAAAGTGTATGGTAACTGTGGCATGTGTGAGAGCCGCATCGAAAAAGCAGCCAAATCCGTTGAAGGGGTATCTTCTGCAGACTGGGACAAGGAGACCAAGATGATCGAAGTGTCTCTCGACGAATCAAAGACCAATGTGCACAAGGTACATAAGGCCATCGCCAAGGTGGGACATGACACCGGGATGCACAAGGCTAAGGATGAAGTTTATAACAAACTTCCCGACTGCTGCAAGTACGAACGCCCGAAAGGTGAGATGAAGAATGACCAGGGTCATGGGGACGACTCACATGACGGAAATATGCACTAATCAGATTAAAGTCACCGGAAAATTTTACCGGTGCCTTTTTCTTCTTCCTTCGTTATAGTGTGACGTAATACATAATAGTTTTTCTGTAATTCTGTAAGCATTATACATAATTATATAACCTGAGCCACCGCTAATACAGTATCTTGTAACCAAGATAAGAAAAACACGAGATGTTCGGTGACCAGCAACCGGACTGCTGCAGTCTGAACAATAAGTAACACTTTTAAAATTTACCATTATGTTTATTAAGTTGATCATATCCAGTATAATCATTGTCGGCCTCATCGTGCTGTCATTGTCTTTGAAATATATTTTCAATACTGAATCAGGTCTGAATGGATCTTCTTGCGGAGTATTGAAGGGAGACCGTTCTGCAGAGAAGGAGGCTTGCTCAACATGTGCACTTAAACAACTGACTTGAGGCCGGGAATCTTTGTATAATCTTTAAAATAAAGAATCATGAAACTTGTTAAAGCATACATCAGACATAGAATGGTTGAAGAAGTACATCATGCATTAATAAAAGGAGGATACTGCTGCATGACCTTCGTGGAGTGCGAGGGAACCGGACAGTATACCGACCATGAAAAGGAACATATCAGTGACAAATATCCGTTTGCTGAGGCTTACAGGGTCATAAAGATTGAAATCCTTTCAAGGGATGAAGATGTAGAAAACCTGGTCAAACTGATTCGTGAGAACGGACGAACCGGTTACAGGGGAGACGGCATGATCATTATCTCGCCGGTGGAAGAGACTTATAAGATCAGAACGGACGATAAAGGCGTTGAAGTAATCTGACATGGACATGTATATAAAAAACATGGTATGCAACCGATGCACACTGACTGTTGTCGGGATCATGGAAAATGCAGGTTATCCCGATGCAGACATTAAATTAGGTAAAGTTTCGGTGAAAGATGACATCCCGGATGAAAAGCTTCGCAATATCGACAGGCAATTGAAGAATGTCGGGTTTGAGATCATCGATGATGCAAAGACAATCCTGATTGAGAAGATCAAAACGCTGACCATTGAATATGTTTATGAACTGATCTCAGAATCCAATGAGAATTTTTCGGATTTCCTGGTAAGCAGACTGAACCGGGATTACGGATACCTCAGCAGGCTCTTCTCTTCCGTGGAGGGAAGCACCATTGAAAAGCACCTGATCAACATGAAGATCGAACGGGTCAAGGAGATGCTGGTATACAATCAGGAGACACTCAGTGAAATTGCCTATAAATTGGGCTACAGCAGTGTGGCACATCTCTCGGGTCAGTTCAGAAAAGTAACCGGCTTTACCCCTTCCTATTTCAAAAAGCTGGGGGAGGAAAAACGCAGATCTATCGATGAGGTCTAAATGATATAACAATCATCTTGAATTACATAACAAATAGCAGATATAGAGTGTGTAAATTTGTATAAACAAATCAAAGAAAGGAGTACATCATGCATAGTATCAACGGATTTATGGGAGGAATGGGCTGGTTCTGGATATTTGGTCTGATCGGGCTGATTATAGTCGTTTGGCTGTTCATCCGGACATTCAATCAGAATGGAGGAGGACAAAGTCTCCCCAACAAAAAAGCCATGGACATATTAAATGAAAGATATGCCAGGGGCGACATTGACAAAGCGGAATTCGAGGAGAAGAAAAAAGATCTTGAATAATAATTTAAAACACAGCTCATGAACCACCAGGAGCAGCGGCAATATTTTTGCCCCATGAAATGCGAAGGCGAGAAAACATATGATCAGCCGGGTTCCTGCCCGGTATGCAATATGCACCTGGTCGCGGCAGGAGAAGGCCCCGACGAGGATCATGAACATCATCCTGAAAACCAGGAAGATGAATCGTCTGATCATCACCATGGTCACCACGGACATATCCGGCAGGATCATTCTCCTCACCTGCATGAAGAACACGGCCGTCAGCACCAGCATGATCACGACCAGGCATTGAACACAGAATCAGGTCCTGCCGGGGGAGATTATTATTGCCCGATGCGTTGCGAAGGGGATAAAACTTATGACAAACCCGGAGATTGCCCTGTTTGCGGAATGCACCTGAAGAAAGAAGAGGCAAAAACGGTTTCGGGTAGCAAGCAAACCGTCTATACCTGCCCCATGCATCCGGAAGTGAAACAGGACCATCCGGGCAGTTGTCCGAAATGCGGGATGGATTTGGTTCCTGAAAAAGCAGAAGAAACCAGCGAAGAAGAAAAAGCCTTCAAGAAAATGGCTAAAAAATTCCGGGTGGCACTGGCTTTGAGCATCCCGGTATTTATCATCGCCATGTCGGAATTTCTCCCGTTTCTTAAATTGGACGAAATTGCTTCCAGGAAAGTATGGGGCTGGATTGAATTTGTATTGGCCACGCCGGTTGTTTTTTATTCAAGCGGAGTCTTTTTTAAGCGCGGCTGGAGTTCTATTGTTCGCTGGCGGCCAAACATGTGGACATTAATATCCATTGGAGTTGGCGCAGCTTATCTTTTCAGTGTATTTGCCTTAATCATTCCCGGGGCTTTCCCTGAACAGTTTAAAGACGCATCGGGCAACGTTCACATTTATTTCGAAGCCGCGGCAGTCATCCTCACCTTGGTTTTGTTGGGGCAGGTACTTGAACTCAGGGCACACAGCAAAACCAACTCGGCCATAAAGGCCCTCCTGAATTTGGTGCCACCGGTGGCAAGGGTTATCCGCAACGGGGAAGAAACAGAAATACCCCTTGAAGAAGTGCAGGAAGGTGATATTTTAAGGGTGCGCCCCGGAGAAAAAATACCGGTAGATGGATTCGTCTCCGACGGAAATGCCGTAGTGGATGAGAGCATGATCACCGGTGAACCCATTCCGGTGGATAAATCACAAAATGACAAGGTTACCGGGGGAACCATAAACGGGAACACCTCATTCGAGATGAAAGCTGAAAAGGTTGGGAATGATACCCTGCTGGCACAAATTATCGAAATGGTTAACCAGGCCAGCCGGTCACGTGCACCCATACAAAAATTAGCTGATGTGGTAGCCAAATATTTTGTACAGATTGTTGTAGGGGTTGCCATAATCACCTTTGCCATTTGGGCTGTTTGGGGCCCTGAGCCGGCTTATGTGTACGCATTTGTCAATGCTATTGCCGTACTTATCATAGCCTGCCCCTGTGCTTTGGGTTTGGCAACACCCATGTCCATCATGGTCGGTTCGGGAAGGATGGCGCAGGCCGGCGTGCTGGTAAAAGATGCCCGAGCCATTGAAGAAATGAACAAGGTGGATACGCTGATTATTGACAAAACCGGGACAATAACCGAAGGGAAGCCTGCATTAAAATCTTTTCACTCATTTGGAGAATTGTCCGATAAAGATATTCTTAGGATAGCCGCATCAGTCGATGCCAACAGTGAACATCCGGTTGCGGAAGCGATTGTAAAAGGTGCAAAAGAAAATGGGATTCAATTGAAAAAGGTCGAACAATTTGAAGCAGTAACCGGCAAAGGCGTGAAAGGAGTACTGGATGGAAAAAATATTGGATTGGGAAACAGACGTTTGTCAGAGGATTTTGGAGCAACCCTTTCAAAGGAACAACAGGAGATGGTGAAAGAATGGCAATTGACCGGTCAAACTGTGATGTTCCTTTTAATTGAAAATGTGGTAGCAGGGATTGTAAGTGTGGCTGATACCATTAAAGAATCTTCTGCCAAAGCAATTCGGGAATTACAAAGCATGGGCGTGAAAGTGTATATGCTTACAGGTGATAATAAATATACAGCCAAAGCAGTGGCCGATGAGTTGGAACTGGATGGTTTTGAAGCAGACTGCCTGCCGGATGATAAGTTCAATAAAGTGAAAGAACTACAGGCACAGGGTAAGAAAGTTGCGATGGCAGGCGATGGTATCAACGATGCCCCGGCGCTGGAACAGGCCAATGTGGGCATTGCCATGGGAACCGGTACCGACATTGCCATGCAAAGCGCCGAAGTTACCCTGGTAAAAGGTGATTTGGACGGGATAGTCCGTGCACGGGAATTAAGCCATAAGGTTATGCGCAATATAAAGCAAAATCTGTTCTTTGCTTTTGTTTACAATTCACTGGGCGTTCCGGTTGCAGCCGGAATTCTGTTTCCGTTTTTTGGAATATTACTCAGCCCTATCATCGCTGCCGCTGCTATGAGTTTTAGCTCGGTTTCAGTTATAACAAATGCATTGCGATTAAGAAAAGTATAATTTAATTTTAGAATCAAAGTTTATGAAAAATTTAGTAATAATTTCAGGTATAGTTGTAGCATTATTGGTTTTGTTTACAGCTTGTGAAAAAGGAGAAACCAATGAACCAGAACTTGAAGGTGTCTACCAAGGCACTCTGACAAGTGTAACCAAAAAAAGTGACAATGGAATTTCAGATCAGATTGATGCTACTTCTGAAATCTCCATCACCGGTGAAAATGAGATCCAGGTGCATTGTTATGCGGATGGTTTCGATACCACCTATATAATGAATTATTATCAGCACTACGAAAGCGTTTTTGTATGTAATACGGGATCCTTCTTTGAAGAGATATACGGACACATGCTGGGTGCCGGGCACATGGGTGGAATGATGGATGACATGCACGATGGTGAAACCGAATGGATGCATCACATGGATGAGGAACATGATGAAGATGATGAACATTTTGGCGGTTTTGATATGGCCAATAACAGCTTTTCGTATACTTTTCAAATGAACAGGAATGATTCCTCGGATGATTTACATTTTCAAGGTATAAAACAGTAATTTTTAAGGTTACTTCGAAAAGGCACTACTTGCTAAAAATGCAGGATGGACTTTTCGGAGTGACCTCATAAATTCATGCGGCGTAAACTCATAAAAGGAAACGGAGTCATAATATGAAATATGGCATTATCACAGGTATAAGCACATTATTCATTTCACAAATCATTTTTGCCCAAATGGGCACAAACGGCGATGACAGAAATGAAGAAGGAAGGCCTGTTAAGGAATATAATCTTACCATTGAACAAAATGCAATGACACTTGGTGGTGTTTCAGCAAAAGCTATGACCATAAATGGAAGCATTCCAGGTCCTGTGCTTGAGTTTAATGAAGGATACCTTGCTATAATTAACGTGACCAATAAAATGGATGAAGAAACCTCGGTGCATTGGCACGGGCTAATTCTTCCAAACTTTTATGATGGAGTTCCCTATTTGAATACACCCCCTATTAAACCGGGAGAAACATTTGAATACAGAATACCTATCAACCAATCTGGAACATATTGGTACCACTCACATACCATGTTACAGGAACAAAAAGGGGTGTATGGTTCTATTGTGATTCAACCCAAAGAGAAAACCCTGGAATATGACAAAGATTTGGTAGTGGTTTTATCAGACTGGACCAACGAAAAACCGATGAATGTGTTGCGAAACCTAAAAAGAGGTAACGAGTGGTATCAAATTAAAAAAGGGACAGCAGTTCCTTTGAGCAGGGTTATTGCGCAAGGAGGATTTGGTGCACAGCTTAAAATGTGGCGCGACCGGATGGAAGGGGCAGACATTGCAGATATTTATTACCCGGCCTTTTTAAGTAATGGGAAGCAGCTTGCCGAATATCCTGATTTTAATCCGGGTGAAAAAGTCAGGCTGCGGTTTGTAAATGCTTCTGCCTCTACTTATTATTGGATGGATTTTGGCGCAGGAAATCCAATAGTGGTAGCAAGCGATGGAGTTGATGTCCAACCTGCACACAAAAATAGATTTCTCTTTGCCATTGCCGAAACCTATGATATTATTGTGACCATTCCGGAAGGCAAACTCGAAATTATTGCCACAGCACAGGATGGCTCCGGGTATACGGCCATTCACCTGGGTAGTGGAAAATTATTTCCAGCAAAAGTAATCGATAAACCGGATAAAGTTGAAATGATGAAACAAATGGCAGATATGGACATGAAAATGGGCGCCCCTGCTTTAATAGGTAATAAAAAGAAGAAAACACCGGAATTCCTGATGAATAGATATGGCATGAAAATGAACATGGACAAGGATGATGGGAATATGGATAATAATAAAGAGGGGATTATGCCATTGGGTGATGAGGTGAACATGGGACGCATGAATCATAATACAATCAAGGAGCAAGACACCAACGGTGATTTTACTTACAATGAGCGCAAAACGTATTTTAATTACAATTTCCTTAAAGCAACAGAAAAAACAACTTATAATCCGGATATACCGGTAAATGAAATGCTCTTAAACCTTACCGGAAATATGAACCGTTACGTGTGGAGTTTAAACGGTACACCTCTTTCAGAAGCTGACAAAATAAAAATCAAAGGCGGAGAAATCACCCGGATTACACTGAACAATCTAACAATGATGCATCACCCGATGCACCTTCACGGCCATTATTTCCGGGTTGTCAATGAAAATGGAGAACGTTCTCCGTTAAAGCATACCGTAAATGTACCACCAATGCAAAAAGTAACCATCGAGTTTTACAATGAAGAATATGGCGATTGGTTTTTCCATTGTCACATTCTTTACCATTTGAGGGCGGTATGGCCCGGGTATTCAGTTATGATACACCCAGGGATGAACGAATGGAAGATTTCCCCGTACAAGAGCTTATTAATGAAACTGACCACTTTTATTTTTGGGGTTTGGCTGAATTAGGTTCCAATTTCTCTGAATTGAGGCTTACATCCAGCAATATTCGTAATGAATTTAACTTACGTGTAGAAACTGATTATAGCCGGAATTCAGAAGTTGAGCTTAGCTATGACCGATATTTGAACGACTGGGTACGAATTTATGCAGGTATCAATACTGAAAATGAAATTCCCGACTCTTACGATGAATTTAACACTGTTGGGGTGGCAGGTGTAAAGTATTTCACACCTTACATGTTCAATGTTGATGTGAGTATAGACCATCAACTTCGTCCCAGAGTTCGTTTTGATAAAGAAATTCTATTGTTCCCGCGGTTTTTCTTGGAAGGAGAATACGAATATCGGGCAGACTTTGGTTGGGTCAATGATTTAGAGGGCAACACAAGTTATGAAGGAGAAGATGAATGGCTCATTAGGGTTTCCTATATATTATCCCGTAATTTTTCCATCCAGGCTAATTACAATAACCAGTATGGTTGGGGTGGAGGCTTAACTGTCAGGTTTTAATAAAAAATCAGGGTATAATTTCAGACATGAAAATCTGTGAATACTATAAAATCCTTGAAAAATTGTGTAACACATAACAGATTAATTATCACGTTATTTGTATAATGATTTAAAATTAAAGAAGATGAAAAAATTAGTAATTATCGTAACAGCCCTTCTATTTTCGATAGGGTACACAGCAAACGCTCAAATGGGGCAAGAACAAGACAATAATCAAAGTCAACAACAAGACATGATGATGCAAAAAAGCGGCATGATGCAGGGCATGATGGGAACCGGTATGTGCCCGATGTGCGGACAAATGATGGGCCAAAATATGCCTATGAAAAAATATGGCATGATGGTGAATCACCTGCCCAACATGCAGCAACAACTTTCACTGAGCGATGAACAGGTGGAAACACTTCTCGATTTACAGACTGAATTTAAAAAGCAGCAAATCGATTACCAGGCAGAATTGCGCAAAAAACAAATGAAGCTTAAAAGCCTGCTGGCTGACAACGCTTCGGCAAGCCAAATAAAAACCCAGATGCAAGCCTGTTCTGAAACCAAAATCAATATGAAAGTGGCAGCTTATGAAACAGCAGGTAAAATGAAAGCCGTCCTCAACAGCGACCAAAAAGAACAACTTAAAAACAATATGATGCAAGGTGGCGGAATGATGAAGGGCGGAATGATGAACCAGGGCCGGGGTGGAATGATGCAACACCGTGGCGGCATGATGCAAAATCAAAATAACCTATAAAAGAAAGGAGTAAATTATGATGGGAGGATTTGGAGGACATGGCTGGGGAATGGGCTGGTGGTGGATCATCGGCCTCATTATCGTTATTGCTGTTATTTGGTTCGTTGTGAAATCAATGAACCAGAATACCGGTTCCACTCAAAGTCCCGGAAAATCGGCAATCGACATATTAAAAGAACGATATGCCCGTGGCGAAATCGATAAGCAAGAGTTTGAAGAACTTAAAAAGGATTTAATGTAAATATTATGAAATATTATATCGAAAAAACGACAAACTATCCGTTTGACGAAGCCGTTGAAAAGGTGACAGAAGAATTGAAAAAAGAAGGTTTTGGCGTACTGTCAGAAATAAATATCCACGAAAAGCTCAAGGAAAAGCTGGATGTGGATTTCAGAAAATACAGGATTCTTGGCGCGTGTAACCCGCCAAATGCCTATAAAGCCCTTCAGCATGAGAACAAAATAGGTACCATGTTACCCTGCAACGTAATTGTGCAGGAACTGGATGAAGGCAAAACAGAAGTTGCAGCTGTTGATCCGGTGGCTTCAATGATGGCCGCTGAGAATGCTGAACTCGAAAGTATTGCAAAGGAAATCCGCACAAAACTTCAAAAAGTCATCGACACATTGTAATCGTAAGATAAACATGAAGTATTAAATTGAAAAAATCACCCATTAATTCTTTCGAAAAAGCCGCTGGAAGAGTTAACAAATTCATCAGAAAACATCAATATCAATCCAACGGTTCAGCTTCAAAGTCGCCGGGATTGATCCACCCGGTTACATAGTCTTTTATTTCTCCGGCCATGTAGCGGTTGTAAAAATCACGCTGCGCATCGCCGGCGTAAGGGTATTTATCGAACACATCTCCTTTTCCGAACATGCGCGGATCACCCTGATTTTTCAATTCATTGAATAGTTGGGTTTTTAATTCTTCAGCAATTTTTGAGTATTCCGGGTCTTTGATCAGGTTGACCAGGCATTCCGGGTCATTTTCAATATTATATAATTCTTCGCTGCCATGTTTGCCAAAGCATAACTGCCAGAAATGGTCATCGATCCCTTCCCTTCGCATATTGAGTATGAGGGTTTTTGTCGGACTGCCATCGGTATTCAGGTATCCCGTTTCCGGGTTGCACATAGGCCAGCGGTCGGGTTTGAAATTGTGGATATAGAGCATGCCGTCCCTGATAATGGAACGTACCGGGTAGCCCACATCATCCGGGCGTCCCACATCATGCCGCTCCTGTCCGAGCAGCACGTAGTTGCGCTCGGGGATTACCTGTCCGCTTTTTTCAGATGTAAAAAGGGGTACCAGGCTTTTCCCCTGGATGGACTTCATATCCACAGATTCCTCATCATTAATACCGGCAAGTTCCAGCCAGGTGGGAGCAAAATCAATAAAGCTGACATAGTCCTCAATTACCCTGCCGGGATTTTTTATTCCTTCGGGCCACATGATGGCCAGGGGCATGTGGTTGGAGTATTCGTATTGAATGCCCTTGCACCTGGGGAATGGCATCCCGTTGTCTGAAGTAACAAAAATGATCGTGTTGTCCAGTTCCCCGATCTCTTCCAGGTAAGCGATCATACTGCCGAGGTGGTTATCAAAATGTTCGATCTCAAATGCATAGTCGAGCATATCGGTGCGTACTGTTTCATTGTCGGGCCAGAATCCCGGCACAAAATCTATCTGGCCGGTACTTTTTCCTCCCTTCTCAATGCCTATTCTGTACTGGTATGCGCGGTGTGGTTCTATGGCTCCGTACCAGAAAATGAAAGGCTTTCCTTCCGGCTTTTCCTCCATGAACTTCCTGAAGTTTGCTGCATAGTCGACATTGCTGATATGCTTTCCGGGCGGGGTAAGTTTTACCTGGCTGTAATTCTCACCTGAAAGCAGTCTGTCACCTTCATCCACCGGTTCGATGCCTTTCCCGGTAAAACCGGTAAAATATCCAGTGTGCTCTGCAAATGCTTCAAAGACAGATTTGAACTTATCGGGAAAATAACTCACATGGTTCCCCGCCTCTTCAAGCTGCCAGGAATTAAGTCCCGTGATGATGGAGCTGCGGGAAGGTGCGCATTTTGCATTGGGTGTATAGCAGTTCATGAACAAAAGTCCCTGATCGGCTATCTTATCAAAAGACGGAGTTTTCACCCAGTTGCACCCGTAAGCCCCCGCATGGGGGAACGACTGGTCGTCGGAGATGGCAAACAGGATATTGGGTGGTGCGGTCTCCATTTTACGTGGATTGCAGCCGGTAATAAAAATTATGCTGATTGAAGCAGTGAAGAATGCTGTAAATATTATATTGGCCGATCTCATGGAAAAGGTTTTTGTTTACGTAAAAAACAGGAATATTCTCATATGCCTCTAAATCGATTACCTCCCTGATTTTCTTATTACTCTGCCGGCGGAGCCTGGACCTCGACTTCAAGTTTTTCAACGACCTGTTCAACCACATCTCCCAATTCACCGATATTTGAAAGGATCAGGTACACTGAATAGGACCCCGGTTCAGCGTAACGCCTGTTTCTGGTTGCTGTATAATATTCCAGGTCATCATCATATTCCAGGTTCAGGACCGCACCTGTATTTTCAGGGTCGGGATCTACCAGGTGCTGATCATAATCACTGTCTGATTCCCCGTACCAGATAACAGCATGTTCAGCTTTTGCCTCAATGGTAAATGTAGTGGTCGTTCCGGCAATGGCGGGAAGCGGTTCATAGGTAAAGGAAATAAGTTCCGGAACCTCGGTCCTGAATTGTTCTTCACAGGAGGTAAATGATGCCAGGAATAAGATTAGTATTGATATTATAAAGATCTTTTTCATCGCTATATTTTTAAGGTATTAATTGTATCCGGGAGTTTGGGTAACAATCCCGTTGGTTTCGGTAATTACGTACTCGGGAATGGGAAGGTATTCATGTCTTCCGGGTTCAAATTCAATGGTATAAATTCCCTGTCTGACCTGGTATCCGTCGAGTTTGTCATCCAGCAGTCCCCATCTCCTGAGATCGAAAAAACGATGTGATTCAAAGGCCAGTTCCCTTCGTCTTTCATCATAGAGTTCCTCCAGTGTAATGGATGAGATATTTGCAGGTTCAGCAGCTTCCGGTGTGGTGATCTGTCTGGCCCGTGTTCGTATCCGATTGACATAATCCACGGCTTTTGATGAATTTCCTCCTGCTTTCAGGTTGGCTTCAGCGGCCCACAGCAAAACATCGGCATAACGGATTACTTTGACATCCAGTGTCCCCTCTGAAAAATCCTGACCGCTCTCATCAAGATTGTATTCGTATTTCCGATGGTTATAGCCAGTTGGGCTTTGATCACTTGGTAAAGCCAAAGCAAGCCTGTTGAGTCTGACAGGTTCATCGGTAGACCGAATCACTTCAATCGTATCCCCGTCTGCGATCACTGATATGTCCAGTCTTGGGTCTGCCGGGTCGAATGCATCTACCAGGTTCTGCGTTGGACAGTTCCATCCCCAGCCAAAGTCAGTTAATTCAGTACCGTCGACTATCATCGCAGCCTGTCTGACGGTTTGAAGTTTAACGATATCGGTACCCACATTCCAGTAAGCATCTTCAAGCGATGCTCCCGGGAGGTTGGTTCCCGGGCGGCTCATAGAAGCAGAATGGTTGATCTTCCAGATGATCTCATCACTGTTTTCTCCCCTCACCCTCCAGAGGCCGCTGAAATCAGGATCCAGTCCGATCCCATAAACATCGGCACTGTCTATCATATTGTCAGCAAGGGTTCTTACATCAGACCATTTGTCTTCGCAACCGGAATAAAAATCATACGGGTCATCACTGCCTGCCAGTTCACTGTATGAGGATTCAAAAACCAGCAGTTTGATCAGCAATGCCCTGGCCGCATCCTTTCCGGGCCTTCCATCATCGCCTGCAACTCCATCATATTTGTATGGAAAACCGGAACTGGCCCTTCCGGGAAGGTCATCAAATATTTCGGTCATGTCTGATTGCATGGCATGCAGCATTTCCGCAATCGGGGTCCGTGGAATATCGGCATATTCGGCAGGATCGTACAACCTGTCAATATAGGGAACAGGTCCGAATGTCCTCATCAATTTAAAGTGGTAAATTGCCCTGAGGAATTTAGCTTCAGCGACCAGCCGGTTTTTCATTTGTTCATCAATTACATCTGTTCCATCCAGTGTGTTGATCGTGGCATTGGCCCTGAAGATGCCGGAGTATACGTAGTCCCAGAAATTGGACAATTGTCCTCCCGCACTGTTGGCACGGAATTCCGAGTATGCCTGGAACTCGGGAGTATCTCCTCCTCCTGCTTCGCCTCCGGATTCGGAGTCATCAGAGAGACAGTCGCCAAGGACAAACCAGGTCCAGTTCATGTCGCGCCCCAAAAGGTTGGCATATACACCGTCAAGCAGCTGTATGGCACTTGCTTCGTCAGCCACAAATCCTGATGCATCATAAACACCATAGGGCACTGTATCTTCCAGCCATTTTTCTCCACAGCTGCTGAAAATGAGCATTAAGAGAAGTATGCCAGTTATTGTATGTTTGAATTTCATCGTATTGTTATTTTGTATCATGACATCATCAATTTGTATTATATGTTCAGAATGACAGATCCAGTCCGAATGTCAAAATCCTTGGTGTGGGCAAACTGATCTGATCTGTTGAGAATATGAGTGAATTTGTAATCCCGCTTCTCTGGTTGGTTCCCTGGAAAACAGTGAGTGTTCCGATATCTGGATCTCCGTATTTGTAATTGGTCAGGGTCATCAGGTTTTGTGCTGAAATATAGATCCTGAACCTGTCAATTTTCAAAGCCCCGGTAATTTTTTCAGGCAGGCTGTAGCCCAGCTGAATATTTTGAAGCCTCAGGAAGGAACCGTCCTCGATATAGAATGTGGATTCTTCCATGTTAAGATCATTGGTCTGCCTGTTGTAACCAAAAATATCGGTGTCTGTCCGCTCAGTTGTCCAGCGGTTCAGCATATCCCTGTGGTAGTTGTACCCCGGGTTCCTGATGTCGTGTGTGTATGCCTTGTATGCGACAAAGATATCATGGCCGTACATACCGCGGAAGACAGCGTTAAAGTCAAAGCCTTTGTACATCATGCTTACATTGAAGCCATAGGTTAAATCGGGATGTGGATTCCCGATCATTGTTTTGTCATTGCTGTCGATGACATTGTCACCGTTGATGTCCTTATACCTGTGATCTCCGGGTGCCGTATTCTTGTTATGGAAAGGAGCATTGGCAATTTCCGTGGTATCCTGGAATATTCCTTCAACCACGTAGCCGTAAAACATTCCGATAGGATATCCAACTTCTGTACGTGACCAGTTTTGAATACGCCTGTTGGCATAAACCCCTGCCGGAATATAATCGACATCTTCAGAGATCTCAAGCACCTTCATTCGGTTCATTGAAATGTGACCGCCGATGTCATAATGAAATTCGCCTTCACGGTGTCTGTAATTGAGCGCAAGTTCCATTCCTCTGTTTACCATGCTTGAAATATTCGATGCTGCCGGGGTGATAACGCCGGAGATAGATATTGCAGGAGGGTTGAAAAGCATGCCATCTGTAAGCTTGTTATAGAAATCTGCAACAAAGGATAATTTTCCGTTGAACATTCCCAGGTCGAGGCCAAGGTTTGTTGTAACAGATTCTTCCCACCTTAAGAATGGGTTGGGGGGCTTCGACGGAGAAGCTCCCGGTACATAAACGTCGCCCCTTGAATAACCCATGTTTGTATTCATGAGACTCAGGTATTCGTATCTTCCGATCCGGTCATTACCAATTTTACCCCATCCTGCCCGGATCTTCAGCTGAGAGATCTGTCCGACATTCTCAAAAAATGATTCGCGGTGCAATTTCCATGCTGCAGCAAAACCAGGAAATATGCCAAAGCGATCATTTTCGCCGAACCTCGTAGAACCATCCCTCCGGATGTTGGCTGTGACCAGGTATTTGTCGGCGTAACTGTATTCCAGTCTTCCCAGCAGACCAACGGTTCTGTCCAGGTCGGGAGAATTTCCCTCGAGGCTCACATAATTATTCACCGTGTATGAGACACTCGCCGAGTCGGTAATGATAACTTCGTATGGAACCTGGGCGAGGTTGATCTCATCAAAGAACCTGTAGCGTTCACTTTCATTGGAAAGAGCACGTGTATGTGATCCCCGCAGGTACCGGAATTTTGTTTCCCAGGCAGAATTTCCAACCATCAGTTTAAATTGGTGATCACCAAACTGGTTTTCATAGGTCAGGATATTATCAAAAGTGTATGAATATGCTTTACCGAATTCATTAAAGAGTTCGGGGTAAAGCTGCCGGTTGGAAGGATCGATCTCGTAGGTTGGGAAAAAAGCGTTTGCTTCGCTGAAATCCAGGTTATATCCCAACATGGATTTGAATGTGAGCCCCCTGAATATTGTGAATTCAGCAAAAGCATTGCCGTTCAGCTGGTAATTCATGTCTGTCCTGAAGTTCCGGTCAATAGCAATCATGGGATTTTCAAGGGCATCTGAATATGGATTCAGGTTCCATATTCCGTTCTCATCATAAGGTTCTATGACGCGCTGGGCCAGGATAGACTGGTAATAGGCTCCGTTGTCCCATTCCCAGTTTTCAATGGATCCTTTGTATTCGCTGAATGTGAAGGTAACGTTCTGACCAAGTTTGAGCCATTTTTTCACATCGGAGATGGTAGAAAGCCTTGCATTGTACCTTTTAAGGTAGGTGTTTTTGATGATCCCATTCTGCTCGAATGCCCCAAGGGAGAAATTATACAGCACCTTATCGCCTCCCGAAAAATTCAGATGGTGGTTCTGTACGGGAGCATACTGGCTCATCAATTTGTACCAGTCCACATTCGATATCTCTTCAGGATCAATGTACCGGCTGTTTCCAGGTGCATAACCATTTGCTTCATTGTACACTTCTGCAAATTCAAATCCATCCATCATATCAGGGTGGTGCGAAATGGACTGACTTCCGTAATAACCGGAATAGGAAATCTTCATCTCGCCCCTGGACCCTTTCCTTGTGGTAATCTCAATGATCCCGTTGGCAGCGCGTGATCCGTATATGGCAAGTGCAGAGGCATCCTTCAATACCGACATGGATTCGATGTCGTTGATATTAAGGTAGGCGATGCCTGAAGGATCAATTGGAACTCCATCCACCACATAGAGGGGCTGTGCGTTGTTGATACTTCCAACGCCCCGTATGCGGATGGTTGGAAGCTTTCCGGGTGAACCGGAATTTGAAGTTACCACAACCCCTGGAGTTCTACCGGCAAGCGCTTGCGTAACATTGTCAACCTTCATCTGGCGGATCTCTTCGGCATTCACCACAGCAACCGCCCCGGTGAGATCTTCTTTAGCAACAGAACCGTAACCCACGACAACCACTTCTTCCAGTCCCATAATATCTTCACGCAGTGTTACGGAGATCTCATTTTCAAAAGCATTTAGCTCAACGGTTTCTTTCAGGTATCCCACATAGGAAAATTCCAGGCTCGTAGTTCCTTCCGGAACAGAGATCTCAAAGTTTCCAATAACGTCCGTTACTGTTCCGATTGTGGTTCCTGGCACCGTAATATTTACTCCTGGAAGCGGTACACCTTCAACATCGGCAACTGTGCCGGTAATGGTTCTTACCTGCGCTGCGTTTACCGGAATAAAGGAGGTCTTGTCGGTACCTGCAAAAGTGCAATTAGCCTTTGCCAAAAGCATCAAAATGATATTCAAACCCAGTAAAAGACTGAACATCCATCCTGATGCAGGATAGTCAGCTTTAGTTTTTTTCATAGAGTTGTTAGTTTAGTATTGTGTTAAATTTATAACATTTTCAACAATTATTGAAAATATAGAGGGCCTTTAAGTTCAGACAGGAACCACCAAGTGGCCAGGTGAAGTTATATAATGGTAAAACAGGGTTTATTTACCTGAGTAAATGTTAACAAAATGTAAAATGTCTCTATTTCTTTGACTTATAAGATATCTTGCCTTAATTTTAATTTAAAATCTTATTGGTTCGTATGAAAAACAATCAGGTCAAATCATCTTCTAAGGTCTTTTTATTCAGGAGAAACCAACTTTTATATATAACTGTGGCCCTTCTCTGTCCTGTTTTATTCTTTAGTCAATGTTCAGATGACTATGAAGAAGAATTCGATGTGGAGGAATATTATCCCGGAACATATGACGATATGAATTATGAATCCTGGATAGCCATGTACGGAGGATTGTATGACGAGGAATTTGAAGGAATCATAGCAACGGATGACGAATGTTTCCTTGTTGCCGGAGGGAGCGATTCACATACAGGATGGGATGACATGGATGGTTCACTTGTGAAAGTCGATTTTCATGGCAACATAGTCTGGTCTAAGGCCTATGGTCTGGACAAAGACGATATGTTTATTGATGTCGAAAAAACAAATGACGGTAATTACATAGCCGCAGGATGGACGAAATCCTTTGGGGAAGGGAACGCTGATTTTTGGCTGGTTAAAATTGATAATTCCGGTAATGTCTTGTGGCAAAAGTCCATCGGTGGATCCAGGGATGAACAGGCATGGTCTGTAGCAGTTGGGTCTGACGGCAGTTTGCTTCTCTGCGGAGGAACGAGATCATTTGGTGCCGGTAAATCCGATATATGGCTTGTTAAATTGAGTTCAGGCGGTGACATACAGTGGCAAAAAAGCTATGGGGGAAGTGACGAGGATGCACCTCCGGGAGATTACGAGGAGTATGTAGCACGCGCATTCTTTGATGGAGATGGGCAGATAGGATTTTCAGCCTCGTCCTATTCCTTTGGCAATGGCAAAGGCGATGTACTTGTAGCAAGGGCGAATGCTTTGGATGGTGAAGTTGTATGGAGTAAGAGTTATGGAGGTTCAGCCGAAGACAATACATGGGATTTTATCAAATTGGAGGGTGACAGTTACCTGTTGCCATGCTGGACAGAGGACCTTGACCTTGGAATGGCTTTCAATTGGATTGTGAACATCGCAAAAGAAGATGGAAGTATACTATGGCAGCAACGATTTGGCAATCCGGATTACTGGAGCGAACCGTTGGGTGCAGCGGCATTAAGCAGCGGAGGTGCAGTTCTGGCATGTTACTACGAAAAATCAAACTCTGATTGGTATACTGTAATTGCTAAGATCGACAACACCGGAACGCTTGCCTGGTCGAACGAGATCAAGTACGGCACGCTCGACTGGCCCAATGCGGCAGTGGAAACTCAGGATGGAACCATCGGTATTGCAGGTGTGGCTACAACGGATGATTTGCAGCAGGAGTTGGCCATCTTTCATCTAAATGCAGAGGGAGAAACAGGATCAAATTGCGATATCCTTTCAGCCATCAACTATACGCCAAACGATCCGGGAATTGAACCGGTAAGCGTGAGTTTGGAAGTAAGTTCAACGGATGCCTCCCCGGAACCAACAGAATGCGAAGTGATCGATATCAGTATTGGCAGAAATTATCTTTGTTATAAGTAGTGTCTGTCCATAATGCACAGCAGTTGCGCAAAAATATTATAGATTTTTAAATCTATTGTTATATTTATCCCGGAAAACAAACTTGTCCTGAACTAAAACTACTTTGCCATGTGGAGAACTGCACTTTTCCTGTTGTTTACCATAGTACTCATACCTTTTTTTGCTTTCAGCATGGATGAACCTTTGACTGTTGAGCAGAGATCAATCCTTTCAGACCTTGTACTTGTATATGTTGTCGCAGCCTCGGTTTGCTTTATTCTTAGTCTTTTAACCGGCAATTACAGCCAGGTAGACAAATTATGGAGCCTGATCCCCGTTGCCTATGTATGGATTGTGGCCATACGTGCTGGTTTTGAACCAAGGATCCTTTTGATGGCCTCACTTGTAACAGCATGGGGTGTAAGACTTACCTATAATTTTAACCGGAGGGGAGGTTACTCCTTACGTTTCTGGGATGGAGAGGAAGATTACCGGTGGTCGATCTTACAGGCGAAGCCGGAATTCAAAGACAAATGGAAGTGGGTACTCTTCAACCTGCTGTTTATCTCATTTTACCAGATGGGATTGATCCTCCTGTTCACGCTTCCCATCCTGAAAAGCATAAATGGATCTCCACTGGGATGGATCGATCTTCTTATTGCCGTGCTTTTCATTGGTTTTGTGATCACAGAAACCATCGCAGACCAACAGCAGTGGAATTTTCAAAAAGAGCGCAAAAAACTCATTGACTCTGGAAAGCCCTTGCCTGAAAGGTATAAAAAGGGATTTGTTTCAGATGGTCTCTGGAGTGTTGTGCGTCACCCCAACTATGCATCAGAACAGGCCATTTGGATCGTCTTCTATTTTTTCAGTGTTGTTGCAACAGGTATATGGCTGAACTGGTCGGTTATGGGTGCGGTTCTGCTGGTATTGCTTTTCTGGGGAAGCAGTAATTTCAGTGAGTCTGTTTCTGCAGGGAAATATCCTGAATACGAAAAATACAGGGAGCGGGTGGCAAGGTTTGTGCCCATAAGATTCAACAAGAGCAGGGGTCGGTGAGACGGTGAGACAGTTAGACGGTGCGACAGTGCGGTAATGAGCGGTCCCTCGGCAGGCTCGGGAACCGGCGGGTTGGGGTGTGAGGTGGGAAGATCGAGCTTGTCGAGACCGGTTCCTGAGCGAAGAGGTGAGCTCCGCCGAACCTCAAGCCGAAGGACCTGGGATAGTCCCACCCTTTTCCCATACATAATTAGTGCTTGTCAATAAAGTCAGGTGGCTGGATCATAAAGTTCGAGAGCAAAGCGCGCAAAAATCTTAAACCGCAGTATCCGCCGCCGGACGGATTCGAGGATTTAAGATTTTTGCAGCAATGCAGCTATCGGACTTTATGGACAGACACTATTTAGGATTCCAGGCAACCTATGGTCCGCTGAACAGTTCGAAAGCCCGGTTTTCCTGTTCAGGATTACCTAGAATGTAGGCAACATCATTGACTTCAAACACTGTATCCGGTTTGGGATGTTCGATGATATCATTATCCCGGCGAATGGCCAGCAGGGTGGCGCCGGTCCTGTTGCGAAGCTGGATCTCTTTCAGTGATTTACCGTTGATCTCAGAACCTTCCTCCACCTTTACCGCTACAATATTCAGATTGGGGAATTCATCCAGTATCGAGGGTTGATTGACTACATCTTTTTCTGTGAAATCTCCAAGGTTCAACGACCTGATATATGACAATATTCGATTTACCTCCTTCTGTGGATAGAGTTTTCTGATCAACACGCGGTTGAACAGATCGATTCCGATTTCAAGTTTTTCGGCAAGTACCTGGTCGGCTCCTTGTTTATAAAGATCTCCCACATGCTGAATATGTTTTGTCCTGGCCACAATCCAAACATTTTTATTCAGTCTTCTTACCTTATCAATAACTGCCAGAGAAGGCACCATGCTTCCAATTGAAACGACCACAACATCGGCAGTATCCACATGGGCTTTCAGCAGAACGGGCTCATTCACTGCATCGCCATATACCACCCTGTCGTCACTCCGCATGCGTTCCCTCGCAATATGCGGATCAAATATAACGGACACATGAGGAATATGATTCAAATTGGCCATTACCGAAAGCTTTAGTGCACTGGTGTCTTTTCCAATAATAACCAGGTGATTATTCATATCCGGAATTTGTACTTCCGGCAAAGGGAATAATCCTTTTACAATAAATTCCGGCAAGGGAAGTTTCAGGAGGGTGTCGGCAAGAGGCACAGCCAGCCTAACAAAAAAGGGAGTCAAAGCCATGGTGATCACTGCCACGGCAATGAACAGCTGGTAGTAATAAGCGGAAATGAGCTCAAAACCTCTTCCAATCCCGGCAAGGATGAATGAAAATTCACCTACCTGACTAAGTGCCAGTCCGACAAGTACGGTTCCTTTGAAAGTGTGTCCCAGAATGAACCCTGTTGCTCCGGCAATGAAAGATTTTACAAGGACCACCAAGGTAACACTGAGGATTACAAAGGCCCAGTTTTCAGCGATAAATGAAATGTCAAACAGCATTCCGATGGACACGAAGAAGAAGCTTGTGAATACATCTTTAAACGGGATAAGGTTTCCGAAAGCGTTATGACTGTAATCGGAATCGGAGATCATCAATCCTGCCAGGAAAGCCCCGAAGGCAAGCGACATGCCCAGCGATGAAGTCAGCAGTGCAACAGACAGGCAGATGAGGATAATACTGATAAGAAATAACTCCTCACTGCGGCTCATGGCGATCAGGTGGAGCAGGCGGGGCAAAATCCATTTGTTACCGGCATAAACAAGACCGATAATGAATGCGGCCTTCACCATCAGAAGCAAAATTTCCCGCGTAAGGTTATCTGCTCCGGTTCCCATCAGATTGGTGAACAGCAAAAGGGGAACCAGCATGATATCCTGAAAAATGAGGATCCCCACTACCGTTCGACCGTAATTTGAAGTAAGCTCAGATCTTTCCTGCAACAGTTTCAATACCAACGCGGAGCTGCTCAGGGCAGCCACGAATCCCATAAACAGCGCCCCCTGCCTGTCCAGTCCATACACCCTGGAAGCCAGGAAGAAAGTTCCCGCAGTGAACAAAACCTGTATGAATCCACCAAGAAAGACAATTCTGCGAATCTTCAGGAGGTGCTTCAGGGAGAATTCCATACCGATTGTGAAAAGCAGTAAAATCACCCCGATTTCTGCAAGCAACTCTATATTATGCTCATCGGAGATAAGTCCCAGGAGGTGCGGACCGGCAATCATACCGGTTAACAGGTAACCAACCACACCAGGTACCTTCAGCCTTATGAATAGAAGGTTGACCAGCGTTGACAGGGCAAAAATAATGACAATATCCTGAAGGAGGTGAAGTTCCATACCCTGTATATTAGGATGTTGTAAAGATAAAAACAAATTTGACAGAATTCAGCGCTTGCCACAATACACCAATCGCTTCAGACTTCAAATGCCATTTTTACTCCATTCCCATTTGCTTTTCCAGTCTTTCGAGGCGACGCTTAAGATCATCTATTTCCGCATCTTTCTCCTGTAAGGTTTGTTGTTGTTCTTTTAATGCATTGATGATTACCGGCACCAGACCTTCATACGACATTCCATAGACCTCATTACCTGTTTCATTAGGAGTTCTAACCACTTCCGGTATTATTTGTTCCACATCCTGTGCAAGCAATCCCAGTTTGCGATTTTTGTCGTCCTCGTTTTTCCAGTTAAATGATACAGGTTGAAGTTTCATAATCTCTTCCAGACCATAGGAAATATCTTCAATTTTGGTCTTCAGACGGGCATCTGAAGTTGTAATCACACCGTTTGTTGCATAAACTTCCGTCCATCGATTACCTGATCCACCGAGGCTATAAGCGTTGTCTACTTCCGGCGATATATTTCCATTAAGTACCAGTCCTCCGTTATTTATTAACAGGTCTCCCTCCAGGCTTAATTCAAAATGCGAATACCAGTTTGTTCCATCATAACAGACCAGTTTGAACCTGCCATTATCCACTGAGTTGTTAATCTGCCATAATCTGCCGGTATCCACGTCATGCGATATCAATTCCAAACTTGCATAGTTATAACCGTCACCATCACCAATCAATCTGATCCGACCTGCGCCTGTATCTATAGCGTCAGAACCATGAACTGTGATACCACTTCCGTATTGCGGGTTGGTCCCGATACCTATTAAAGCATTGAATCTCAGCAACTGACCAAACATATCGCCGTAGATAATTACAGAGGTGGAATCACCGTCATTATGGGATACATAGAGCTTCCCTGATCCCTCTTCAAAATACCCGGCGCGGTTTCCAATAAGTATATTTCCGTAACTGTCCTGCATGTTATAGCCTGCTTCACTACCGATGATAACATTTGCATTTCCGGTTTTGATGTTCATGCCCGATTTGAAACCAACCAACACGTTGGTATTAGAATTCAGGTTTGCGAAACCTGACTGGTTCCCGATAAAAACATTACTGAAACCACCGGGGCTGGTAAATGCTGCTTCATTACCTATGTAGACATTCATATAGCTGGTGGAATCAGATCCACTTTCATTATACCCGGCATATGCGCCCAGGAAAGTAGAACGATGGCTCTTTTTAGCAAGTCTTCCGGTATTATCTCCAATAAATACATTTCCGAAATCGTCATCGAAATCATGACCTGCATTGATCCCCATAAAAGTATTTGAGAATCCTGTTTTATTGCTGTAACCGGTTCCTGCTCCAACGAAAGTGTTCGCTGAACCTTTTGTCGTGCTATGTCCGGCTTCAAAACCAACCAACACATTTCCCCAGGTAGTATCAGCAAAATATCCACTTCTGTTTCCTATAATAACATTTTCCCATCCTTGCTTTAACTCATGCCCGGATTCTGTCCCAATGAAAATATTATTGTGTCCGCTGG
>JAIPBT010000006.1 GCA_021738565.1 Bacteroidales bacterium
TCAGGCCATTTTAAGCAGTTTTCGAAAAAATACAGATTTTCAGATATATTCAGTCGGCAAAAATTTTATGGATTGTATGACGCTCTGTTCAACTCATATGGATTATCTTTAGTTAGGAAATGAGTTTTTACACAGACTCTCGTTAGCGGTCATGCTGAAAAAACACAATCGAAACATTAAAAATTATGAATGGATTAGAACTAAATACTGAAAGTGAAAATTGCCTAAAACTTTATAGGCTTGGAAGTATTGCAGCATTTTTGATTGCAATATTAATGTTTGGAGAAATACTTGTTTATGCACTTATTCCAAATAGTGACAATCCGCTTGAAATATTTGAGCTTTTTAATAATAGTAATTTGTTAGGACTCTTATTCTTTGATTTGTTAGGGATGATTTCTTATATACTATTCATTCCGTTCATATTATCATTATATATGATATTAAAGAAATCAGACTGGACTATATTAATTTCAGGGACAATCCTTTTTTTTATCGGTATTGCTATTTTTATTGCGAACAATACTGGATTTTCAGTTCTAAGACTGAGCAACCAATATGATTTTACGACAACTAATGAAGAAAAAGCTATGCTTATAGCAGCTTGTAAGACAATGATTACTTTATTTGATGTGAATGCCTTTTTAGTTAGCTACGTTTTAGTATCAGTTGCGTGGACAATGATATCCTATGTAATGTTAAAAAGTAAGATTTTTATTAGAAAAGCTGCGTATGCTGGATTATTTGCTGGTTTATCAGGAGTTATTGCTGAAATTATTGAAAATACACTAAATCAATTTCTTGTGATAGCAATAAGTTTTTACTTTTTGGCTATCGTTTTTTTAATTATTTGGGTAATATTATCAGGCAGACAACTCTATCAAATGGGTTTTAATTATAAAAATGGAGTCAATTGACTGAAAAACATATGATAACATGGACTCATAACCCCTCTTGCAAAGCAATTCAACGGTGACTGTAGTATTCAGGATAGGGCTCTGTCCGCCGCGGCGGACCAGCCACCCAGTGTAAACGGTAAATAACAATGTACAATTTTTCGCAATTAAGAATGCACAAGTTTTAACCATTATTTTGGCATGCTGTTTTTTCCTATTTTTTTCCTGCTCAGAAAATGGGATTGATGAGCTTGATGACATAGGATTAAATGGAAAATGGAATTTGATTTCAGTAAGTTGTTTTTGTGAACCAGTTAATCTAGAAAAGGGAGATCAAATCTGGTATATAGATTCTCTTCAGAATAAACTGCAAGTCATTAATAATGTAACAGTATAGTACATTGCTTTGTCACGTCTTTTGCAGGTAGTTTTTCGTAATTCATTAAAATTATTTAACTTATCCCATGAAACCAGGTTCAGCGGACAGGCAAAAGCCGCGCCAGCTGTTCCGGTTAAAGAAACCCTCGCATTTCGCGCAAGCACTATTGTGCTTTTTTCCATTATACCAACGCGCACCGGGTTTCTTTAACCGGAACAGCACAGCAACGCACCATACCGCCGGAACGTTGTAGCCAATTTAAGAAATGACCAGTTGATTAAAGATTAATTACATGGAAACTTAATAAAAAAATGAAACATCTACTTTGCTTTATAATATCAGTTTTTAGTTTATTATCAAATTTACGATCTCAACCCTATCCTCTTAGTGAAATTGGTGTCAAATACAACGAACACACAAAAGAACAATGCGCACCAGGAAGCGACAATTTCCAAGTAACATGGGCTGATGATGATCATCAGTATGCAGCATGGGGAGATGGAGGTGGATTTGGCGGCACAAACTCAGAAGGTAGAGTTAAACTCGGCGTTGCTCGAATTGAAGGAGATAAGAATAACTATTTTGGAACTAATGTTTGGGGCGGATTCAAATCAGAGAATGCAGCTAAATTTAAGGGGAAAAGTTGGGGTATGATATGTATTGACAGCACTTTATATATGTGGGTAACAACCGAACAACACCCTCATATAAAAGATGTTACCTTAGCTTACTCAGTAGATCACGGTGCGCATTGGACAAAATCTGACGTAAAATTCTATAATTCTGAGAATATGACAATCCCTACTTTTTTACAGTTTGGCAGAGCTTATAGTGACGCAAGAGATGATTATGTATACAGCTATTTTATTCACTCATTACTTCAAACTGAAGATTTTGGCATTAGCAAACCAGGCAAGATATACCTGGCTAGAGTTCTAAAGGACTACATTCTGGATAAATCAAAATATGAATATTTTGCAGGAATTAATGATTCCACTGTTTTATGGTCAAACGCAGTGGACGATAAAAAACCTGTTTTTATAAATGAGATTGATGGAGTGGGATGGAATTTAAGCGTAAGCTACAACAAACCACTGCAGAGATACTTTCTGATGACTGAACATACTGAAACTATAGCTGGCTATCATGGAATCTTTGATGCCCCCACTCCATGGGGTCCCTGGACAACTGCAGAATATGTCAATGGTAACTGGTTAGATTATGGAAGCACATTCTTCCGATGTTTCTCAAATAAATGGCTCAGTATGAATGGTAAAGACTTTGTTATGATATTTACCGGAACAAATATGGATGGTAATAATGATGCATGGAATCTAATAGAAGGCTCCTTTATCCAGAAATAAATAATTGCCTGAAAAATCACAAATTATAGAGAATGATAAATTGATACTTAGTTGCTCGGATTTAGTTCAATTTAAAAACCCACCGTCTTTGACGGTGGTAATGTTCTTTTGGGTTTGCCTATATTTGTAATATGAGTAAGTATAAAAAGCTTTCGCATGTTATATATAAATTTGATTACCACATTGTTTGGGTTCCCAAGTATCAATTTCGGATATTCACACGTTAAAAAGCACAATTTTTCGAAATATTGAAAAGATAACATAGATTCATTGACTAACCATATTATAAGTTGTAAATTTATAGATTATTAAAATCTAAAAAAAAAATTTATGGATAACCAGGAATTCAATGTAGATGAAATACAACAATTCATAAAAAGACATTACAAGAAAACAGTTATTGTAATTGTGCTTTTAGTTGTTGGATTTGGTTCTTTCTTCCAGATAGGTACGGAAGAAGAAGGTGTGGTAACGCGTTTCGGAAAACATGTTCGGACGGTTGATCCCGGGTTGAAAATGAAAATACCCTTAATGGAAAAGGTTTACAAAGTACCTGTGGAAAGGCAAAAAAAGCAGGAATTTGGTTTTCGTACGGAGCAGGCCGGAGTCAGGACCCAATACACTCGCACGGGTTCCGTTACAGAAGATGAAGCCATCATGCTGACTGGTGATTTGAACCTTGCCAATGTACAGTGGGTGGTACAATACCGCGTAAGCGATCCTTACAATTACCTGTTCAAGGTACGTGAACCCGACAATACCCTGCGCGACCTTTCCGAAGCTGTAACACGGCAGATTGTCGGCGACCGAACCGTTAACGAAGTATTAACCGTTGGAAGATCGGAAATTGCCAGTGAAGTAAAAGTCCTGTTACAGGAGATGGCGAGGGAATATTCACTTGGAATTGAAATAGCCCAGGTAGTCCTTCAGGACATCAATCCCCCGGAGTCGGTAAAACAGGCTTTTAATGCCGTAAATGAAGCCCAGCAGGAAAGGGAAACCCTGATAAACGAGGCCAAATCGGAATACAACAAGGTAATTCCCAGGGCCAGGGGTCAGGCGGAGGAAACCATCCAAAAAGCCGAGGGATATGCTACCCAGCGCGTAAACAATGCACAGGGAGAAGTGGCAAGATTTAACGCTCTTTACGACGAGTACATCAGAGCGCCCGAAGTAACCAAAAGAAGAATCTATCTTGAAACACTACAGGAGGTTCTGCCTAAACTCGGAGATAAAATCATCACTTCGGAAGATGGAAACAACATGATTCCTTTACTTAAAAAGGAACTGAATTAAGCAACACCCATTAATTTATTAAAAGGAAGACAATGAATAAAAAAAATAAAATAGTACTTATTGCAGCGATTATTATTGGCGGCATTATTGTATTATCTCAAAGTATTTACGTTGTAAATGAAACGCAACAGGTTGTGATAACTCAGTTCGGCAGGCCAATCGGTGATGCCGTAACCGAGCCCGGGTTGAAAATCAAAACTCCTTTTGTTCAGAAAGCAAATTATTTCGAAAAGCGTTATATGGAGTGGGACGGCGATCCCAACCAAATTCCGACAAAAGAGAAAAAATTTATTTTTGTTGACAGTTACGCCCGCTGGCATATTACCGACCCGCTGCAGTTTTATAAACGCCTTACCAACGAGCGGGGCGCGCAAAGCAGACTCGACGATATCATTGATGGTGAAACGCGAGACCAGGTTGCCAGTCACAGTCTGGAAGAAGTTGTAAGGAACACCAACCGGGAGGCTGATACAACCGCTAAGATAAGTGTAATGATCGAAGATTCGCTTGCCCGGATTGAGGTGGGCAGAAAAAGAATCCAGAATCTTATTCAGGAAAATGCGAATGAGGAGACAAAAGAGCTTGGCATCGAAATACTTGATTTCCGGTTTAAAAGGATCAATTACGTCGAGGATGTCAGGGAACGGGTTTACGACCGCATGAAGAGCGAGCGAATCCGTATTGCCGACAAATTCAGATCCGAAGGTGAAGGCGAAGCTTCAAGGATTAACGGAGAGAAAGAACGCGAATTGAACCAGATACAGTCGGAAGCATATAAAGAAGCTGAAACAATTAAAGGAAAAGCTGACGCTGAAGCTGCCCGCATCTATGCCGGCGCCTACAACAGATCAAGCAGGTCAATAGAACTGTACAGCTTTATAAAAAGTATGGAAACGTTTGCTAATACATTCGATTCCACCACCACGGTTATCCTTTCAACCGACAGCGATCTTTACAAATACCTGGAAAGCATGGAATAAAATAAGCCATCAAACAATATAATTGCTCACAAATCCGGATGACTACCTGAAACAAATAAAAAACTTGATTTTATCCTATATACTGCATTAACAAGGTCACTAAAAAACCTGGTAATATTTAATTCACATAATAGATATATAGAATTTGGAAAACGGCCAGCTTGTAATCGTAGATGGCCGGTGATCCGCCGCGGCGGACCAGTGCGCCTCTCACAGTTCTCCTCCTTCATTTCATTACGGCGGACCACCGTATCCCGTCATGAAGCCGGGATCGGCTTAAACAATAGGAAAGTTTGTTACTCCCTCCGGTCGTGAGCTCTTCGCCGCGGCGAATCGGTTCCTTTACTGCGTTCATCACTGAACACCAGCTTGCAACTTGCTAAGCAGCTTCTCCAACTCGCTGCTAAGGGACTGGCACCCATCGGCCGCCAAAGGCTTGCCGATGGCGAGGCCTCTGGTATATTTTGCACCCCTCCTTTTGCTTATTGAAATAAATTTGTATTTTTCAAATTTATTCAGAGCTTCCATGTGGGTGCAATGCTTACCCATGCAGGGCACACACATCATGTACAAGTCATAGCCGACTCCTGCTCTAATAATTAGCAATAAAAACCTAAATTAATATAACGATAACCAAAACTATTACCCTCCGTTTCTCCGGTACTAATCATACCGCCATCCGTTGTGCTTCAAGCTCAGAAACCGCATTGTCAAAAGGATTTAACACAAAAATTGAGTATATTTGTGTATAAATAATTGGATTAAATGAGAATTACAGAACGAAAATATTTAGACACATATTTTAAATCAATCGGACATGAGATTCCCGAATTAATCGCAAATTATGACTTCTCAGAAAATCGAGGCGGATTTGATTATTTGACAAAATCTTCTGCGGTTTATTCATCTAATATTGAAGGTAATAGTATTGATTTGAATTATGACAAATGTATTGGATTTTTAAAAATGCTTCCAAATTGTCTAAAATAAAGCGAGAAAGATCAATGAGTTGATTGAAGATATTTCCCGAAATCCATTCAATGGAATTGGAAAGCCCGAGCCGCTATAATACAAGTATAATGGATACTTGTCCCGAAGAATTGATCATGAACACAGACTGATTTGCAGAGTCGTTGAAGATGAGATATGGATTGCGAAATGCCGGCATCATTATGATTAAGAAATAATTGGTACGTGTGCCAACATAGTCGTTACCTCACAGTATGAAAAAAGCGCTGTTCATCATATCTACTCTACTAGTACCCATAAGCTATATTGGGGCTCAAACTCAGGATAGTGACATCTGGGTAATGAAATCGGATCCGGTTAATAACGGGACTCCTGGATATGTTGATTTGAACGATAATGTTAAAATCCCTTTTGGCAAGTACAGAATTTGTTTTACAGATACTTTTAGAACCTATGCATTTGTATTACATGATAACCTGAAGTTTGTATTTATAGACAGAAATGATAGCATATTATTTGAAGTTTATCCATTTGACAATGGTCCCGATTATATTGCAGAGGGTACATTCAGAATAATAAAGAATAATAAAGTGGGCATTGCCGATACATTAGGCAATACTATCATTCCACCCGTTTATGATTTCGTTTATCCTTTTCAGGATGGCCTGGCAGTAGCGAATATCGGTGGAGAAAAAGTACCAGTGGAACCTGAAAATAAACACTGTGAATATTTTACCTGGTCTGGAGGAAAATGGGGTGTCCTGGATAAAAATAATGATGTTTTACTGGATATTAAATATGATCTGAAATTCGATGAAATTACTTCCAATAAAATTTTTTCCTCTGAAAATGAAAGTTATTTTATAAAAGATGGTGTGATAATTAGAAATTAAAAAAGGTGGCCCTATTTCGGGTCACCTTTTTTTATGAATATGATTTCGGTATTGAGTTCGAAAAGGCACTTTTATCAACCAAGGTCAAAACGATCCAGGTTCATCACTTTGTCCCAGGCAGCAATGAAGTCCTTTAAGAATTTTTCTTCGGCATCCTCGCATGCATAAACCTCTGCAAGGGCCCTGAGCTCCGGGTTCGAACCAAAAATAAGATCCACACGTGAACCGGTCCATTTAGGTTTCCCCGTTACACGGTCATGCCCTTCATACAACTCTTCTTCACCTGAATTTGCCTTCCAGGTTGTACCCATGTCCAGCAGGTTCTTAAAAAAGTCATTTGTCAGCGTCTCCGGACGATCAGTAAATACCCCCAGCTGTGACCGGTCAAAGTTGGTGTTCAGTACCCGCATTCCTCCAACAAGTACGGTCATTTCAGGTGCAGTAAGTGTCAACAACTGTGCTTTGTCTACCAGCATCTCCTCTGTAGAGGCTGCATAGCGGATCCTCACATAATTCCGGAAACCGTCTGCAAAAGGCTCTAGAACAGCAAAGGATTCAACATCGGTTTGCTCCTGCGACGCATCAGCACGCCCAGGTGTGAAAGGCACTTCTACATCATGTCCGGCATTTTGTGCTGCCTTCTCAATGCCGGCACATCCGCCCAATACAATCAAATCGGCAAGGGATACTTCTTTACCACCGGATTGAGCACTGTTAAACTCTTCCCGGATAGCATCAAGGGTCTTTAACACTTTAGAAAGTTGGGGAGGATTGTTGACTTCCCAATCCTTTTGCGGTGCAAGTCTCAGGTGCGCACCGTTTGCACCACCCCGTTTATCCGAACCACGGAAAGTGGATGCTGATGCCCATGCTGTGGATACAAGTTCTGAAGCAGTCAGACCGGCAGCAAGTATCTTATCTTTTAGCAGTGATATGTCCTCATCATTAATGAGTTCATGATTAACTTCAGGGATGGGATCCTGCCAGATCAATTCTTCATCGGGCGCCTCTGGCCCAAGATAAAGTGATCGCGGTCCCATATCGCGGTGTGTAAGTTTAAACCATGCACGCGCAAACGCATCTGCAAACGCATCCGGGTTCTCATAAAATCTCCTTGAGATGGGCTCGTATACAGGGTCCATCCTCAAGGAAAGGTCTGTAGTCAGCATCATGGGAGCATGACGTTTGGCGGGGTCATGTGCATCCGGTACGGTATCTGCCCCGGCATCTCCCTTCGGCTTCCACTGGTAGGCACCTGCAGGGCTCTTTGTCAGCTCCCATTCGTATTCAAACAGGTTCCTGAAAAAGTTATTGCTCCATCGTGTCGGCGTCTGGCTCCAGGCTCCCTCGAGTCCACTTGAAATGGTATCAGCTCCTTTTCCGGTACCATATCTGTTTTTCCAGCCCAGCCCCTGCTCTTCTATCTTTGCAGCTGCAGGCTCAGGCCCCACGTATTTATCGGGATTCGCTGCACCATGCACTTTCCCGAATGTATGACCTCCTGCAATAAGCGCTACCGTTTCTTCATCATTCATTGCCATGCGGGCAAAAGTCTCCCGAATATCAACTGCCGCTGCAATCGGATCGGGCTTCCCTCCGGGGCCTTCCGGGTTCACATAAATGAGTCCCATCTGAACTGCTGCAAGTGGATTTTCGAGGTCGCGGTCGCCACTATATCGTTCATCACCCAGCCATTCACCTTCCGATCCCCAGTAAATATCTTCCTCGGACTGCCATATATCTTCACGACCGCCTCCAAAACCGAATGTCTTCAGGCCCATCGACTCAAGGGCACAGTTTCCGGCAAGGATCATCAAATCGGCCCACGAAATTTTCCTGCCATATTTCTTTTTGACAGGCCAGAGCAACAGCCGGGCCTTGTCGAGGTTCACATTGTCAGGCCAACTGTTCAGCGGGGCAAAACGCTGAGAGCTGGAACCTCCTCCTCCGCGGCCGTCGGCAATGCGGTAGGTTCCTGCACTGTGCCAGGCCATCCTTATAAATAACGGGCCATAATGCCCATAATCTGCCGGCCACCAATCCTGTGAATTGGTCATTAGTTCAAATAGATCTTTCTTCACTGCATCGAGGTCAAGTGATTTGAATTCCTCTGCATAGTCAAACTCCTCCCCCATTGGATCCACCAGGGGTGAATGTTGGCGCAGTATATTAAGGTTCAGCTGATTAGGCCACCAATCGCGGTTGGAAGTTCCGCCGCCTGCACCATGTTTCATATGACCGCTCATGGAAGTGTTTCTGCCTTCTTCGTTCATCTCATAAGCTGATCTTCCCTGATCTCTGCTTTTTTTCATAATTTAATATATTTAATTAATAATTTTTTCGTTGATCAGTGTGTCCCAAAAGTTTTATGGTCAAGCAATTCCATATAACTCCAAACCAATGATGCTATTAATATACAAAAATATTGAATGTATAAAAAGTACCTGATAAAGGTTTGTAAAACAATATTCGATTTTGCTTTTTTACGTAAATGAATCTATAATTTCGAAATTGTGAAAGTTATTCGCCCTCCGGTCGGATTCTAACTAAATTCGTAACCTGATTCTTTTATAAACGTAAAAGCCTGAAACAAGCACTGCTTAATAAGATGCCCTCTAAAGCAATTCATACTTTTACATGCACATTTGTGACAACAAAGCAAAGGTTTACCGCAATCTTTTTTACACTGCTTATTTCAATTCCAGCAAGTTGTGATGTATTGTTCTCGCCTTATGATAGTTCGAAATTTACACATTCTGTAGAGTTGATCGTCAGTCACGAAATAGCCATCAGCAGAAGATGGAGCACTGTGCTCAGGGCCGGAGTCGGGGCGGCCGGATCATTTGAATTTTTAGAAATGCCGGTGGCAGGAATGGAACTTGCTGCTGAAGAGAGATTCTATTTTAAGAACAACACATTGCAGGGTGCATTTATCAGCGGATACATCGGGGCAGCTTTTATGACCAATCTCTCTGAAATATACGATGTTGGTGTCGTATCGGGCATCAATCTTGGGTTTAAAAATCAATATGCCCGGGACAGGGTTTTTGAACCATTTATAGGAATATCGGTTCCGGTGGGTTATAGTTTCAAGAATTCAGAGATTTATATCCCCATTCCCGTATTTACAATCGGACTCAGGTTTGGTATTTACAATACACTTAGGAACAGCTATTATTCATCCTGGTAGCAGGCATTAAAAAATCCGGGACCGGATTGATAAAGACGGTCGTATTGATGCATTGTAAGACGACAATGCACTGCTGATTGTGTCGGACTATTTTATCATCAAGATTCCCAAAACCATGGATTACCAGATGAAGGTTGAATTCGATGTTATTAATAACGGCTGTTTTGATACGATATATATGTCATATATGCCAGGGAGATTGAATCTTGGTATTTGAAGCAAAAGAAAGCTAATGTCATGTATGGAATTCAACCGGCAAATTTTAATAAATTCCAACAAATAAATATAATTCATTTTTTATCATTCATCAGATAAATGGAACCGTACACCATAAAAATCAGGCTATCCATTGATTTTCTGCATGTTATATATGCTACTTCTCTTGACAAGCAAATGATTATATTGTAAATTGAACTACTTTAAGGTCTAACCTTAGAAGGCTTGCTGTAACTCTCTGACCTGATTTGTTCAGTTAAAATTATTTCAACAGACATTTAATTAACGAGTTTCTGTAAATGTGATAGTGATCGAATGGATTGTCGATCATCAATTTTACAACTACAAAGATTGATTGTTGAGATGTTCATTGCCGGAAATATTGAATATATCTGACCCTGCAATGCTTTATCTCTGTGTGCAACGCTGTAAATATGATGCCGGTCGTACAGGGAACAAGGGCTGACCCCCCTATCAATCATTACCTCAATAATTAAGTGTGGAGTCAGACCCCACGTTAAAAAACGGGACCATTGCTTTATGGTTAATTTAATATTTAAAAAACTGCATTATGAAACATTTATTTAAATTCATTGGATTTGTTCTTATTCTTATACTGTCTGCAGGCACGATGGAAGCTCAAAAACTCGGAGCTTTTGGCAGCTCGGTCTCAAAAAAAGTGGGACCCAAGACAATTGCCGTTCCTTATACAGATGTTATAACCTACCTTGGGTATGCAGCAACAGGAAATGAAGATGCTGTAGTGGACGGTAAAAAATTTTACTATATCTATGTCTGGATACCTGCTGTGGCCCCCGAATTGGGTGTTCGTATGATGTCCCCGGTGGGCAAGACTAAAGTTAAAAAACCAATTGAATCACAGGCATATCTCGACAACAAGGACTCGGAAGATTATTTTGATACCTACATCACACTGGAAAGATCCGACATCGTTCAGAAGGATAAGATCTCGGAGGAAGCGGTTGAAAATGCCAACTGGTATATCCTGGCCCGGAACGACGACAGCGGTGAGATGCCCGCGAACCCGGGAGGAAGTAAGTACAATTCATTGCTCAGGTACAAGAGTGAGGCAAGTGATCCCTTAAAGGCCCTTACAATTGGATTGTACCGTATTGGGTTTACTACTTACAAGCGGGGTGAAGTAAGCGGCACTTTCCTTGCAGAAGTTGCTGCGCCGATAAAATTGCCCGGCGTGGCAGTTGCGAAGACTATACCTGAATTGCTGGAGCAGATGAGTGAATAAAGATACTCAGTTGATTTACAAAGCAGTGACGTTCTAAATTACCTGCCAGACAGCGTAGTGTGTATCGTCACTGCTTTTCATTTGTACAGCTGTATAAACCCTGCCCCTTCTCAATGATCAACAAAACATTTCCTCCTTTCTGTCGTCTCATTATTCCGGAATCAGCATCTCCTGGTTCATCTGTAATTATTTGACATTCCTCTAATGTGCTATCCGAATCGCTGATATTTGTTAATTCTTTTTAATAAATTGCAGGCATGTTAGTCGATTTTACGTATTTTAAGATCAAGCTTCGCCCTGTCCCCTTTACCACTGGTGCAGGAAAAAAATTTGAAACAACAACCTGCATCTCATTTTTTGACGATTCCAATAAAGAACTTGCTTACCATGAGCTTGCATTTTGTGATGCAGAAGATATTTATAAAGCCATTGAAGCCGGTGATGACATCAACCTTGATGAATGTTACATCGAAAACTTTTCATTGTCCTTATTTCGAAAGTCCAGGAAATTAAAAGGTGAAACAGAGATCACACTGAATAACTTCAGTGCCCGCGGAACATTTTTTGATTCAAAAATAGCAACCGATTTCTCACTGGCACACTTTAAAGGAGAAGAAATCTCTTTTAAAAACAGCCGTTTCATTCATGGAACTACATCCTTCCATAAGTCCCACTTTGAGGGAAACGGCAAGGATTTCTCCAATGTGATCTTTAAGAATGGTGAGGTCGATTTTTCCAATGCATTGTTTTATCCCGGAAATGTTACATTCAAAAACTCAGTATTCTTTGATGGCATTAAAAATTTTCAGTATACTGAATTTGATTCCGGAAACGTGGAATTCAGTTATACTCGCTTCAACAAAGGAGATGTCAATTTTATAAATACAAATTTCGGAACCGGGAATACTTCATTTAAGGGAGCACAGTTCGGGGCCGGGAAAATAGAGTTCCAGTTTGCAAGGTTTGGTGACGGAGACATTTCATTTGAGCGAACTGAATTTGGTGACGGGAAGGTTGATTTCCGCAAAGTCGAATTTGGCACGGGAAAGATCAATTTTAACCGTGCATTGTTCGGGAATGGAGATGTAACCTTTGAAGAAAGTGAACTCCATGAGAGCAGGATTACCTTCAAAAAGACTAATTTCAGTGTCGGCGACATACATTTTGAAGAGGCAAACTACAAAACTTCGGAAGTATTGCTCGAAAACGCACAGTTTGACGATTGCAACCTGTTCTTTTCAAAATCATCATTCAAAAAGCTTAGCCTCATATCCTGCCATCTCGATCAATATGTTGATCTCAGGGTACTTTACTGCGAATACCTTGATCTGTCTGATACGATCACCAGGGACATCGTTGATTTTTCCTCCTACGATCACAATGTCGAAATACATTGTCTGAACCTTGCCGGCATGCGTCTGCTTGGCCAGATATACATCGACTGGAACGAGAACAGGGTAAAAGAGATCATCAGCCGTCAGCAAACAACTACGCATGCTGAAAAATCCGAACAATTCAGGATCCTTAAAGAAAATTACGGACGTATTGGCAATTACAAGTCTGAAGACCTCGCGTACATTCAATTTAAAAGGAACGAACAAAAAGCAGACCTTGAAAAAGCACTTAAGAAATCCAAATTAAGTGCATTATGGCAACTGCCCCTGTTTGGATTTAAATTTTTGGTCATAGATCGCATGGGACTATATGCAACCAGTCCACTGCGGGTTATTACCAGCCTTATCTTGATCTATTTTACCTTTAGTATAATTCATTTTGCATGCCCGTTTCTTATGAACACCAGCATCTCCTGTATTCCGACAGACGGCACATTCTATGAAAAGATTTTGAATACCTTCTATTACAGTTTAATAACATTCACAACGGTAGGTTACGGAGACTGTGTTCCAACTGGATTTCTTCGCTCCATCGCAGCCATAGAAGGATTTATAGGCCCTTTTATGATGTCCTATTTCACCGTTGCATTTGCAAGAAAAGTGCTCAGGTAATTATTATCAACTTATCAACATATAAGTAACGTGATCATGAATAAAGCAATCTTAATTTTCACGACTGTATTTCACCTGGCAGGTTTGCTGGCCCTTGCTCAAACCGGAAAGGTATTCGACAACATGTCAATGCAAAGTGAGATCCTAAACAATGAAAGAAAATTTGCAGTTTACCTTCCGCCCGATTATTCCACTTCAATCAGAAGTTACCCGGTACTCTATCTGCTTCACGGTGCTGGTGATGACCAGACCGGTTGGGTGCAATTTGGTGAGATATTGCGGATCGCTGACGAAGCGATAAAGAGTGGCACTGCCACACCCATGATCGTTATCATGCCGGATGCAAATACAGGAAAAAGAGGATATTTCAATGACATATCGGGCGAATGGCGATACGAAGATTTCTTTTTCGGGGAGCTCATGCCATTTGTTGAAGAGAAATTCAGGATCAAGAAAGAAAAAAGGTACCGGGCCATTGCCGGGCTGTCGATGGGAGGAGGTGGAACCCTGATGTATGCACTTCACCATCCGGAATTATTTTCTTCAGCCTGTCCCCTGAGCGCCTATGTTGGGCCCCTTACAGTGGACGGACTTAAAGAGAGGCTTGACAGAAATGAAGAGAAATATTCTGAAAATGATCTCCAGGCTTATTTCGAACGACACAATGCTGTTGAACTGGTGAAGGATGTGCCTGTGGAAGATATCAAATCGGTCAGATGGTACATTGATTGTGGCGACGACGACTTTCTATACGAAGGAAACAGTTTGTTGCACATTGAAATGAAAAAACGTGACATCCCGCATGAATATCGCGTAAGGGACGGTGTTCACAGCTGGACCTACTGGAGGGAATCTCTTCCGGAAGTGTTGAAATTCGTATCAGATGCTTTTCATCAGTATTAATCAAACATTTCTTCCTCAAAACCAAAAACTTACCTGTTATGAGAAAAATCGCCAGCAGGTTATCAATCATAATAACTTGCTTTACCTGGTTTATTTATAATCACTCCTGTTCAAGCACGCGTAACAATGAAACACTTGATGATCAATACCATGTAGCTGCATATATTTGGCCATCATGTCACGACGGTGAAAGGAACAGGAAAGTTTTGTGGCCGGAAGGAGTAGGTGAATGGGAAATAATACGAAAAGGAACACCCCGGTTTGAAGGACATTACCAGCCGAAAATACCTCTTTGGGGTTATGAGATGGATAATGATCCGCTTGTCATGGAACGCTGGATAGAAAAGGCTACGGAGCATGGTATCAATGTTTTTATATTTGACTGGTACTGGTTTGACGGCGCTCCATTCCTTGAAAGCTCGCTTAATGATGGTTTTCTTGAAGCCAGTAACAGCCAGGATATGGATTTCTACCTCATGTGGGCCAACCACGATGTAAAGAAAAATTACTGGAACCATTTCAAGTACAGTTCTGATTCACTTTTATGGGAGGGGGCAGTGGACCAGCAAAACTTTGAAATCATAACAAGGAGGGTCATCCAGCGATATTTTAGTCTACCCAATTACTATTGCATCAACGAATGTCCGGTTTTTTCAATATTCAGCCTGCACAATTTTCTCGAAAGCTTCAGTGATGTTGCAGAAGCAAAAAAAGCACTGAATTATTTCCGGGATGAAACCAAAAAAGCTGGATTTCCAGGGTTGCACCTGCAACTGATCGGGAATGGGGGACCCTGGGATGACATCATAGAAAAGATCGACGTTCTTGGATTTAACAGTGTCACAAAATACAACTGGGGAGGACCACACCCTGAAGATTACATCCAATGGGCTGAAGAATCCATGGCTAGGCGAAAGCAATGGGATGAAGCGCTTTCTATCCCCTATTTTCCAAACGCATCAATTGGCTGGGATGATACACCCAGGTTTCCTGACAAAGGGGTAAAAGATGTTGTGCATTACAACAACTCACCTGAAAGTTTTGCCACCTATCTTCAGTTGACAAAAGAATACCTGGACAGTCATCCCGGACAGCCAAAGCTGATGACAATTTTCTCCTGGAACGAGTGGGTTGAAGGAGGCTATTTATTGCCTGACATGAAATACGGTTACGGTTATCTGGATGCCGTAAAGAGAGTCCTTGAGGGCGAATACGAATGATTTAAACTACGCTTTTTATAAAGAAATATTTACCAACACTTTCAGCGATTATTCTTGCCCTGCAATCTGCTCTGTGAACATCTGCACTAATCATTACCCCTTGCTAATCCCTGACAGCAGATCGTTCAAGCAAGGCCAGAACGATAATGCCAATGCGAGCTATGATAAAAGCTGAAATCCCAAGTAAAGGACCAATCAAAGCCATCTTCAAGCCCCCTGCCATAAGGCTGGGGGTAATTTCCCCGGCCACAGCAATTTTATCAAATGCCATGATCAAACCAAAAGTTCTCCCCAAATAACCCCATGCCAGGGCAAACCAACCAATGGATGCAATAAGTGACCTGATTTTCAGGTGTTGGCTTTCTCTTTCAAGAAGTGCTTTAATAAACAATCCAATGATAACAAGGATCAGGACCAGGATCGTATAGCTAATGACGGGTCCGCCATCATTTAATTTACTGATTATTGGATTCATAGTTTTATGATTTAAAGGATTATCATTTGCTGGACTACATACTTTACCAGGTAAGCAGAAGCTACAGGAATTCAGTGGGGAAGACTGAAAAAACCTGGTTAAGCATCAGTCCAGTTTTTCTTCTCCTTCCAGCATCGGGTTGCCATAGAATATCTTGCGCTCGAATTCAAAATCATACAGGGTTAAAATTCTTATATAAAAATAAGATTCCCAGTAATTTTCAATGGATCGAATATAATCTCTCTTGGCTGATTCCCTGTCGCTTAAAGAAATATTCAATTCCGTGATACTGATCTCCCCGTTCTGGAATTTACGCTGTGCGATCTTATAGCCATTCTCGGCAACTTTATCAGCTTCTTCGGCAGTTTTTAACTGTTCCTTAAGGAGGTTAAAGCGCTCCACCTGGACAACCACCCTTCTTTCGAAATCTTTCTTGTCCCTTTCCACATCATATACTACCAGTTCTCGTTGCGATTCTGCCAGTTTTACCTGGGAGGCCGACCGGCCCCAGTCGAGTATGGGAATGCTTACAGACAATTTAACATACTGCTGCTGCTCCGGGTTCTTATAAACCCCTCCAAGGACTTCTGAAGAATTGGACAGTCCGTAACTGCCGCTTAATGTTGCGCTCAGGCTGTTGTCTCGTTTTGCCTGTTCCAATTCACGTTCGGCGTACAGCAGTCTGCTCTTGAATTGGATTACATCATCCTTGTTCTCATTTGCCTCCTTCAATGCCTTATCAGGATCGATATGGTATAACGTCATATCCAACGGGATTATAAGTTCAATTTTCGCATTCTGGTCAAGATTGATGTATGATTTCAATGCAAAATCAGCATTCCTGAGATCCATATCCGCATTCCTGACTGATTTTTGAGCATTTAGAACCGAAAGCCGTATCCTGGAGTAATCATTTTCTGAAATGGTTCCAAGTTCACGGCGCACTTCAGCGATGTCAAGGTTGCTCATGCTGTTTTTTAAATTGCTTTCAGCAAGGTTGTAATTTGTCTGTATCCTGAGGTAACTAAAGAAATATGAGGTTGCCCTGTGGGATATCTCTTCAATCGTTTCAAGATAATCTCGTTGTGACCTTTCGTATTCCAGCGGAGCTGTTCTTTTGTACCACTTTGCCCAGTTGTATTGAAAGATCGGCTGGTAGAACCCTATGTAGAAAGGACTGCCGGAAAATTCCTGATCTCCGGACCGTATATCATTGATACCGTAGGCCGAAGTTGCAGCAAATATGGAAGTATTGGTTCTGGCAATATTCTGGTTGAGGGCCAAATTCGCGGATGATGAGAGTCTTTGGATCCGCTGGAACTTTATACTCCCGTCCGGCTGCGTAATTGGACTGTTGGTATTCTCAAATTTAGGAAGATCGCCCGTCAGAACAAGCTGCGGTCTGAACCTGGTAAGAAAGTTCTTGTACCTCCAGTAAGCGTTAACATTTGTATTCTGGGCATATTTTATTGCAGATGACTGACTTACTGCCAGATCGATGACATTCCTGAGACTCAACCTGTAGGTAATTGTATCCAGCTTTCCTGATGTATCTATTGAATCAAGTACGATCGTATCATTTTGCTGGGCTATAATATACATGGAAATTAGTCCGGCAACAACAAGTAAAAAAATACGCTTTACTATCATTTTAATTGCTCCTGTTATAGATGTCCACCTGTTCCTTGTTCCTGAGGAGGGATACATCAGAAATGATCACCTGGTCGCCTGGTTCAAGGCCTGATTGTATTTCAAGATAATTATCTCCCAGTATACCAGTGGTTACATGCTGTCTTACAGCAACATTCCCCTCCACTTTATAGATGTCGAAAGATGACGAGCGCTCGACTGAAGGGCCGTATTTAACCCGCATCACGCTATCCACCCGGTCAATAACAACCTTCATGGGGATGGTCATATTCGCCCTCAGTCGCGGGTGATTGCTGTCCTCCAGGTAAACATCGAATTCAACCTTCTTATTTTTGATCGCCGGACTTACAGTCCCGATCTGTCCGTTTAATATTTCCTGGGGAAGTTGTATGATCACTTGATTTCCGGTTCGGATGTGGTCAAAATGACTGTCGTCAGTATTCGCACGGATCTTAAAGTTTGACAGGTTGGACATCTTGACAAGCAATTTATCCTTGTTCACTTTTTCCCCCTGCTGTCCGTCAAGCGACAGGATAATGCCGGAGGATGGAGCGCGCACGATCATTTTCTTCAGCAGTTCCTTTTGCTGTTCAAGTTCTTTTTCCTGGATCGCGATCTGCAGCTTCAGTCCTTCATCATCAGTTTTAAGTTGCTGCAGCCTGATGTTATTTCTTGCACTGACGGTTTCCAGGTCTTTCTCAGCCAGTACAAGTTCCTGTTTAGTTTGCTCGTATCTTGCAGGTGATATACCACCAACCTGAAGCAGTTGCTCCTGGTCGGCCAGCTCAGATTTCAATGAAGCAATCCTGAGTTTTTTCACTTCAATATTGTAATCGAGATCGACCCGTATGCTTCTTGCATTCAGTTCATTTTTCCGGAGCGAATTCCGCTTCACCTCAAGCTGATCTTCAATTTTTTCAATCTGCTCCTGGACAGGTGTCGGATCAAGGATGATGATTGCTTCGCCCATTTCAACCCTGCTTCCCACATCTTTAACAATCCGCTTTATTAAACTCGATGCCGGACTCAGGATCAGCACTTCACTCTCCGGCTCCACAGTCCCTTCAGCGGGGATGGTCGAAACAACTTTACCTATTTCAACTTTGGAAATTTCGAACTGACTGGTATTGATTCTGCCGGTGGGTACGAATTTCACGAATACATAAACAATAACAGCAATCGCAATTGCAATAAGTGCAAATATTAGATATTTTTTCACAGTAAGTAATTGGTTTGGTATATTTAAAAACCTGTGTTGTACACGTAATTTTTCTCTTCGTTTTTGTCACTCACACCAAAGAATGCAACGTACAAAAATAATCATTATTATAATCCCGATGTTAGAATATCTGGTCATCCCGTTATATGTAATGAATCTAAGTTTTTGAAAGAGCAAAACAAAATTATTTACCTCTGTTCATATTTTTTTCTGCCTTGAAACTGCACTTCTCACTGGGTTGAATATTCTTTGCAACAGACGCATATTATCGGTTATAATTTCTGCAGTACCATGCATTTGCTGATGAAAACCAATTTCAATTCCATAATATGTTTTTAAGCCATCCGGGAGCTGAACCTCAACTGAATAAAAGTCATTTTGGGGTACTTTGGAAACGTTGGTCACTTCTCCCCTTATCATGCCATATTTAAGGTACGGAAAATTGTCAAGCATGATGTTTACCTGCTGTCCGGTTTGAACCTCTCCTGCCCCTCTGAGCGGGAGCATGATCTTTCCAAGTAAATGACCCGCATCACCAGGGATCACGGTCATGACTTTATCGCCAACCTTTACATTCTGGTTTTCACTCCAGATATCATTAAAAGTCACCTGGCCCGATACAGGTGCAATGATCAGGAACTGCTTTTCCCACTGGGCAATAGCTGCCTTCAATTTATTAAGGGACTCTTCAACTTTTGTAAGTTTCAATGTCCTTTCTTCCTGCTGCCTCAGTTCCATTTCAAGGATTTCTTTCCTGATACCGGCAATGAGAATATCATTCTCTGATTTTAGGCTTGCCACCTGTTGCCAGTCACCCTGCTTTTGCAGCATAACCGATTTTGAATTCTCAAAATCCGATTCTGAAACCACGCCCTGAGCGTAAAGAACTGAATCCCTGTTATATTGTTTTGCTGCTAGTTCATACTCCTCGTTAAGAATCGCTGTTCTTTGGATGAGTCTTGATGAATGATCACGGTACAACTGCAACTCTTCACGCAGCAGTTCAATTTTTCTCCTGTGATAATTCAGTTCAATGAAATCCAGGTAATCCCTCCGGTTTTTATTGAAAACAGCGAATTCATCCTGGATGGTCCCAAATTCTGCATCCCCGTTCAATGGAAACTCAATACTTTGATAATCTACATTATACAGATCAATTCTTCCAATGTGCAATTTCAAGTTCTGAACATCCTGCAAATCGGCTGAATTTTCTATTTCGGCAAGAATTGTACCCTCTTCAACATTTTCATTATCAAAAACCAGCAACTTTTCTATTTTGCCAAAGGACCTGGCTTCAATTTGCGCGGGAGGTTGAATGGAGGTTATGGTTATGCTTGCTTTTTTAACATCAGGTACTTTGAATATCCATGATCCGAGCAAAAGAATACTGATGATCACGAGAAAGATTATAGCGCCGTTTCTGGTGACCCAACCTGGTACCCTGCCAAGTATGTCTTCCACCTCATCACTTTTTATAATGATATGATCCTTTTTTCCAGGCATACAATAAATTACTGGAAACGAAATTAAAAAAAAATATATGAATCGCCACCAGTATAAGCAATTACTGACAATGTTGATCCCTATGCATCAATATTTGCATACTTGGCATGTTTCTCAATGAATTCGCGACGCGGCGGCACCTCATCACCCATAAGCATGGAAAAGATCCTGTCGGCTTCAGCGGCGGAATCGATGGAAACCTGGCGGAGGGTCCTGTTTTCCGGATTCATGGTTGTGTCCCATAATTGTTGCGCGTTCATCTCCCCCAATCCCTTGTATCGCTGGATGTGGACTCCGCTTTCACCTCCAAACTCCTTGATAATCGCAGCTCTTTCCTCTTCAGTCCAGCAATACCTCTCGGTTTTTCCTTTCCGGATCAGGTAAAGCGGGGGTGCGGCAATATAGAGATGTCCGTTTTGAATGATCTCTGTCATATACCTGAAGAAGAAGGTCATGATCAGTGTATCGATATGGGAACCATCAACATCCGCGTCAGTCATAATAATGATCTTATGGTAACGAAGACCTTCCATGTTCAGTTCCTTGCTGTCTTCCTCGGTGCCGATCTTTACACCAAGCGCGATAAATATGTTTTTAATCTCTTCATTTTCGAATATTTTATGTGCCATCGCTTTTTCAACATTGAGTATTTTTCCCCTGAGTGGCATGATGGCCTGGAATGTCCTGTCCCTTCCCTGCTTTGCCGTTCCCCCTGCTGAATCTCCCTCAACAAGGAATATTTCAGTGCGTGCGGGATCCTTTTCTGAACAATCTGCAAGTTTTCCCGGGAGTCCGGCTCCGGACAGCACATTTTTGCGCTGTACAAGTTCACGTGCTTTTCTTGCAGCATGCCTTGCCTGTGCCGCAAGGATCACCTTGGATACGATCTGCCTGGCATCCCTGGGATTTTCCTCAAGGTAATGGCTCAGTTCAGTACTGACAGCCTGGTCTACCACACCCATGATATCTGAATTTCCAAGTTTTGTCTTGGTCTGCCCCTCAAATTGTGGCTCGGCCACCTTGACAGAAATAATTGCAGTAAGTCCTTCACGGAAATCATCACCGTTGATATCGAACTTGAGTTTGGCAAGCATGCCCGACTTCTCCGCGTAACTCTTCAAGGTCCTGGTCAGTCCCCTCCTGAAACCTGACAGATGTGTTCCTCCCTCAATGGTATTGATGTTGTTCACGTAAGCGTGTACATTCTCGGAAAATGATGTATTGTACTGAAGTGCGATCTCAACAGGAACTCCGCTCTTTTCCGTTTCAATGTGTATAATATCCTCTATAAGGGGTTCTCTTGTTGCATCAAGAAATGATACAAATTCTTTCAATCCTTCCTCTGAAAAAAATTCTTCGGAACGATAGTGGCTATCACCAACTCCATTTTCATTCCCGTTACCGTTTTCCTCAACCTCCCTTTTGTCAGTAATAGAGAGTCTGATCCCTTTGTTCAGAAATGCAAGTTCACGCAGCCTCGAAGAGAGAATTTCAAACTTGAACTCAGTTATAGTGAAAATTTGCTTGTCCGGCGTGAAGGTAATTTTAGTCCCCGAAATATCAGTATCCCCTATCTCCTTTACGGCAGCCTGAGGTACACCCCGGACATAGGATTGTTCATATATTTTACCATCACGGTGTATCTCAGCCTTCAGCATCTCTGAGAGCGCATTTACGCAAGATACCCCAACCCCGTGCAATCCGCCTGAAACCTTGTAGGAGTCCTTGTTGAATTTACCACCTGAATGAAGCATCGTCATAACTACTTCAAGAGCTGATCTCTTCTCTTTCTCATGTTCATCTACCGGTATGCCCCTGCCGTCATCCACAATGGTAACAGAACCATCATCATTGATAACAACGCTTATGTTCTTGCAATGTCCTGCCAATGCTTCATCAATAGAATTATCAATAACCTCATAAACAAGGTGATGCAACCCCTTTTCACTTACATCGCCAATGTACATGGCCGGCCGTTTGCGGACGGCTTCCAGCCCTTCAAGTACCTGTATGCTTTCAGCTGAGTAACCGTTTTTTAATAGCTTCTCCGTTTTCTGATTCAAATTCTCCATCATTCTTTTCTTTTCCGCTGTTTATAATCAAAATATACCTGATCAACATGCTAAAAATGTTGAATTCAGTCTTGAAATTATCCCGTTTTTCTGTGGTTGACAGTGATGTTTTTCCTCCCGATTTCCCGGAACTGAAAAAACATCCCATGGTAAGAATTGTAATTTTTCGCTAACTCCTTATAAAACAAATATTTATCTATCAAAAATTCAATCCCTTTTGGTACATCCAAAAGTAGTCAAAAAAACTAATAAAACCATGGATAAAAGTGCTGTAAATCAGTGAAGTTATTAACATGAAAATGTTCGAAAAACGGCTCAATTTTTTGTTCCGTGAATAAGTTTATGTTTAACTTCTCATTTTACACGGTTATATGGTTATGATTGATGAAATCACTGCCGGTTAACCCACATCTTCAGTCAAAGAAATCCTCCAATTGCCGCACAAAATATCCGAGGCTTGACATCGTTTCTGAAAGTTTATGTGTGAAAAAATCAAAGTCAAGTTTGCTAACAATGCTGTTTATCTTGTTCCGTTTTTTAATATAATCATGGTTAACCAGTCTGTACACATGTTTAAGATCAAATGCCGGCGCTTCTCTTAGCTCCATATTATCACGGCGCGGATTGAATCCAAGCTGGCTCTCAATATATTCCGGGGTAAGTTTTGAAGACACTTTCAAAAAATGCCTGTATTCTCCAAGGAACCAGGCTTCAGTTTCCATCACTGCAAGAAAAATATGTGTCACGGCACCCTTTTGCGACAGCTGGTAATTCAAACCCTTTTTTAATTTCGGTATCTGATCGTGGGTAAAATTGGGATAAACATCCCTCAAACCGATAATACATGTGTATCCCTTATCAAGCAAGCTTTGCCGCTGGGCAAGCATGTAGCTCTTTACATTTGTTTCTCCGCCGCAATCATAAATGAGTACATAAAAGTCCGCTTCCCTTTTTGTTTGTGCTGCATGCAATACGGTGAACGACATGCGCACATTGTGCCCCCCAGTTATCCTCATCGTCTGTATAGCAATGTTCTTTTTCGCCATGACAGTCTCCAGCATTCTTCTAACCAGTATCTGTTCAGTTTGTCCTTCTACAAATATGGCGATTCGCTTCATTCAGAGTTATCTTTGAATCCGGTTTTAAAAAACTCACTGGCATAAAAATCGAAATTGTTCAAACCGGTGTATTTGAACTCCTCAAAGATTTCTCTGGAATTTTCATAATTGTATAAACTGATCTTATTCCCTTCCCTGTGCAGTACTGCCCAGTTTTCAATATTCACGGTATTCATGATAAAGGAATCGTTCGTTGACATGATCAACTGGATCCCTGATGACTCTGCTTTTTTAATGAGCAGGTTGACAAGCAGTTTGGCCCTTGAAAAATCAATTCCTTCACCAATATCATCAATAACTACGCAGCCAGTTTTACCTTTAAGGATGTACCTGTTCAGCCTGGCGATAACACTGAATGCCCGGAACATTCCCTGTGACATGTCATGCTGGGCCACCTGTTTTTCCAATCCTGATTCGGTTGTATAGACTGCATAACGATCCTGCTTATTGCGGCTGTTCTTGTCCGAGAATTGCATTATCCCGAGATCCTCAAGCTGGTAACCGATCTCATTCATATCCTGAATTAGTTGTTCCCTGTAACCTTTAAACTGCTCCATGGCCAGGTAAAGCAATGGCACAAGGGAAGTATCTGCATTGCGGAAATTGACTTCATCTTCTTCAAAGACTGCCTTCAAGGAGTAGCTGTTCTTCCCCAGGTCACCACTGAAATTAAACCTACGCATGTCTATGGCCCAAAAATAAATCTGTTCAAGGTAAGGATGCTGTTTCTTGTCCCGCTTTGCAAAACAGGCCATCTGGTTCAGTGATATTGCAAATTCAAGGGACAAACTTTCCTTACCGCCCATGTATATAATCCAGCCAGATCCGTCCTTTCCGCGTTCAAGCACCTTTTCTCCATCCCAGGTCAGCATCTCATTAAGGATTATACCGCCGTCATATTCAAATTCAAGAAGTACCTCCTTTTCATCATGAATAAAAGTCGCCCTGTATTTTCCATGGACCTTGGGTATAAAAGATCCTCCGGTCAGCATATCAACCATGTCGTCAATGGCATTCAGTGTCCTTGTCTTACCACTGGAGTTCTGTCCCACGATCAGGTTGATCTTACCAAGGTGAACGTTGTCGATCAGCCATTCGATCTTCTTACCCTCGTTTTCCCGGAATGTTAATTTGCGCAGATACATATTTGTATTGTTTGTTGCTTACCAAAGATAAAAAAATTGGGAGGCATTGCTGAGTTGTTTCTATTAGAGTGCGTATGTAAATCCCAGCATAAACCTGAACCTGTAAGATGGATAATTGTGCCACATGTAATAGGGTTGTGCTGTTATGTTGTTAAACCTTGCCCAGAAAGAGAGCAGTGTGTTGTACCTGTATTCAACACCCAGGTTCAAATCAACTGTAGTTTTTAATGATGCAACAGGATTTGCAGTAAGTGCCGTTTGCGGGTATGACCTTGGTCCGATTACATACAAACCGGCATCAGCAATGATCTTATCGGCAACATTGTATCTGGCCAGCAGACTTACATCAAAAACAGGCTTGTACCAGGCTCCCAAAAGATTGTCCATCTGATAATAGTAATAATTGCCCTTAATGAAAGTGCGGAATGATCCCGTTGGTGAGATATTCAGTTCAGCAGAAACATTCATCATAGTAAGGCTGTCGTAGGCTACAAGGAACTGGTTGTTAAGGTAATTCGAAGTATCCGTTGCAAAGAAATACTGGTTATCGATGTTCGCATAGGATGCCTTCAGGTCCCAGGTAAGGTAATCGGTGATTTTTCCTTTGAATCCGGCAAAAGCTATGATCCGGTAATTCGTTGGCGTTACCACAAGTCCGGGCACTACATAAGGATTCTCACGTGTAATCTTCATGTAATTGTTTGACTCCATGTGCCCGTCCACACCCATATAGGGTACCAGGATATTTTCAACAATATTGAAAGAAAACTTTGCCCTTGGATAAAAGTGGGGTATCACATTGCCATTCCTGACTTCTGTATAGGTGTTCAGTCCAACCTTAAGGTCCCATTCAGAACTTGACTTGGAGACAAAGGGATTCAGCTTTATGATGAAATGATTGGTGAGCAGGGTATCCCAGGTAGTCGGATGACCAAAATAGCTCACTCCCAGGTCTCCTCCTACCCTGAAATCCCTGACAAGATCACTGATGGTCGCATCAAGTACTGCACCATGTTCCATCTGGTCGAAATCGTGCGTAAAGAAATCATATTGAAGGCTCCCTTTATATTGAAAATGGAATGAATCCGGGCGTGCAGACTGAAAAGCAATCTCAGCATGACCGTTGAAAAATGGATGACTCATGCCATCCCTGGTTACAGAATCTGCGTATGTGGTATCAACACCATAATGCTGGTAAATATCATAAGATGCCCCTGCATTGTATTCAAATATGCTCCGGCGCAGGAATCTTTTTCCATAAAACTCCATAGAGTTCTCATTGAAACCGGCATCAACCTTCTGATCGTTGGCAAGCCTGACAGATCCATTCATTGAATGGTGTTTAAGGAACAGTCCGGCAGTTCCCTTTGAAGACCTTACCTGGTTGATTCTCAGCTCTGCCAGCGGGGTAAGGTAATTGCCTCCTCCCAGGGTCAGCTCACTTTTATACAGTTTGTTCAGTGTTGGCTGCACCATTCTTGCCGGTTTTATGGGGGTTACACGGTAGCCGGTCTCATAGCGTTTTGAAAAGATCCGGTATTCAAATTCAGGATGTTCATGAGAGATCGAATCGCCAATTCGCGGCAGCAATTGTATCTTGTCTGCTCCGGAAAGTGTCGGGGTGTATGGTTTAACAACCTTCACCTCTTCCTGCTGTGCTGTTGCAACAACAGTAAGGGCTGCCATTGCTGCCAAAAATATGATCCTTGTGTATCTCTCCGTTTTCAATATTTTATTTTCAAAATGCTTCACGGTCTCCATATTATTAGAAAATAATTATAAGCGTGTGTTCCGCCAACCGGCGGATCATGGCTCGGTTCATTTTCCTGTGCTGGTCTTTTTCATTCATATTGCTGGTCCTCATTTTCCTCCGGGAATTCCACATCTTCATCAGCTTCAGCAGTCAGGCTGTCGTGGCGTTTTTTAGCCTCTTCAATGATCCCGTCATCCGGTATGCTGTAATAATCGATCACGCTTTTTAATGTATGTATTGCCTGGAATTCATCGTTTAGCATCAGGTAAACGTCGGATAGTAATAAAAATGCCTTTCCCATCCAGTACTGGTGCGGGGTATTCTTCTCTATAAAATCGTAGATCTCGTTTTCAACCTCACGAAATGCCTCCGGGTCTGTTTCACTGCTTGCCAGCGCCCTGTCATATTTCATCTTTGCAACCATATATTTTGATTCCGCACCTTCTTCGGAGTTGACATAGTCAGCATTTTTACTGAAATATTCAAATGCCCTCTCTTTTTCATTCAATGCAAAATATGATTTAGCCATCTTATACCACGCTTCACGCCGGATCTCTTCCGGCAGTTTTTCCATAGCCAGCACATCATTCGCTGCACCGGTAACATTTGCATATTCTTCAAGCCGATAATAGCAGCGCATGATCCCAATCCTTGCCTCGCTGATGTTTTGAACATCATTTGCAATCGCAATCAGTTTGATATACTGGTTCACCGCGACATTGTAATTCTCCTTTCCGAAATGGATCCTGCCTGAAACGATCAAAGCAGGTTCAGAGAACATATTCCTTGGCTGGGATGCTATGTAGTCAAGGTATGCAATTGCTTCATCCGGTTTTCCGGCTTTCAGGTGACAGTCTGCCAAATAATAGTTGGCGTTGAGCAGGTAATTTCCGTCGGAGTGTTTGGCAATGTAATTTTCCATGGCCTCTATTGCTTTTTCACAATTTCCTGCAGTATAGGCATTCTCTGCGGAAACATACATCAGTGAATCCTGTTGCTTGTTGGACAGGTCCCGTCCCAATCCGTTCACGAAAGCAAGGTATTCCTCAATATTGCTGTTTTTTAAATAGATGCTTTCCAGGCTCTGCAGGGCATTGTCGGCTTCCGGCGTCCCGGGGTAGTCCATGACAACCCTGGTATAATATTCCATTGCACTGTCATAAACTGCATCATTAAAATAGATCAGCCCCAGTTGGTTCAGTGTCTTACTGAGGTAGCTACTGTTGGGGTGATCCTCTACCAGCATCATATAAGCCTTAACGGCTTCCCGGCTTCTTCCGAGCGCCAGCAATGTTCGTCCGGTTTCAAATTTGGCATCATCAATATAAGGTGATTCCGGCATGTCTTGCTGGATATCGAGCATTACCTCTAATTTCTGTTCGGGCCTGTTAAGGATGCCATAGGTAAATCCTTTTTGAAAATAGGCATAATCCCTGTCAGACCTTCCCATCCTGATGGATTCGTTGTAATATTCAATGGCCCTCCAGTAATCCTTTTGCACGAATTTGCAGTCGCCAAGCCTGTTGTATGCATCGGAAAGGGATTGTTCCCGTTCATTTTTTTCCAGCTTTGTATAGGTTTGAAACCACCTCTCTGCATCACTGTACTGCTCTTCATTAAATGCAATATACCCCATGCTGTAATGTGCCAGAGGATACTCTTCGATCATGTGCGCAAATTCCTCATCAAGAAATTCAGAATAATAGGTTTTAGCCATCAGCAGATCATCACCCCGGTAAGCAGCCTCACCAAGCCAGTAGTAGGTCCTAGCCCGGATCCGGTCATCATATTTCCCGAATTCCAGCGAACGCTCCAGGATATCTACCGCTTCTATGAAGCGCAGGTTATTGTATAATTCAAGTCCGCGGTAGAAGGCTACTTTCTGGTATGCCCGTTCAATTGCTGCATCCCTGAACTTTATCTTCTCGAGAGATTCAAGGGCCAGGCTGAAATTTTGGGTCTGCATGTATGCAAGAACCAGGTAGTTATAAGCCTCATCAATCCTTTCAGAGGAGGGATAATAGGAGATGTACTGGTTGAAGGCCCTGATTGCTTCGTTGAATGGATCATAAGACAGTTCAAAAGTAAGTTTTGCATAATTGAAAAGCGCGTCTTCCTGAATGTGCTGATCGTAATCCATCTTCGATGCCTGGGAAAATGCGATCATGGCCTTGTTTTTGTCATTCATCCGGATGTAGCAATCTGCCAGGTGGTAAAGCGCACTCTGAGCAATCTCAGACCTTCGGTAGGTGATCTTTTCAAACAGGTCCCTTGCCTTTTCATATTCCCCGGCCTTGTAAAAGGCAAATGCCATCTGGTATCGATCCTTGACAGAATTACCCCGTGTATTTTTCCTGTAAGTTTCAAGGTAAGGGATGGCTTCATTGTATCTTTCGGTCATAAAATAACTTTCACCAATGATCTTGGCCATTTCACCCTCCCGCTTTTCTGAAATGGTTTCCATCAAGGGTGGAGCGTATTCAATTACTTCGTCGTATTTTTTTTGAAGGTATAATATCTGAGAAATATAATAAGGAGCTATTTTCCTGAAAGCCGGATCGGTATCTATCTTCCTGAATCCGTTCAAAGCGGTCTCGTAATTCTCTTCCTCGTAATGGATATGGGAATAATAATAGGTTGCGGGCGCTGTGTACGGCGTATCCATATCGATGATCTCATAGAAATCCACCCTGGCCTCCCGGTATTCCTTTCTCATGTAATAGGCATATCCACGCTTGTAATAAAACTCTGAACGTTCCTGGTTCGAAAGATCCTGCCAGTCTACCCGGTTGTACCACATGATGGCCCTGGCCCAGTTCATCTTGTAATGAAAATAATTTCCCATGGCAAAGGCAATGTCATTGATGTGCGGACTTTCAGGATTTTCTGCTGTAAAACGGAATGCATGGTATTCTGCATCCAGGTTGTACAACCTTATGGCGCTCATTGCATGATAATACATGGCTTCCGACCGGAGCTGTGACTCATTCCCTTCAGCCCGCTCAATGATCTCCCCGAATGCTCTCCTTGCCGCACCGTATTTCTCCCGTTCATACAATTCAATTCCTTTCCTGAAATCCTGATCTGAATAGAAATAAGCAGCGCTTTTCTGACCGCTGACCGACGGAAAAACAACTATGATGAGCAGTATGATGCAGTACCTTGTTCTTTGACCCATAAAGATTATCTTATCCTGTAAAAATAGTAAATATGCAAGGGTGCTTTTTTACAATGCTTTCTTTTTAATTAACAGGGTTTTGTTAATTTTTATTTTAAATGAGCACCTGTTTTATATTCCCTGCTGTGTACCTTGCAGCCAGTCGACCTGTGTCATGCATCGTTAATAAAAGACTATGGGTTTGAATATTTTTGTATTTTCGTGCATATAAAAACAGGAATTATGTCCATTGATGCGGTTATCTCTTTCGAACATGCAAACATCAAGGTAAACGATCATCTTGTGTTATCGGACGTTAATTTCAAAGTAAATAAAAATGAATTCGTATATCTCATCGGCAAGGTTGGAAGCGGAAAAACCAGTCTGATAAAAACGATCAATGCCGAAAATCCACTTGGGGAAGGTTCCGGTACTGTGGCAGGTTTCCAGTTGGAAAAACTCAGAAGAAAGGAAATTCCGAAGCTGAGAAGGAAGCTGGGAATCGTGTTCCAGGATTTTCAGTTGCTGACAGACCGGAACATCAACAAGAACCTTGAGTTTGTCTTAAGCGCTACAGGCTGGAAGAACAGAAAGGAGATGAACGATCGCATCGCCGCGGTTATGGAAAAAGTTAACCTTGGCTACAAAGGTTATAAAATGCCGCACCAGCTCTCAGGCGGGGAGCAGCAGCGCGTGGTGATCGCCAGGGCCCTGCTCAACAATCCTGATATTATCCTTGCAGACGAACCCACAGGCAACCTGGATCCGGCAACCTCCGAAGAGATCATGTACATTCTCAGTGAAATATCACACCAGGGCAGGGCTGTAATCATGGCCACTCATAATTACAACCTGATCAAAAAATTTCCTGCAAGGACGGTAAAATGCGAAGGTGGAGCAGTAAAAGATACCAACCTGAGCGAAGCAGACCTTGACAGATTGATTCAGAATGAATAGGAATACCTGACCACTTATGAAGATCAATATATACAGGATCTCAGATCTGGATGCATTGCTCCGTTCCGGTCTTTACAGGAAGGATGGCTGTGTTCCTGTCACCCCTGAACGTGTATCTTCCTATGCCCGGAATCCCCGTGCTGAAGACCACATGCCTGTACTCTTTACCATGGAATCACAAGATCAGCTCGTTGCCTTCAGGAGCCTTCTTCCTGATTATTTTTTTTCCGGAAATGAAAAGATCTCTTTTGCCTGGCTCAGTGGAAATTATGTTGTACCTGCCTACAGAAGGAAAGGAATATCACTGAAATTGTTCAGAGAGGCGGAAAGTGCCTGGAACGGACGGTTAATGTACACCAATTATTCCCCGGCGGCCAGGGCTGTATATGATAAATCAGGATCATTTTCCGCATTTGCAACCCGCAAGGGGGCCAGGTATTACATGCGCTCCTCCCTCTGCACACTGTTTAAGAACAGGATCAAATTCACTTCCCCCTTAAGGGCCGTTGACAGTGTCGTTAATGGCTTTCATGATGCTTTTATCGCGAATATGAAATTTGATATCCCCGATGGCACAGAGTATTCAGAAGTCGAATCGCTTGATGCATCAACAGAAAAAATTATCGGGCAAACAAATGACCTCTCACTCTTCAGGCGCAATCAGAAAGAATTTTACTGGATAAAAGAGCATCCCTGGGTAACCGGGGACCCCGGCATTTCCATGAAGGGAAACTACCCCTTCACCCACATCGTGGAAAGATTTGAGAACAGGTGGTTTAAGATACAGCACAAGAATGCAACTGCATTTCTCTGGATCAAAGTATTAAATGAGCGCGTAAGTGTTCCCTACTTTTTTTATGATGACCCCATTTTGCTTGTAGCAGCAAGACAACTGCTGCTCAATGAAATGATCAGCAACAAGAGTGCTTACCTTACGATCAGGCATCCTGATCTTGGACCTGTGATGGGAACGCGAAAGAATCCATTCCTGCTGACCAGGAGCATGCCGCAACATTATTTTGCACACCATTCGCTCAGGGAAAGCCTTCCCGAAGGACAGTTGATACATGATGGAGATGGAGATTGTGTCTTCACCTGAAAATTATCGCCTGGTGGCATTCCTTCCCGCAATCTTTCTGAATCTTCTCCTGTTAAACTCCCCCCGCAATGTTGACCTTGCATCCATGTGCAGCTGTTCCATGGGAATGCGCTGATAATAAGCCGGCCAGGGATCATCCTTCAATCCGGCAGTGCCAAATCCGGCATCAATTATTCTCTTTTTGAACAATTCATCAATGGTGCTGTCCTCCACTCCACTGTCGGTAAAAGGAAATGCAAAAAAATTATAATCAAGTTTGAATTTGTCCCTGATGCCCTCCACGCTGCTCCTGATATGATCGACAACAACCTCTCTTTTTAGCAGGGAGAAAAGCGGATGGTCGATGCCGTGTGACCCAATCTCGAATCCGTCCTCAAGCATCTTAATAATCTGAATAGAAGAGAGATATACCGGTTTTTTTCGCAGGTATTCAACAAAAGAAAAGCCATATATTTTCGCTACCTGGTCGGTCATTTCACGCTCTGCATACGATACCCTGAGAAGGCGCTTCTTAATCTCAGTATTCCGACAATGCAGCACCTCTGAAGCCCGGTTCCTGGCTGCTTCACCTGCACCATCAGTGAGGTCTGCAAGCAAGTTGGCCTTGAACCTGAAAAACATGGACTTGTTGTCAATAAAAGCGTTGTTGAGAAAAAAAGCCGCTGGCACACCTTTTGACAGAAGCAGTGGCACCACCTGGTTGTAACATTCTGCCAGTCCGTCATCAAAACTAAGGACCATCAGGGGCCGGCCAGCCCGGGGTCTGACCTGTCCGAAAATAAGATCACTCATCTTCACAGGCGTGAAATAACGCAACAAATATTCAAGGTCCCTTTTGAATTCATCCACCGTTGGCAAATGATACAGGTGTGTCAGGTGATTCAGCTTTTCATCTGATGCAGCATGATAGAAAGGAAAAATTACATCAATATTGTTACGTTTCAGGAAATTCGGAGGATTGACCGGCCCCGGTACCATGGCAGCGATATGTTTGATCAGGTCAGACACGTTTGATCTTTTTTATGATATTGCCCGCGGTGCTATGAATACTGATTCGCTGATAGATTTCAGGTTTTGCGCCAAATCCCCTGAAAAATCTTGCAATCGATACAATATTGGAACCTTCGAAATCAAGGCTTATTCGCTCCCCTGCATGGTCACGTATGAATTGATCAACGATCAGGAACATGGCTCTTTTTTCCTTTCCCAGTTCACTTGAAGCAGAAAGAAGGAAAAAAACACGCTTGCTGCTGTAGGCAAAAACAGCAGCAGCAAGGAGGTGATCACCTGTGCGTGCCCCAAGTATACGGATCTTGTCCTGTGCTGCCAGTTCAGAAAACAATTTCTTCCTGAAGGCATGAACTGCAGGGGAATGCATTGTTGTCTCGCTGATCTTTTTCAGTGTAATAATTTCTTTCAGGTCGACCTCCTCGGAGTAAGCAATCTCAGATTTGTGTGCTTTCCTGATGTTGCGCCTGCAATTCTCATTGTAATTGGCATGCATTTTTTCATAAGGAATGGAGAGGTCCAATACATAATTGGTATTGTCCGTCACTTCAACCCCTTTCTCTTCGCCTATAACATTTCCTGCATTGAAAGCAAAATCCCCCATTTTGAACACCGCGGCAAGCCGGTGAAGGAACATTCTAACGATCTCAATGTCTATTTGGGACCTGGAAAACACGCCTAATTGCTGACAGTACAAAGGCTGATACGTATATTTCAATCCAATTTTCTTTCTGAAAACCACCGGCATGATGCATTCATAATCGTTCATTACAAGCCCAAGCCAGTTGTCGGCGCATCTATCCAGGTACCATGTATAGGGGTAGATCATCTCAAAAGCAGATCCGGCTATAACTTCGTCCCACTTTTTATCATTGATTTGCTTTCGGCTCAGGATCTTTATCATTTGCAGGATTATGCGCTTGAAATTTAGATTCAAATATACTATTAGAAGCTGAACCTGACAACCGTTATTCCGGCCCCGCCCCTGTCCACATGTTCATCACCAAACCAATCGACCACATCGCTTGACTGCAGGAACTCACGGATCATCTGTCTAAGAATACCGTCACCTTTGCCGTGCAGTATCCTGACCTCGGCAGCTCCTACCATTATTGCCTCATCGATCAATTCACTGACCAGCCTGACGGCTTCTTCGGCACGCTTCCCTCGCAGGTCGATCTCGGGTCTGAAATTCACCCGCCTCCTGCTAACGTTCCATTCACCAAGGTTGACACGCGAGGGTCCTTTTTGATCACCCTTTATTTTTTTTCGGGAAGTATTTTTTTCAAGTTTGTCAATTTTTACAGTGGATTTAAGGTTCCCAAAAGCAATTACGGCGTTTTTACCCCTGACCTCGAGCACTTCCCCTTCACTTTCCTGACCCCGGATCATAACCATGTCACCTGTCCGTATAATAACATCACTCTTTGGCTCCTCTTTTTTCGGTTTGCCCTTTTGTATCTTCCTGCGTATGTCTGGCCGCTGCTGGCCCAGTTCAGATTCCCTTTGTTTCAGCTCCCTGTATTCCCTGGCCAAATAATTCTCCGCATCCGATTCCTTCTCCACTTTTTCCCGGAGAAACTGCTCAAGTTTTTGTCTGGCTTCCCGTGTCTGTTTTTTCTCTGCATTGGCTTCTTTAATCTCACGAATGGTATTTTCTATCTGCCTGTTCGCCCCTGAAATCATTTCTTCGGCCTGCTTTTTTGCTTCATCGATGAGCGCCTTGCGTTTTTTCTCACTCATCCCCAGCTCTTCCTCGTATTTCAACATAAGTTCTTCCAGTCTCTTTTCCGACTGACGGATCTTTTGACGTTTACGCTCCCAGTATTTTTTGTCACGCAAAATGTCACGCAGGTGTTTGTCAAAATCAATATGATCCTGTCCTGCCTTCTCCGATGCTGTTTGAAGAACGTCCTCAGGTAAACCAATTTTCCTGGCGATCTCAAAGGCAAATGAACTACCCGGTTTTCCGATCTGCAGCTCATACAATGGCTCCATTTTTTGATTGTCAAAAAGCATGGCTCCATTGATCACGCCATCGGTTGAAGCAGCATAATGTTTCAGATTGGCATAATGTGTTGTCATTACTCCGAATGTACCTGAATCGTTCAGAGATTCAAGGATCGATTCCGCGATGGCGCCCCCGAGCACAGGTTCTGTTCCGGTCCCGAATTCATCGATCAATACAAGCGATCCGTCTGTTGCATTCCTTAGAAAATATTTCATATTCATCAAGTGTGAGCTGTAGGTACTCAGGTCATTGTCGATGGATTGTTCGTCACCGATATCAATAAATATGGCTGAGAACACCCCTGCCTTTGAATCTTTATCTGCAGGAACCAGGAAGCCGCATTGCAGCATATACTGCAACAAACCCACGGTCTGAAGGCACACCGATTTACCCCCGGCATTGGGTCCTGAAATAAGTAAGATCCTCCCTGATTCGTTGAGTTCCATGGAAAGCGGGACCACATTTCTTTCGGTATCTTTCAGGGCAAGGTAAAGCAAAGGATGTACAGCATTCTTCCAGAATATTCCCGGACCATCCATTACCTGTGGCCGCACGGCGCTGATCCTGACTGCAAATAAGGCACGTGCCCGAATGGAATCAATTTCTGCCAGGAAAAAATGAAGTTCTTCAAGTTCCGCAAGGTAGGGTCTGATGGCATCTGTAAAGGAAACTAATATCCTGACTATTTCACGTTTCTCAGCATATTCAAGCTCCCGTATCTCATTGGTAAGTGATACGACTTCGGAAGGCTCAATAAAAACAGTTTTCCCGGAAGTGGATTCATCATGGATAAGGCCGCTCAGGCTTCGTTTATAAGATGCTGAAACCGGGATCACCGGCCGCCCGTTCCTGAGCGTTGCTCCCATGTCCTTCTCCACCCAGCCTTCAGATTGTGCCTTTTTCAGGATTTTATTCACAAGCCTGCTTACAGAAGACTCTTTGGCTGCAATATCCCTCCTTATCAGCAGCAGCTCCTGGCTGGCATTGTCCCTGACCTGTCCATGCCTGTTCAGTAATTTGCCGATCCTGTCGGAAACGAAAGGGTATAACTTTACAGACTTACACAATTTCCTGAGGTGCGGATATTCCTCGCCTTCCCTTTTCTCAAAGAAATTCAGGATCAGGCGTACCGATTCAAGACTTTTTGCAAGACCGGCCACATCCTCCACTTCCATGAAAGTGCCTTCGATCGCAGCATTCTTCAGGGCCTTCCTGCTGTCGTAAAAATGGTAGACCGGCAAATCTTCATCTCCCTGCTGAATGGTCTTTAATTCATCAACCAGATCAAGTTGTTCAATAATAGCAGCGGCATCATCCATCATGGAAAGCTGTGATACCAGTTCTCTGCCAGGTTCAAAGAGGCAGTTTTCCATAACGAGTTCCCTGATGCGGTTAAACCCTGTCTTCTCTTCAAAGTTTTCGGGATAGATCACAGTGTAATCAATTTCATCCAAAATTAATAAAAGGCGGGGATGCGGCAAACAGATTGACCGCTGGAGTTGAAATCACAGGAGCAAACTCTTTTTGAAATACTCCGGGAGTTGATTATCTTTCTGTTCCCTTAAATGGATGACATGCATTATCACCGATTGATTTTCCCACTGATCACCGTATTGGTATTTATTCCCCGGATATCCACAGCCCAACCTACTGATCAAATGGCAGAAGAAGCCTTGACTAAACAAAAATACAGGGCGAGGATTGTTGATTTCGGTTCTGATCACGGATCAGGATTTTACAGGGATACTCCCGGCACGAGGCACAGTGAAGTGAAGATCGATGTTGACGGTGACGGCAGCACCAGTGATGACGGTGTGGCTTTCTGGAAATTCAGCCTGGATGAGCCCATGAATCCCTCACCAATTCACTATGATATATACGCACCAAGTGCAATTTATTTCGGTGGTATTACAGGATATTTTGATAAGCCTGACCAGCAGCTTACGGAGGGATTGATCAATGAAAACCATGAATTGAGGGACGACCAGAACATGATGTCCGTTCATTCAGATGTATCCCTGAATAAAAAAGCCTACGGCCTCTGGTACTGGAAAAAAGAACATTTCCTGAATGGCGGTAATGCTGATTCGAATCATGTTTCTTTCGATGATGAAAGCCTGATTGCTGTGCACATCTCCAGGTACTGGAGCGGCATCGAAGGAGGAAGGTTCATTGTAAGTGATAATGGCCGGTTTTACATCTCAGAAGTGATCTTCGACGGAATAAGGACCTCACATACACTGGTTCCCACCCGGAGCCGGTGGACTGAATACAACCCCCTGGAACCCTATGATATTGGATTTGATGCTGATGCCGCAAACTGGGAGAACCTGACCTTTGAAGATGTCGATGCAGTAGGTTTTTATATTTTCAAGGATGCACTCAACAATGTCAATGTGCAGGTAAAATGGCACTCCGTGGAAGTATGGGCGAACATCGAACGGGAACCGACAGCTTCTTTCCTTCTGGACATGGTCAGTATACCGGCAGGTAATTTTGGAGGTCCGTTAGAGGATTTTTACGTTTCAACCACAGAGGTCCCATACCACACATGGCATAAGGTATATAAATGGGCCGTTTCGAACCAGTATTGTTTCGACGTGGCTGATTCGCGCGGTTATGTATTTGAACGGGATGGGGATATGGGATCCATGGACCACGGAGAAGGTCCGCACACATCGCTGGAACCTGTGACCGATATATCATGGCTTGATGCTGTATTGTGGTGCAATGCATTGTCGGAATATGAAGGATATCAACCCTGCTATTACGCTGATCCTAATCTCACAGAGCGCCTAAAAGCTATCCGGAACAGGGATAATCCCTGGGAATACGACCAGACCCATCCTGTATATGTGGATTTCACAGCAAACGGTTACAGGCTTCCAACAATTTCAGAATGGAGTTACGCTGCCAGTGAAGGGACTGGTTCTGCATCAGCGGATGCCGCCTATGCGCATACAGGAATGCCCGCCACACAGGAGGTTGGACAGCTTAAACCAAACAACTGGGGCGTTTACGATGCCATTGGGAATGTATGGGAATATACATGGGACATTCCGGGAGCGACGGATATGTACGCCCCGGATACAGATACGCTAAGAATTGTAACCGGAGGCGATTTTTTGTCACTTACACCTCCCAGGGAAGCTGCTCTTCGCTTTGGAGAATACCCTTTCCAAGGACAATACAATATTGGTTTCCGGGTAATGCGCGCTGAAAATGGAACGGTGCCACCCGCAATCAATGATCCGGGCACCCTTCCGGTATGGGAGATCAGGAAAGATTCTGTGCTTCACCCTTCCACCCCCGGCGAAAAGACCGACACAATTGCAGCCAGTAAAATGGTTTATCTTTCCGGCTCCCATGTCTTTGGTTCACCAGCCGATTATTTTTATGAGGATGACAACCTGGGTTACATGCGTGTCGACGGTGCATTTGTAACCATAACTCCTTTTTACGCTTCTACAACAGAAATCAATTACCATACCTGGAGAGAAATTTACAACTGGGCCGTGTTGAACGGTTATACCTTCGATCGCGACGGGGACATGGGATCCATGGACTGGAACGTGTCCCAAATATCCCATAACGGCAATGAACCTGTCACGGATGTCGGATGGAACGATGCGGTTGTCTGGTGCAATGCGCTATCGGAATACGAAGGTCTGGATCCTGTGTATTTTAAAGATACGACCGGGGAGCGACAGGTCCTGAGGGAAGCCAACCAGTGGCGACTCAGAATGGAACACAGGCCCGGTTATAATGTTTCGACAACCACACAGTTCATGACCGTAATTCCTGATTTTAGCAAAAACGGGTACAGGCTCCCGACCCTGGCCGAATGGGAGATCATGGCACGGGCAGGCAATGAAAATGAATATCCCGGGGAGCTGCCGGCTGCCGACTGGTACAGTAGCAATTCGGATGACCGCACGCACAATATAGGTACTTCAGCCACAAATGGATTCAACATCCATGACCTCGGAGGAAATGTTGAAGAGTGGGTATGGGACTGGGTTAAAATGGATTATTATGTGAGCCATAATCCGAAAGGATCCGATGATCCCGATCTGCTGTTCGGAAAGGGAGTTAAAGGATCCTCTTTTGGAGGTGAAAGGACAGGAATCAATAAAACCCGGAAAGAGCGGGAGTCTGCAGCCCGACCCTATATTGGATTCCGGGTCGTTCGCTGCGACAGCGGAGAGCATCCTGCCAGGGATATTTTTATTCCGGAAGTGATCCTTGAATTTGATCCTGGTGATTATGACCTACTGGATGGTCAGACTTTCAGAAACAACCTGTTGAGAAACGGGAGTTATGATGTTACCGGAATACAGGAGGGCCCTGTTGAAATAAAATGGGAATACAGTACAGGCGGATCAGTGAAGAGCTCCCCGGTAATGGTAGGCGGAACAATCTATGCAGGAAGCAACGACGGCATGGTATACGCCATTAACGCAGAGACAGGGGAGCTTGAATGGAAATATAACTGTGGGGCCGCCGTGACGGCATCGCCAACTATTGCAGACAGCATCCTTTACATTGGTGACCATTCCGGTTATTTTCATGCCATATACACATATGATGACCCTTCTGCAGCAATAGTTGCCGGAGCGGCAAAATGGAAAGTAAGGGCAGCATCGGATCCCATTGAAAGTACGGCAGCTGTTTTTTATGGAATTGCTGTTACAGGATGGCAGGGTTGGAGCACGAATAATAAATATATAGGATTTGATACAGAGACGGGTCAGGAGAAATGGCGGTACAGGGGTTACCGCGCAAACGGCGGATTTGGCGGTTTAACGGTCGATACTTTCAATATCTACGCACCTGTAACCGATAATATGTATATGAGTGCCTCCATTTCAACCGAGATCACTGATTGGAAATCAACCGGAATTCACGGCTACAATTTCTGCCCTGTCATAAACCAGGATCTCGTTCTGTATGCCTGTGAGAATTTCATACGTGCAAGCAGGCGAAATGACGGATCCACGGCCTGGACCTTTTATAACGGCGACAACACAGACAAGCACCAATTCTCATCTCCGGCTATAGGAAGCATTGTTAGCAACGGGAATAATGTCGATGTGGTTTATTATGCCCAGCTTAACGGTACCATAACCTGCCTCAGGGCAATAACCGGAGAGGAAGTCTGGCGCTCCTCAGGGTTCGGGGCCTTTCTTTCCTCCCCTTCTTATGCGGACAATCGTGTTTTTATAGGCAGCGACGATGGTTTCATCTATGCCTTCAATGCAGGGAACGGCAAAGTAGAATGGTCATGGGAAGTCGGTTCACCGGTTATTTCATCGCCATTGCCTTCAGAAGGTGTGATCTGTTTTGGTGCAGATAATGGTATGATCTATGCCATTCAGAAAGAGGGTACATTTGTTAACTCTCCTCCGACAGTTGATCCACTCAACGATATTACCCTGACCGCTGATGACAGCCTGCAGCAATCCATTGCCCTGTCAGGGATCAGCGATGGAAATAACGGCTCACAGGAACTCACCATCACAGCCTCAAGTTCCAATATTGAGGTGGTGGACAACGTATATGTGGATTACACTGCCGGCTCGTCAAATGCCACGCTTTATTTCACGCTTCAAAAAGAAGAAGGAACAACCACAATTGAGATCATACTGGATGACGGACAGCCTGTTAACAATCGGACATCGATTTCATTTAACGTAACTGTCGGACCTTCAGCAATTAAAAGAATACCGGAAAAGTCATTATCAATCTATCCAAATCCTGCAAATTCAGAGATAAGGATCATATCGGACGAAGAACCGATAAAAAGAGTTTTTTTAACAGACATGAACGGAAGGATATTGATCATGAAAAGGCCCATGTCAAGGGATTTTTTACTGGATCTTCTTGATCTTGCAAGCGGGACCTATTACCTTAAGATCACTTCTGCAGAACAAGTTTATCATGCAAAGATAATAAAATCAAAACACTGAAAATGCAACAGCTGTAAATCTATCCAGATCGCATCAAAACTTAGAATATATATATTATAATATATATTAATATATATATTTCTTTTTGTAACTTTTTTGAACCGGGAAATCCGGTTACAGTTGTATGCTCTCAAGGCCAACGAAATCCTTTTCTTGATAATGTATCCATTACTTTATGATAGTTTCATCTTCTTTTTCTATTTTTATTCCTTTATAACCAAACTAAAACAACGCTATTATAACCAAACTAAAACAACGCTATGGCAAAAAGAAAAATCAATATGGGTATGGTGGGCGGAGGTCCGGGCTCGTTTATAGGCGCAATACACTTTAACGGTGCAATACTTGACGGACAGATAGAGTTGGTTTGTGGTGCATTCAGCTCTGATCCTGAAAAATCAACCATCACAGGGAAAGAATATTACCTCCCTGCAAACAGGGTTTATGGTTCATACCAGGAGATGATCGAAAAGGAAAAATTGCTTCCCGAGGGAGAAAGAATGGACTTTCTTTGTATAGCAACACCCAACCATGTGCATTTCGGACCGGCAAAAATGGCCCTTGAGAATGGGTTCCATGTGGTTAGCGACAAACCGCTGACTTTTACAACCACTGAAGCCGAAGAGCTCGTTGCTCTCGTTGAAAGAACAGGGCTTGTATTTGCAGTCACCCATGCATACACGGGCTATCCACTGGTTAAAGAAGCCAGGGAAATGATAAAAAAAGGCGAACTGGGAAAGATAAGAAAAGTGGTGTCAGAGTATCCCCAGGGATGGCTTTCCGATCCCATCGAAAGAGAGAACCAGACGCAGGCGAGCTGGAGGACGGATCCGGGTCGTTCCGGAAAATCAGGATGTATGGGTGATATTGGCACCCATGCCCTTAACCTGGCAGAATATGTTACTGGTTTGAAGGTTACGGAACTTTGCGCAGACCTCTCAATTATGGTTGAAGGACGGCCGCTGGATGACGATGGCAATGTGCTGGTGAGGTACGAAAACGGAGCCAGGGGAATTATCTATGCCAGCCAGATCTCTGCCGGAGAGGAAAATGGACTTCGAATAAGGGTTTATGGAGAAAAAGGCGGTATTGAATGGGTACAGGCAGAACCAAACCGGATGGAGGTCAAGTGGACAGATCGTCCGATGGAAATTAAAAAACCCGGCAATGCCTACCTCAGCGATCTTGCGCAATATAATACACGTATGCCTCCCGGTCATCCCGAAGGACTCATAGAGGCCTTTGCAAATATTTACAGGAATGTGGCTACCTGTATCCAGTGCCGGCTTGACGGCACAGAGCCACCAGCAGAGGCGCTCGATTTTCCGGATGTATACGATGGACTCAGGGGAATGCAATTTATTGACAAATTGATTGAATCCAGTGATTCGGAAAAGAAATGGATTGCATTTTGATCCTGCAAACAAACCCCGGATTATCAGGTTGTCAGTATTCCGGGATACAACCTGTGGATTGGCTCACAATCAGCAATAATGATTGTGGTTCATAAAGTTTGGCATTCAAAAAACTGGGCGCCTTATGAACGGACCTGTTGCCGCCAAAATGAAATTAACTTGATAAGCATATAAAACCTAAAAATACCATATTGCCTTATTGCGCCTTATTACTGGTTGCATTGATATGTATACCTGCCTGCAACAGTGCATCCCGCAATGAAAAATCGGATCACACCATTTCCAGGCTGGAAGGATATTATGAGCAAGAACATTATTTCAGGTTTCATAATTATTTCTTTGCAAATGCTGCATTCCTTCCGGGCAGGGAACGACTCTATTTTCATTCACTGATCGATCAGGCCTTTTACAGGCATGCTTCATCAAACCAGAAGATCGATAAATTGCTGCGCAGGTACAGGCGCTCACTATCTGATCAGGAAATAACGAACCTGCACAGGGCGAAGTATATGAACCATTACAATCTTTTTGAATATGAAAGTGCCCTGGAAGAGTGCAACCTGCTTATTTCAGATCATGAGAGCAACATGGATTCGGCTGAATACCGGCATTTGTTCAACGAGCGGAAGATTCTGAACGCCATAAGCCATATGCCTGCTCAGACAATTACAAAAATGGCGGACAGCCACATACGGCTTAAAAAAGATAAAAGAGGTCTTTTAAACATCCCTCTTAAGATCAACAGCGATAGCATAGACTTCCTGTTTGATACCGGTTCCAGCTTTTCATTCATCAGCAGAAGCATTGCAGAGAAAAGTGGCATGAGCATCTTTGATGTGGATTTCGAGGTGGAAGGAGCAACAGGAAATGTTGTCGTCTGCGATGTGGGTGTTATCGATTCATTTTCCATGGGAAACATATTGGTTCAAAATTCAGTATTCTGGATCTTTGAAGATGCAGACCTCAGCCTGCCTGAATATGATTATTCAGTTAACGGCGCCATTGCTTTCCCGATCCTCAGGGCACTGGAAGAGTTTCACTATGGGATAGAAGAATACCTGTTCATCCCTGAGAAGACCATGACCTATAATAACAACAACCTTGCCATCAATGACCTTGATCCCGTGATTGCGGTACGCAACGGAACAGATACACTGCCGTTCTATTTTGATACAGGATCATCATTCACTTCTTTATACAAACCCTATTTTGACCTGTACAAAGAAAAGATCACCAACACCTATCAAATAAGAACTTATAATATAGGCAGCCTTGGGGGGGTGGTTGAATTCAGCAGCTATATCATTGACTCCATGTTGATTGAATGCGGTGGACAATCTGCTGCAATTTACGATATAGAAACACATACAGACTACATTTACAAAGATGCTGAGAAAGTATACGGCAATCTCGGGCAGGATTTTATCTACCAGTTCGAGCACATGATCATAAGTACGAAACATGCATCGGTGTTGTTTGAATAACCGAGAATACAGGTAGAATATGAATGCTTTTTCTATATTAGCATATTGTAACCGGTATCGGCAGGGTATGTGCCGGTCAGTAAAAACCAAATGGAATTGAAATGGAAAAACTTGTTATCAACAGTCATGCAGACTTTGAGAAATATGTCGGTGAGATCCTGGGGGTTTCCAAATGGCAGAAGATAACACAGGAACAGATCAATACATTTGCTGACGCCACTCTGGATCATCAATGGATCCATACAGATCCTGAGCGGGCAAAAAAAGAAAGTCCTTTCGGGACAACCATTGCCCATGGTTACCTTAGCGTATCATTGCTCGCGTATCACTGGGATCAGATCGTAGAGGTAAATAACATTAAGATGCTTATCAACTATGGCATGAGCAACCTTAAATTCGGCCAGCCTGTGTTGGTAAACAGTGAGGTCAGGATCGTTGCAAAACTTCAATCCATAAAGGACCTGAGGGGTATGTCGAAGGCTGAGATCAATGTAACCATGGAGATCAATGGCAGTAAGAAAAACGCGATGGAAGCAACCGTTATTTTTATATACCATTTTAAATAGTGTCTGTCCATAATGTCCGTTTGCTGCGTTACGCTCGTAGGGAAATTGCTCATCCCGATAATATATCGGGACTCCGCATTTCCCGACTTCGCAGGCTTTGCAAACGAACATTATGATCCAGCCACTCCAACTTTATTGACAGACTCTAAATAGCGGTTAATTACAGGAAATTAATTATTCATCCATAAAACCATAAATTATGAGACCAGTAACCTTATTCACCGGACAGTGGGCAGACCTGACACTTGAAACAGTCTGCCAGAAAGCAAAATCATTCGGCTACGACGGAGTTGAACTGGCCTGCTGGGGAGACCACATCGAAGTTTCAAAAGCCGATGAAGCCTATTGCAAGTCAAGGCTTGAACTCTTAAAAAAATATGATCTCAGCCTTTTCTCCATTTCCACACACCTTGTGGGGCAGGCTGTATCCGACAACATCGATGAAAGACACAAGGGGGTGTTGCCTCCGCACATATGGGGTGACGGCGATCCCGAGGGGGTGAGGCAACGTGCTGCTGAAGAGGTCATAAAGACCGGGGAAACGGCAAAGAAACTGGGACTGGATATCGTCAATGGTTTTACCGGAAGTCCCATCTGGCACCTACTCTATTCCTTTCCCCCAGTTCCTAAAAGCATGATCGATAAAGGGTATAAAGATTTTGCACTCAGATGGAAACCCATCCTCGACGCATTTCAAAAAATGGGTGTTAAATATGCCCTCGAAGTACATCCGACAGAAATTGCATTTGACATAGCATCCGCGGAAAGAACACTGGAAGCACTGGATCATCATCCTGCCTTCGGCTTCAATTACGATCCCAGTCATTTCCCATACCAGGGAGTCGATTATGTTGAATTTATATACAGATTCGCCGAAAAAATATTCCACGTCCACATCAAGGATTCAAAATATTCTGAAACACCGCAAGAGGCGGGAGTGTTTGGCGGGCATCTTGAATTTGGAGACCGCCGCAGGTTCTGGGATTTTGTCAGTCCTGGAAGAGGGGATGTTGACTTTGAGGAGATCATCAGGGCTTTGAACCGGATCAATTACAACGGTCCGCTTTCTGTTGAATGGGAAGACAGTGGAATGGACCGGGAACATGGCGCAAGGGAAGCCTGCGAATTCGTCAGGAGCGTCGATTTCAAACCGAGTGATGTTGCTTTCGACGATGCGTTTCAGAGTTAGACGGTTCTACCGCCATCATTTCCTGAAGTTACGCTTTTTCTTATGATAATGACGTTTGCCTTTGTTGGGGCTCCGTCCGGTTGTCCATTGCGGACCGGGTCCCAGCTCTTCAGGCGGTTGTTGCTTTGCTATGTTCTTTTCTATGAGACGTTCTATGCTGCGCATGCGATGCATATCGCGGGGATTCACAAGGGTAACCGCTTCGCCTGATGTTTCAGCCCTTGCCGTTCGTCCGACCCTGTGTACATAATCTTCTGCATCCCGGGGAACGTCAAAATTGATCACCATGTTGATGTCCTTTACGTCAATCCCCCTGCTCATCAGGTCTGTTGCCACAAGTATCCTGGTCCGGCCGGAACGGAAACCACGAAGTACTTCTTCACGCTCTGATTGTTCAAGGTTGGATGATATTCCTTTCGAAGGAAACCCGTTTTTCTGAAGGGACCTGACAAGTTCAGTTACCTTGCTCTTGGTTGATGTGAAAATCAGAATACTCTTATAATCGGGACGTTCATTGATGATGTATTGGATCAGTGGTATCTTCTGCACATCATTTACAAGAAAAACCTGCTGGATCACCCCCTCTACCGGCTTTGCAACAGAAAGAGATATCTCAGCCGGTTTATAAAGGATCTGCTTTGCGAAACTGCGGATATTGTCGGGCATGGTGGCGCTGAACATCAATGTCTGGCGTTCACGTGGCAGGAAAGTGATGATCTTCCGGATGTCATCAATAAACCCCATATCCAGCATCCTGTCGGCCTCATCCAGGACAAGGTGTTCAACCTTGCTGAAATCAACGTATCCAAGGTTCAGATGCGACAATAATTTACCGGGTGTAGCGATCACGATATCTGTGCCCCGCTTCAGGGCAATCTTCTGATTTGTAAAATCCTTTCCCTCTCCCCCACCATAAACTGCAATGGATCCAACGTTCAGGAAATATGAAAAACCCTGTATCTGCTGCTCGATCTGAACGGCAAGCTCGCGGGTCGGTACAATAACAAGCGTGTTGATACCTGTTCTTTTCCTGTGGATAATCTTTTCCAGCAAAGGAAGTACAAATGCGGCAGTTTTCCCGGTTCCGGTCTGGGCACAGGCAATCAGGTCGCGGTTCTCAAGGATCAGCGGAATCGCCTGTACCTGGACCTGTGTTGGCTCCTCAAAACGCATATAGGACAATGCATCAAGCAGATCGTTATCTAAATTGAACTCATTAAAATTCACAATGCAATTGTATTACAGTTATTTATCAAGGTCAGAAATCTCTGATAAAGCCCTGATCATATATTCAGGCACCCTGACCGGCCTGTTGGTCTTCCCGTTGAGAAACACAAGTGTTACTTCAGCTGTATGCACAACCTTGTTTTCGGAATTGTAAATGGTGTGGTAAAAAACCATCCTGGCTGCAGGCATTTTCCTGAGTGTGGTCTCAATGGTGATCAGCTCATCATAATACAACGGCAGCTTGAATTTTGCATTCACCGATGCCACAGGCATATATACCCCCGTTGATTCAAGTTCCCTGTATGTATAGCCCATTTCACGAATCATTTCAGACCGGCCGATCTCATAGAAACGCGCATAATTGCCATAATAGACCACCCCCATCTGATCTGTATCTGCGTACCTGACCCTGTATGTTGTTTTTGTTGTAAACATGCTAAATTTCAAATAATAATAATAATAGCCTGAGGTTATCTGTTTATTCTACATGGTTTTTCCCATTCTGAAATTCAGAGACACATTGCAGATTTTCCATGGGTACAAAATCGCTGGAAACAACCGGATCCCGGAAAGTTCTGCATGTGTTCCGGACTTCATTGAACCTACTCCTTTATCCCTTCCAGCATAAAGATAAAGGCATACTCCATTGCCGTCTCCCTGTACCTTTCAAATCTTCCGCTGGCTCCCCCGTGGCCTGTATCCATGTTACAATATAGCAACAAAAGGTTGTCATCTGTTTTCATATCCCGCAACCTGGCCACCCACTTGGCCGGCTCCCAATACTGGACCTGGCTGTCATGTAATCCGGTGGTCACAAGCAGGTTCGGATAATCTTTTTGCTCTACCTGGTCATAAGGTGAATAGCTGAGCATGTATTCGTAGTAATCCTTCTCATTGGGATTTCCCCATTCATCGTATTCACTGGTAGTAAGGGGGATGGTTTCGTCGAGCATTGTGGTGACAACATCCACAAAAGGTACCGCTGCAATTACTCCGTTGTAAAGTTCCGGGCGAAGATTAATTACCGCTCCCATCAGGAGTCCGCCAGCACTCCCTCCCATTGCATACAGCCTGTCAGGATTGGTATATCCCTCGTTAATGAGTGCTTCGGCACAGCTGTTGAAATCTGTGAAGGTATTTATCTTATTTAACAATTTGCCGTCTTCGTACCATTCCCTCCCGTAGATCTGTCCACCCCTGATATGAGCGATCGCGTACACAAATCCGCGGTCAAGCAAACTCAGTCTTACTGAACTGAACCTGGGATCCATGGTAGCTCCGTAGGAACCGTAACCATATATCATTGCCGGGTTCTTGCCGTTCAATTCCAAACCTTTGCGATAAACAAGGCTTACCGGTACCTTCGCACCATCTGAAGCCGTGGCATATATCCTTCGTGCCTCATAATTTTCAGGTTCAAAATCCCCCAGCACCTCCTGTTGCTTCAGCAGTTCCTTTTCCCTGCTGACCATATTATAGTCAAAAGTGGAATAGGGAGTCGTAAGTGAAGTATAGGAAAACCTCAGGAGGTCGGTATCGAATTCCGGGTTGTAGGAAATCCCGGCTGTATAAACTTCTTCCCAGAATTCCATGTAATGTTCACTTCCGTCTTTCATATGTATTATCCTGAGCTGGCTCAGTCCGTCCTTTCTTTCATCGATGACCATGTAATTGCTGAACAACTCGATGCCTTCGAGCATAACATCCTCACGGTGCGGTATGACCTCGATCCAGTTGTCTTTGGTGGTCCTGTTCACGGGTGTTTTCATCAGCCTGAAATTCTTGGCATCCAGGTTGGTAACGATATAAAAATGGTCTCCAAAATGTGATACCGAATACTCCAATCCCCTGGTCCTTGGCTGTATCACCCTGAACTCCCTGTCAGGATGATCGGCACTTACAACCCTGTATTCGTTGGTAAGGGTGCTTGATGATCCAATTACAATGTATTTCTCAGATTTTGTCTTGTAAACATAGGTGCTGAAAGTTTCATCATCCTCATTGTATACCAGCAAGTCATCACCGGATGAATTACCAAGGCTGTGGGTATATATGGCTTTTGAACGCAACGTCTGCTCATCCTTCCGGGTGTAAAATATGGTTTTATTGTCATTTGCCCATGTTGAGCCTCCTGTGGTTACAGCTATTTCATCATCCAGGATCTTACCAGTTTCCAGGTCCTTTATATGGATCGTATACTTCCTTCGGCTGATGGTGTCAACGCCAAAGGAAAGATAGCGATTGTCGGGACTAACACTCAGACCAACAGCTGCATAATAGGCATAGCCTTTTGCCATTTCATTGACATCCAGCATGATCTCCTCTTCACTCTCCATGCTTTCTTTCTTCCTGCAATAGATCGGGTATTCTTTCCCTTCTTCATACCTTGTGTAATAATAGTATCCGTTTTTCCTGTAGGGCACCGATTCGTCGGTCTGCTTGATCCGTCCGACGATCTCTTCATACAAATTTTCCTGCAGTTCTTCAGTCTCTTTCATCATTGCCTCACGGTAAGCATTCTCTGATTCCAGGTATGCTATTACTTCAGGATTGTCACGTTCACGAAGCCAGTAATAATTATCAACTCTTGTATCACCGTGAATAGTCAATTCTTTTGGTTTTTTCTCTGCAACAGGTGGATTCATAGATAGATCATTTTTACATGCCGATACAAGGATGATCAGCACCAATGTAACAATCAAGTTTGATGTATTCATTCGTTTAATATTTATTATTTAGTGCTTGCAAGAACCGAGTTTACGAGCTCAGCGAAGCTAAAACGCCAATAGCTGCGTTACGCTCGTCGGGAAATTGCTCATCCCGATAATATATCGGGACTCCGCATTTCTCAACTTCGCAGGCCTTGCAAACGAACTTTATGATCCAGTCACTGGACTTTATTGACAAGCACTAAGTGTGTGTTTGACAGTAAATTCAGTGAATGATCATGATTAAACAATTAAACATCGGATCATATTAAAAGTTCATTTTCAAGGATTGCGAAGGTATGAAATAAATCCTTTTTTAAGGATAACTTATTTGATATATTTAGTAACATCATCAACGATTTCAAGCCCGGCATGTTCTCCCTTTCCTTCAAAAATAACATCACCTTTATTATCTGTCAATCGCACCTTTAGGTTTGCATCAAGGCTTTCAGCAATTTTCCTGCTCATTTTTCCTTGAACGGGCGCTTTCAGCTGACCGCTGACCTGCCTGAAGATTGTCACTTCCAGCCTGTACCTTGGATTGTTAAGTTCTACTTTGACAGCATCAGGTTCTATCTCCAGGTATTTGATCTTAGATCGGTTATATGTTGCAAAGCGGTATATCTTATCTGCGATCATAATAAATGACAAAAATCCCGGGAAATGGCCATTTAACCAGGGAATCCTTGCAATGGATATCATAATGGAACAGTCATCCCGTCCTTGAAAGTGATTGCATTGAAGCCAAATCCAGTCAGAAGGCATGGACCTTCCCCAGTCCTTCTCAATATATCCCTTGCCCCCGGTGAAATCGACAGTTTCACCATTGATATTCAATAACCCGTTAAGGCTGTGATTCATTGATACAATTCCGTGATAACATTCCATGAAGGGTGCGTAGGTATACCATCCCATGATGCCGGGGGCAAGAAGTTTTTGCGGATACAATGAGATCTTGTTATACAGGATCTGTCCCTCGATCGAATATTTCTCTCCTGAAAGGTCCATCTCAATATGGTTCTGCGTGATTGTATTATTTCCGATGGATACCCTGAGCCGTTTCCTGTCATATGAAAAACCCTCTATTGCAAAACGGATGTAATCAGTATCACCACTCTTTCCGTTGATTACCTGTATAAAACTATGCGGATCATCGGAATGTGATACACCGAAAATAAACGACCAGATATACTTGCCTTGCAGGTCAACATGCTTGTAATACCAACCTTCGAAATAATTCTTATGATTTCTTCTCCCCTGATAAACCGGCGGGTGAAAAAGCCTGGGAAAAAATGCAGGGAATCTCATTGATCTGGCATAATTGGTGCTACCGGAAAGATAGTAAAAATATGACACCGAAAACCGGCATCGGAGAATCTCAGGATGGTATAAATTAAATACGTCATAATACCCTCAAGCACTGGCGCAAAAAAAAAGAATGAACAGAACCCTGGTTTCAGATCAGGGTGAGAGGTCAAAATAGATCATACTGCAAATGCAAATCAGCTTCCAAACTGCCGTACTCCTTTCATTGCCAGACTGATTCTGTTGCGTTTCTCATCAACATCAAGTACTTTAACCCGCACTTTTTGATTGATTTTGACCACATCATTGGGATCTTTTACAAACCGGTCAGCCAACTGGGAGATATGCACCAGTCCGTCCTGTTTCACTCCTACGTCAACGAAGGCACCGAAATTGGTAATGTTTGTCACCAGTCCGGGAAGTTCCATACCAGGATTCAGATCTGAGACGTTCATAACATCTTTGGAGAATTCAAATACCTGGATATCCTCTCTGGGATCACGTCCCGGTTTTTTCAACTCCGCAACAATATCCTTTAATGTTGGAATGCCGATGTTTCCAGATACATAGGTGTTGATATCCAGGGAATCGATCATGGACTCACTTTTGATCAATTCATCCAGATCGCATCCAAGATCACCGGCCATCCGTTCTACAACAAAATAGCTTTCCGGGTGGACAGCCGAATTATCCAGTGGGTGGATGGCATTGCGAATGCGGAGGAATCCGGCACATTGTTCAAAAGCCTTATCTCCCATACGCGGAACCGACCTTAGGGATTCTCTCGAAGCAAACGGTCCGTTTTCTTTTCTGAAATTGATGATGTTTTTAGAAAGTACAGGACCAAGTCCGGAAACATAATTCAGCAGGTGGTGACTGGCGGTATTTACATCAACTCCTACCATGTTAACACAACTTTCCACCACTTCGTCCAGCCCCTTCTTCAGCATTCCCTGATCAACATCATGCTGGTATTGCCCCACTCCAATAGACCTGGGTTCGATCTTTACAAGTTCTGCCAACGGATCCATCAGTCGCCGCCCGATGCTTACAGCTCCCCTGACCGTCACATCATAATCAGGAAATTCTTCTCTTGCAACCTTCGATGCAGAATATATGGATGCTCCTGCTTCATTAACAACATACACCTGCACATCCTCCGGCATCCTGACCAGCCTGATGAACCGTTCGGTCTCCCTGCTGGCAGTTCCGTTTCCAATGGCGATGGCCTGAATTTTATACTGCTGAAGGAGGGCGCTTATTTTCTTTGAGGCGCCTGACCTGTCGGATTGCGGAGGATGCGGATAAACAGCGGCATTGTGCAACAGGTTTCCCTGTGCGTTGAGACAAACGACCTTGCATCCGGTCCGGTACCCCGGATCAATGGCCAGTATGCGTTTTTCTCCCAACGGTGAAGCAAGCAACAACTGTCTCAGGTTTTCAGCAAATACACGTATGGCTTCCTCATCTGCCTTCTCCTTGGAGTCTGACTTGAATTCATTTTCAATGGATGGAGCAAGCAGGCGCTTGTATGCATCGCGAACGGCAAGCTCCACCTGGATCGATACATCATTATTTCCCTTTAAAAAAAAATGAAAGAGATCATCCAATACTTTTGATGCAACTGGTTCGATGGTCACTTTTAAAAACCCTTCTGTTTCTCCCCTCCTGATGGCAAGTATGCGATGACTCGGACATTTCCTCAACGGTTCATGGTAGTTAAAATAATCCCTGTATTTTGAACCTTCTTCCTCTTTTCCCTTTGCCACTTTTGAATAAATAACGGCTTCCCTGGTAAAATGCTGCCTCACAATGTTCCTTGCACGTTGGTTCTCATTGATCCATTCGGCGATAATATCCCTTGCTCCCTCCAAGGCTTCTTCAACTGTTGGAACCTCGTCGCTTATGAATTCTGATGCACGCTGATCAAGCGACATTTCCTGCTGTTTCATAATGACCTTCGCCAGCGGTTCCAAACCTTTTCCCCTTGCCACACTGGCCCTGGTTTTCTTTTTGGGCTTATAAGGAAGATAAATATCCTCCAGCGCTTTCGGATCAAGTGTATCTTCTATCTGCTTGCGAAGCTCATCGGTAAGATTTCCCTGGGTGTCAATTGTTTTTAGGATATATTGCTGTCTTTTTTCCAATTCCTTCAATTGCTCGTATGTATCCCTGACCCCTGCCAACTGAAGTTCATCCATACTTCCGGTTCGCTCCTTGCGATATCGGCTGATAAACGGAATGGTTGCCCCTTCATTGATAAGTTCAAGGGTGTTCTTAACCTGCACCAGTCCAAGATTTAGCTTACTCGCAATTATCTCTTCATATATGATCATATTTTTCCTTCTTTTACCATCAAAATTAATGTAATTCACTAAATATTCTTCTGCATTACCAAAAAATGAAACCTACATGACCAAATATAGTTTCTGTCCATAATGTCCGATATACTCATACATTTTTAAATGGCACTAATCTTAAATTAATCGAAATTTTCCTATTTTTGAATTATGATTATTGTGAATTACAAACGTTTAACTAGTGTCTGTCTATAATGCCCATAATCTTCGTTGTTGCTCCGCACGCCTTGATCTCGAACATTCGCTTCGCAGAGCTCGCAAGCTCGGTTTTGATCCAGCCACTAACTAAAATATTTTTTAAGTGAATCATCTCATAGCCCCATCCATACTGAATGCAGATCTGCTTCGTTTGGGAGAAGTAATCGCCATGCTCAATGAAAGTCAGGCTGACATGATCCACCTGGACATCATGGATGGTGTTTTTGTGCCCAATCTTTCATTTGGTTTCCCGATAATTAAGCAGATCAAGTCTGTAGCCGGGAAGCCCCTGGATGTGCACCTGATGATTGCGGATCCAAACAGGTATATTGAGAGATACAGGGAATCCGGCGCTGATTATCTGACTGTTCATTATGAAGTCTGCGAGGACCTTGCAGCGACATTGAAAAGGATATCAGGAGCCGGAATGAAAGCATCTGTTTCTGTAAAACCCAAAACCGATGTTGCCCTCCTGAAACCTTTTCTTGAATACCTTGATATGGTTCTGATAATGACAGTTGAACCTGGTTACGGCGGACAGGAATTCATTGAAACCTCTTTTGAAAAAATCAGATTGCTCAGGAAGTTGATTGATGAAGCCGGGACCGGTACTTTGATCGAGGTGGATGGCGGGATCGGAATGGATAACCTGGAACAATTAAGGGATGCAGGCGCAAATGTCTTTGTGATCGGAACCTCTATCTTCAGTGCTGAAAATCCTTTGAAGATGATCTCTGAACTTAAGAATCTATAGTGTCTGTCCAGTAGACTCTATAGTCCCCTGGCAAAATCTTCCAGGTAACTGAAATGATCCGTTAGTTTGCCTTTCCTTGCGATTGTAGCCCTGTCGATCATCCCCTGATCTCCCCTGCCGGTAAGGGCCGGAAATACATGAGCTGACAGCGCCCTCCCAAAATCCTCCGAAGCATCCCTGGGCAATTCCCCTGGTAAATTGTCCACTGCCATCACGGTAATGACGCCATCACCAAAGGTACACTTTGCTTCCTTCTCTTCAACAGGGTCGTAACCATACAGTGGATCCCCGATAGTGGAAGCCCTTGTGGTTGATGCAATTGGGCCGTTTATGTCGCAGCTTATATCAGCGATAACCTGCAGGGGCAATCCGGGAATCCGCAAGTCCTCATTTCCAAGAATCACCGGGGAACGCGGATCCCAGTAATGACAGGCCATATAAATATCCGTGACCATTGCAAAAGGTAGGAATGCATTTTCATATTCTTCGGGAAAACTGATGAAATGATTAAAATCAAAATCCTGTCCGGTGGGATGCTTCGTGTAATGCCACGGATCAAGGCGGCTGAATACAGGACGATCGCGCATTCCGCTCAAATACGCTTCCGGAGAAACTTCCATGATACCTGCTGCTTTTAGCATCTCAACGGCGCCCAGGGCCACTCGCCCGCCACCTGTCATTGCTATCCTTACATCACCAGGATGAATACCAGCCAGTTGCTGCCTGACCCCGGCAAGACCTTCCAGTTTCCATGCAGGCCGCAAACGGTATGTATTATTGCGCAAACCATAGGCCCTCAACCCATTGTAAGCACCTACGATACCGGCCCACCTGCCAAATGCCACAATACGGGTATTGTCTGCCCCGGTAAGGTATTCATAATCGATCAGCGTAATATTTTTATCCAGGACCTGTTGCAGCAATTCTCGGTTGTAGGGTTGTTCCTTGGCAGTATGTGAGAAAAAAAGGTAGGTCTTCTCTTCAGTCAACTTATCTACTGCCACCTCTTTTACACCAAGAAGGAGATCGCAATCTGCAAGGTTGTCCGCTAATTTTATCCCTGCTTCTATGTATTCATCATCTGTAAAACATCGGTCATCCGAGGGCTGAACAACAATCTCAAGTTCATCATGACTTTTCATTAATTCCCTGCACTGTGCCGGAGAAAGTGGAACACGTTTATCTGGCGGTATTTTTGTCTCTTTCAGGATGCCTGCTTTCATATATTTCGAATTTTCGTATGTATACTTAATAAGTCAGAAAATTAATTTAACCATTTGCACTACAACAATAAAAGGCCTGTTCAAGTTGCCCCCGGGTCTGTATGCCATCATCACCGTGAACCAAAATTTCAATAAATGAAAAAGTGCAATTTAAAATTAAAAAAGTTCGGGCCCATCTACAAAAACTAAAAATAATTACTTTTGAGCCTTACATTGAGCTGAATTTAAATTATGAAACGAAATAAATCCCTGGTTATTCCGGTTGCACTTATCATTCTTCTTACACTTACAAGCTGGGGTAAGTCAGGACACTCGATCATCAGCTTCAGAATCAATTTGTCCTTCAATTATGAAATGTCCTTCTTTAATGACTGGGTATTCTATCTTTCAGAACATGCCTCAGATGCAGATGAACGGAAGAAATATGATTCCAATGAAGCACCGAGGCACTATATTGATATTGATAATTATCCGGATTTTATTGCAGATGGAAGCATTAATCAGTCGCTCGATTCCTGTATCAATGCATATGGTGAGGATTTTGTTGCCGGTAACGGTTTTTTACCCTGGGCTACAGCAGCCATGTACGATTCAGTCGTGAATTGCCTGAAAAGAGAAGATTGGGCTAATGCCAAAAAATATGCTGCCGATCTCGGGCATTACGTGGCGGACGGTCACATGCCCATGCATCTGACAAGGAACTATGATGGTCAGTTTTCGGGCAATAAAGGCATCCACGCAAGGTACGAAATCACCTTAATCAATAAGATCAGTGATCAGATCATTTACGAAGGCACCCCAGCATCCATTATTGAGGATGTTGAAGGTTATGTTTTTAATTACATATACAGAAATTATTCATATGTGGATTCCATTCTTATAGCCGATGACTATGCCGCTGAAATGGCAAACGGGAATACTTCAGATCTCTATTACAATGCACTTTGGGATCGCACGGAAAACATTACGAACGAGTTATTCAGCAGGGCTTCCAATGCAATTGCAGAGCTCCTGTACACTGCCTGGAAAGAGGCAGGTAAACCGGGAAGTTCCACAACCGGAGAAATCAATGATGATGCAACCGGATTGTCATTGCAGCTTTTTCCCAACCCTGTCAGGGATCATTTGAATGTATCCTTTAAATCTCCCGATCAGTCACCATTCAATGCCACCATATTCAATGCAAAGGGGCAACCCGAGAAATACTTCAATGATCATGAAATTACTCCCGGTCCTCAGAATTTCAGGTGGAGCACGGAAAGCCTTGGCAATGGAACCTATTTGTTTGTAGTGAGAACAGAGAACAATTGGAGTTCGAAAATATTCATGGTCGCACGGTAAACACCGTTACCTGTAATGAGCCCTTTGTCTTTCAGAAAGCTGCTTCTGTCCATAGTCAAGCCGGCCTGCAAGGTCATCATGTTGTTCAAATAGCGATAAACCAATTGTTATCCCCGGCAATTCAATTGCAGTAATTACAAAATCGACCCCTTAATATTAACATGTTTTATAGCATATATTATTTATAAGTTTTCTATCTTTGCAGCTCCCTCCCTGATCATCATATCAAGGGAACAGTATCTATTTGGATTCATGAATTAAAAAAACTGAGAAAATTGGCAGGAAAAACATTATTTGATAAGGTATGGGACGCTCATGTTGTGCAGGAGATACCAAAGGGTCCAGGTGTTGTATACATAGACAAGCACCTGATCCACGAGGTAACAAGTCCGCAGGCATTTGCCGGGCTGGATGCAAGGGGGCTCAAAGTGTTTCGTCCCCGGAACACAGTTGCTACGGTCGATCACAATGTACCCACAGTCAACCAGGAACTTTCAATTAAGGATGAATTATCCAGGTTCCAGGTAAACAAATTATCGGAGAACTGCAGGAACCACGGGGTTGACCTGTATGGACTGAACCATCCCTACCAGGGAATCGTACATGTGATCGGTCCGGAATTGGGCATCACGCAACCAGGAATGACAATCGTATGTGGTGATTCACACACATCAACCCACGGTGCCTTTGGAAGCGTTGCTTTTGGTATCGGAACAAGTGAAGTGGAAATGGTACTTGCTACGCAGTGTATACTTCAGCCCAAACCAAAAAAGATGCGCATCAATATTGAGGGAAAATTACACAAAGGGGTCAGGGCGAAAGACATCATACTGTACATCATATCCCGTATATCCACAAGTGGTGGAACAGGCTATTTCATTGAATATGCCGGATCAGCAATACGAAGCCTTTCCATGGAAGGAAGGATGACCATCTGCAACATGAGTATTGAAAGCGGGGCACGTGGCGGACTTATTGCGCCTGATGAGGTTACTTATGATTATCTCAGGGGAAGGGAGTTCGCTCCTTCAGGGACAGACTTCGATAAAGCTGTTGAACAGTGGGAAGCATTAAAAAACGATCCTGATGCAGTATTTGACAAAGAGTTACATTTTGCGGCCGAAGATATCCGGCCCATGATCACCTACGGGACCAATCCCGGAATGGGAACAATGATCAGAGGATCAATTCCGGGGGAGGAAGAATTGGAGATTGAGAGCATCAACAGTTTCAGAAAATCGATGCAATACATGGATTTCAGACCCGGGGCGAAGATTGAGGGAACCCCGGTTGACTATGTATTTGTCGGTAGCTGCACAAATGGAAGGATCGAGGACCTTCGTGAGTTCGCAAATTTTGTTAAAGGCAAAAAGAGAGCATCAAACATTACCGCCTGGATCGTTCCCGGATCAAAACAGGTTGAAAAACAGGCACTGGAAGAGGGACTGGATAAAGTGCTTGAAGCGGCGGGGTTTGAGCTCCGTCAACCCGGTTGTTCGGCCTGCCTTGCCATGAATGATGACAAAATACCTGAAGGAAAGCTGGCAGTTTCAACTTCAAACAGGAACTTTGAAGGCCGCCAGGGGCCGGGGTCAAGGACAATGCTGGTAAGTCCGCTGACCGCAGCTGCTGTTGCTGTTACCGGAAAGGTTACAGATCCTTCTGAAATGATTTAAAGAACGTTTACTATGGCTATAGAAAAATTTCAAAAATTGTTATCAACTGCCGTACCCCTGCCGATCGAGAATGTAGATACCGATCAAATCATTCCCGCCCGATTCCTGAAAGCTACCACCCGGGAGGGATTTGGCGAAAACCTTTTCAGAGACTGGAAGTTCGATAAAGCAGGGAACCCAAGGGAAGATTTTGTTCTGAACAATGACAAATACCACGGCTCTATCCTGGTGGCCGGAAAGAATTTCGGCAGTGGATCCAGCAGGGAGCATGCTGCCTGGGCAATTTATGACTACGGATTCCGGGCTGTAGTTTCCAGCTTCTTTGCAGATATTTTTAAAAATAATTCGCTTAACAACGGACTGTTGCCAGTGCAGGTAACTGATTCATTCCTGGCCGGATTATTCAAAGAAATTGAAGGGGATCCCAACACCAGGATAGAAATCAACCTTATTGAACAGGTGATCAGGATCCCCGCTAAAGACATCAGTGAGAAATTTGATATCAATCCCTACAAGAAAGAGTGTCTGTTGAACGGTTACACGGATATAGACTACCTGATCAGCATCATGGACAGGATAGAAGAATTCGAAAGAAACAGAACTTAAAATCCCAGCATGTCAAACTAAAAATGATATTTATTAATCATACCCTCATACTAAGGTATAATGATTAAAAATATCATGTTAGAGCAAACCGGTTGCAACAAACCAATCAGCAGTTCAACTGCGGGCAACCGGTTACACGAATGATGAAATAAAAATTTTAGAACGTATGAACATAACGGTAATGGATACGACACTTCGTGATGGAGAACAAACATCCGGAGTTTCCTTTACAGCAGGAGAAAAGCTTAATATTGCCAGGTTGCTGTTGGAAGAGCTAAAAGTAGACAGGATTGAAATTGCTTCAGCCAGGGTTTCGGAGGGTGAATTCCTGGGAGCAAAAGCGATCTTCAAATGGGCAAAGGAGCATGGTTACCTTGACAGGGTTGAGGTGCTTGGTTTCGTAGACGGGGAAGAATCCATTGACTGGATTAAAAAAGCCGGTGGAAAAGTGATCAACCTCCTTACAAAGGGATCCCGGAATCATTGTGAAAACCAGCTCAGGAAGACGCCCGAAGAGCATGCCTCAGATATAAAAAATTCGATCAGGTTAGCCTATCAGCAAGGGATCGGAGTAAATATCTATTTCGAGGACTGGTCGAATGGTATGCGGAACTCCCCGGATTATGTATATTTTATGCTGGACCAGCTGAAAGAAGAGAAGATCGAAAGGTATATGCTTCCTGACACACTGGGAATCCTGAACCACCAGGAAACCTATGAATTCTGCCTGGATATGATAGCCAGGTATCCTGACCTTGCATTTGATTTTCATGCACACAATGATTACGACCTTGCCACCGCAAATGTCTTTTCAGCCATAAATGCCGGTATTACAGGAATCCATACAACTGTAAACGGGTTGGGTGAAAGGGCCGGAAACGTTCCCCTATCAAGTGTAATCGGAATCGTCGAGGATCATTTTAAATACAAGATGTCTGTCAATACAAAAAAATTATATGCTGTAAGTAAGTTCATCGAAACCTTTTCCGGGGTAAGGATACCTGACAACAAGCCGTTGATCGGAGAAAATGTATTTACCCAGACAAGTGGTATTCATGCAGATGGCGATCACAAGGACAATCTCTACTTCAATGACCTGCTGCCGGAAAGATTTGGAAGGAAAAGAGCCTATGCCCTTGGAAAAATGTCGGGAAAGGCCAGCATATTGAAAAACCTGGAAGAACTTGGCATCGAGCTTTCAAAAGAGGAAATGAGGAAGGTTACCAAAAGGGTCATTGAACTTGGGGATAAAAAAGAAGTGGTAACCCAGGATGATCTCCCGTACATCATTTCAGACGTATTAAGGGGACAGCGGATCAAGGAAAAAATCAAGATCAGGAATTATTCCCTGTCTGTTGCGGCCGGTTTGAGATCCATGGCCACGCTCAGTATCGAGATCAACAAAGAAGTGTATGAGGCCACTGCCAGTGGCGACGGTCAATACGATGCCTTTATGAAAGCACTCTGGAAGATCTACGAACAGCTTGAAATGAAACGTCCGGTGCTTGCCGACTACAATATAACAATACCACCCGGGGGTAAAACAGATGCCCTTGTGGTATGTACCATCACATGGGAATATGAAGGCAAAAACTTTAAGACACGCGGGCTTGATTCTGACCAGACAGTTGCGGCTATCAAATCAACCATAAGAATGTTGAATGTTCTAAATACATAAACCAAACGTTGCCGGTAACGGCAAAGAAACACGATATCCATATGAATTTCAAAATTGCAGTATTGCCGGGAGACGGCATCGGACCCGAGATCGTTGAACAGGCATTAAAAGTTTTAAAAGCAGTGGCTTTAAAATTTAATCATTCTTTTGAATTCACAGAAGGACTGGTCGGTGCAGCTGCAATAGACCAGACAGGCAATCCCTACCCTGATGATACGCACAGGATCTGTATGGATGCCGATGCAGTTATTTTCGGCGCAATCGGTGATCCGAAATACGATAACGACCCAAAAGCCCGGGTAAGACCTGAACAGGGCCTGCTGGCCATGAGGAAGAAACTGGGACTTTACGCCAACATCCGGCCTGTTGCAACATTCCCCTCCCTGATCCACAAATCCCCGCTGCGCAAGGACCTTGTTGAAGGGGCAGATTTTGTAGTGATAAGGGAGCTTACCGGTGGTATTTATTTCGGCGAACCCAGTGGCAGATCTGAGGATGGCAACAAAGCTTACGATACGAACATTTACACAAAGGAAGAGGTAAGAAGAATCGTTAACCTGGCATTTGAATATGCCCGAAAAAGGAACCGGAGGCTCACCGTGGTGGATAAAGCCAATGTCCTTGCCACGTCCAGGTTATGGAGAGAAACTGTACAGGAAATGGTTCCCGATAACAGTGATATTGAGGTTGATTACATGTTTGTAGACAACGCGGCCATGCAGATTATCCAGTGGCCAAAAAAATTCGATGTAATGGTAACCGAAAATATGTTTGGTGACATTCTGTCTGATGAGGCAAGTGTAATAACCGGGTCACTTGGACTTCTCCCTTCAGCCTCCGTAGGCATCCACACATCGGTTTATGAACCCATTCATGGTTCCTATCCCCAGGCCGCAGGCAGAAACATTGCCAACCCGCTGGCCACAATACTATCTGCTGCAATGCTGCTTGAGGGTCTAGGCCTGACCAGCGAGGCATCTGCTGTCAGGAATGCAGTAACGAATTCAATGGATAAAGGAATTGTAACTGAAGATATTGCTAAAGGTAAAACCTACAGCACTTCGGAGGTGGGCGACTGGATCACCGGGGCAATCGGTTGATTGTTGCTTCCCCGGGTATACCTGTAAATGATTGCAATTTTTAACTGAAATAATTGTGGCTGCACTTTACAATACTATTCGATCACTTTTTTCTCTGAAGCATTCACAAAAAGAAGTTGACCCAGGTTCTCATAACCCTCAAACAACTCTTTCCCCTTGAGTTTGAGCAGTTCCCCTGTAAAACCTATGATGGTGAGCGCAGTCCTTTCAGACTTCATATTGATATCTTTCCTGAAATCAGTGTGATCCCTGCTCTCAATGATGTCAATATTCTTTGTGGTAATGGGCAAACGACCTGTGGTGATAAGGTCCTCCAGACTTTTTCGTGTTTTATCCTTCTCTTCAGGCTTGCATATCTCAAAGATGCGGATGTTGCTTTTCTTCCATACCGGATGTCCCTGTATGATAAAACTCAGGAGAATCATCAGGTGTGAATTATTGTAATCAACGGACCTGAGCCATACATCAATACCATTCCTGTAATTAATTGGTTTTGATGAACTTCCAAGTATACAAACATCAAAATTACCAGCATTTACCAGGGAGTAGTTTTCAATGATGCTGTTGAGATTTACAGGATTCCTGCGATCATACTCCAGAAGCAACATATTATTTTCCATTCCCGAAATACCAGGCAGCTGAATGGTCTGGGCGATGGCTGAAGTATAGGATGGAGAGATCAAAGTATCGATATAGACATGACTTCCAATCCCCTTGTATTGATTGACCAGTTCTGCAAGGATCGACTGCGCTTGTTTGTGGGTGGATTTTGAATAATAATCCTCAATAAGATGAATGTATGTACCAAACCCCAACCTGTGACTGATCCAATTCAACAGTTGAAATGCATCCTGGCGCTCAAAAGAATCCTTTGAAATACATATGGCACTTGGCCTCCATTCTTTCGCCCCCCGTGATTTCCTGCTCTGTTGCAAAAATACCTGAAGAGAGCGGTTCAATTGCAGCAGTGCATTGGTAAATATGGAAACCAGGCCTTTTCTTGTTTTGTGGTAATTGCTGATATACATATAGAGCAAGATAATCAGAATGATAGCTGCGGTCGCATATCCCGTACTGATCCTGAACATTATCCATATTGCAGTAATAAAGCCCACCAGGGAGATATACCAGCGCGACCTGAAACCGGGACGGTACGATGGCGAAGCACCAAAATGGTACAAAAATGAGATAAGACATAATGAACCATAGGTTACCATAAAGAACATGGAAATGATGGATGCAACAGAGTTGACATTTCCAAGGGCAACAAAAACAACTGCTATGACCACAGTGACAAGGGTTGCATTAAAGGGTTCCTTTTTTTCTCCTTTGCCCCTAGCAAGAAATACATTCATTTTTCGCGATGGGAACGAGCGGTCGCCTGCAAGCGCCTGCAGTGTTCTGGGAGCAACAAGAATAGACCCTATGGCTGATGAGATGGTTGATGCAGCAAGACCGAGCGGAATGATATAACTGCCACCCAGCGCTATCTGTGCCATGATCAACTGGTTGTTTGTCAGATCATCGATATTTGCCGAAGAAGCAAGCTTGTATACAATAAAGAAATATATGATCATCCCTGAGATGGTTGCAATGGACGTCCCCAGCGGTATCGACCTTGAAGGATTTTTAAGATCGCCCGACAATCCCACTCCGGCTGTCATACCTGTAAACGCAGGAAAGACTATTGCAAAAACGATAAAAAAACTGTCCATGTTACGGCCTTCTAAATCCAGCAACGAGAAACTGTGCTGCATTGAAAATTCAGTCTTACCCAGAAAAAACAACAGCAGTGATATAAATAAAATGGCAACTACGATGTAAAGTAGCTTCACTCCAATATCTGCTCCCTTCTTAAGAATAATAAAGGAAAGCAAAGCAATGGATGGCAGGCTGACCACCTGCCTGGGGAGGACCATATCGAATTTAAGGGCCACCCAGTTGAAAAAAAACTCAAAGGCTTCTGTAAAGGCAATGATATAAAATGCAACACTTATCGCCTGTGAAAGGTAAAGTGTAAAACCTATGGTAGCGCCGATATTCAATCCAAATGAACGGGAAATAATAAAATACTCCCCTCCCCCTTCAACCCTTTTGTTCGTTGCAAGTTCTGAAATGGCAAGGGCCGTGGGTATGGTAACCAGGTGACCGAGGAGGATGATCAGAATGACGCCCCAGAAGCCCAGGGTTCCAACAGCAAAACCAAATCTCAGGAAAAGAATGGCTCCAAGTATGGTGGAAATTGCAGTAAAAAATACAGGGGCAGTGCCAAAGGATTTGGAGGATGTTGCCATGAATTTTTTTGCCAAATGTACAACTTAAATGATTATTAATCGATACCTCTAGAAATAGAGATCGCGTTCCCCCGCTTTTATCAAATTCAACCTTTCAACCAGTTTTGATTTGAATTCCATGTCATCATATTCACCGATTGTCCTGTCAATCAGTTTGTAACCATTCTCCTTTGTTATTGAGGGCGCATAATCCTCCAGGTATTCAGCAAGTGTAAGGATGGCATTTGGAGTACAGTATCTCTTTATGAAACCCGGCACCGAAAATTCCATAAAATGTTCCCCTGTACGACCCAGCCTGTAGCATGCAGTGCAAAAGGAAGGGATATAGCCTTCCTGGATAAGTTCTTCCATCACCTCGTTCAAGGTGCGGTTGTCATTGATCTCAAATTGTTCTGAATTGATATCCTGGATCTTCCTGTTCTCCGAGTATCCCTTCATCTCAATGCGTGTCCCTCCATCAATTTGTGATACTCCGTAACGCATAACCTCTTTCCTGATGTTTGCAGGTTCTCTTGCAGTAAGAATAAGACCTGTGTATGGCACCGCGAGGCGCAGGATCGCCACCATACGTGTAAAATCCTGATCTGTCAGGCGGTACTGTTCATTTTCAAGGGCATTGGAAGCCCGCGTCAACCTTGGAAAAGAAATGGTATGCGGCCCCACGTTGTAAACCGCTTCAAAATGATTGACATGGCGTATAAGTGCAAGGGTTTCAAAACGCCAGTCATACAATCCCAAAAGTGCCCCGATGCCAACATCATCAATCCCTGCTTCCTGAGCACGGTCAAGTGATGTCAACCTGTTGTCATAATCGCGCTTTATCCCCGATGTATGGTATTTGCTATAAGTACCCCGATGGTATGTTTCCTGAAATACCTGGTATGTACCAATACCGGCTTGCTTTACCGTCCTGAATCCATCGACATCCAGCGGAGCTGCATTGATATTTACACGCCGGATCTCTCCCCTGCCCTTTTTCACACCATAAACAGTGCTGACCGTATCTGCAATAAATTCAGCATTGTAATTGGGATGTTCGCCAAAAACAAGGATCAACCGCTTTTGACCGGTATCTTCCAGCATTTCCACCTCTCTGATCAACTCTTCCTTTGAAAGCGTGGTCCTTTTCTGATCCCGGTTAGAAACCCTGAAACCGCAATAGGTACAATTGTTAACGCACAGGTTGCCCACATACAGGGGGGCAAAAAGCACGATCCGGTCACCATACACATTCGCTTTCAAACGTTGTGCCCCTTCCTTGATCTCCCGGATCAGCTCAGGATCCTTTGTGTTTATAAGGACTGCCGTTTCCTGTAAAGTGAGACGCTGCTTGCTCAATGACTTTTGTATGATCTCCCGTACCAGTCCGCTGTCTCCTTTATTCTGCTCAAGCACATCCCATATCTCCTTTTCTGAAATAAATGGTTGCATGGGTTCGTCCTGGATGGCATATTCTTGTGGATCGTAGATCATATATAGGATTTACGATACTTCGGAAGCTTGAAAAAAGATCTTTGTGATCTCCTCTCCATCAGATCTTCCTCAGGATCAGATTATTATTGACTCCTTGATGTCAGAAATTCTTTCACCTCAGATGCTGCAAATGTATGTATTGTTATTCGAATAACAATACGAAATTCAAATTAATTATTGATATTTCCCATATTCCGCAAACATGAGTTTACATTCGCAGAAATATATTAATCCATTGCTGTTCTGTAACAGTGTCGGTTAGTGAATTACAATCTGCTCTATAAGTCTTCCTTCTTTGCCCTCTACCTCAATAAAATATATACCCGGGTTGATCCCTGTAATATCAAGCACAATATGGGCAGAAGAGAGTGTGTATTCAGCGATCAATTTGCCTGTAATTTCCCTGATCCGCAGCATCTCAAATCCTTGTCCTGGCAATTCCACATGTATATAGTCATCGGAAGGAACAGGAAAAATCCTCATTTGAGGGCCTTCAATCTTGCCCACGCCATCCACAAAGACCACGGTGATATAGAACGCATCTGTCTTTGTATTTCCAAGGTCATCACTTAATTTAAGTATAACTTTGGTTTGGCCCTCACCTTCCGGATCTGGGGTGAAGGTAAAGACAGCCTCTCCATTTTCGGATATAGCAGATATGCTGGCATCTTCAATTATAGAGGGATCCTCTATCTGGAATTCAAGTACCAGGTTTTCAATATCACCTGCGCCGTTTGATATCCCCGAAATTACAACCTGCTGTTCACCGTCACTGCTGTTAACAGTGATATCATCAGGCCTGTTCATTGTCAGTTGTACGGGATTATAACTGATCAGTGTGGTAATTGATGATGCCGGGAATATGATGGGACCATCACTCATCGTATAATTACCAACATCCCTGGCATTTTCGTAGCGGGTTGTCCTTATCACCTCATAGGAGTCCGGCAGATCCCCTCCCTCAAAGCGCGTGGCAACAGGTGTAAAACCTGAGTTTATGATCACCATAGCAAAGCTGCCGTCGCTATTTTCAAAAGCTGTGACCAACAACCTGGGATGGTCCGAATCCGAATCAACCCTCACGGCTCCCGGGCGAACATACCTTGCATATTGTTTCGTGGCATAGAAACTGGAATTCGGTTCATTCCTGGTCAGCTGCACATCACCAAATGACCAGTTGGTCCAGAGGGTAATGTTGCCTGCCCATAAGGAACCGTGCATGGCCCCCGCAAGTGAAAGCGCACTGGAAAAGTTATCATAGCCAATGTGCGTTTCAGACATCCACAATTCCTTGGGATTCTCACCGGAACTTACAAAGTTATTGAGCGACTTCCAGCCACTGTAATCCGGGAAGTCAGAATCAACGCCTGAACCATCGTAACCATGAACTGCCACGAAATCAGTGTAGGCGTCTGCCTTGCTGTTTGTCCTGAGCTTGATTACATAATCCTCGGTACTGTATGAACTGAATCCAAATACCTGTTCGGGCATATAAAAGCCCACATGATCCAGTCCTTCAGCAGCAAACCGGTCTCCAACAACCTCAATCAGCTTGTGGAACTGATCTGGTCCGAGAATAGCGGAAGCATACGGCTCATTGAAGAACGGCTCATTCTGCAGACCAATGGCAAGCAGATCAATCCCCGCCTCTTCTTTAAAAGCCTTTACAAGTGCAGCCATACTCTCCGCAAATTCTTCATAGTAGTAGGGTTCCATGATGTTGTCTGTTTTTTCCCATTGAATGGCCTGGTTGGTGTGGTCGGTTGTCATGCTGCGTTTCATCCATGCCGGCGGACTCCAGGACGTCAGAATGAAATGCTCTACTCCGGCATTTTTCATATCCCGCATGTACTGCCAGTCGAATGCATCATAGTTGAAACCCGACATGTTCATAACATTAGGATCGTCATTGTCATTAACAGGCTCCCACTGGTTGCTGATGATCCCCAGCCTTACCGCCGATGCCCCCATGTCAGTCACGAACATATCAAGCCAGCGGGGTTCGTTATAAAATGCTCCGATCCCTTTGATTACCTGGTTTTTAACTGAGCGGTCCACATGTATGGAAGCATATTCGGAAACATCGGTTGACAGAATCCTTACCCTGAAAGTAACTTCTGCAGGCTCAGCTCCCTCAGCAACAACTTCAATATTGATATCAGCATATCCTACTGATACAGGCTGAAGTGTGAGGATCAATGTGCCCTCCTCCGACAATTCTCCCTTTGAGGGATCAGGGACCACATCCGTATTGGAACTTGTGGCCGTAACCGTCACCCCTTCAATACTACCTTTTCCATTCGTGATGCCAGTTACGCTGATCTCAAATTGTTCGGTATCAGCAAAAACCGACTGATCAGAAACAGGATCTACCGTTGCGTAAACGGGCGGTTCCGGAACTACAGCCTGGTCCCCGAGCCTGATGTTCTTCATGTAACAGACACCGGAGATCTCAGTAAATGGCCATCCCACAAGCGTACTGTGCATATTGATCAGCAAATAGTCTATTCTGCTTGCATCTATTGGGACCCCCTCACTGGTCGACATATCTCCTTCCTGCCTGTAGTCGAATGAAAGCGAAGTCCACTGCCCTACCGGAGCTTCATACTTATGATCATTGGAATTTAATATATTCCTGTTCCCATTTACATCATAGTAATAGTTCCAGTGATAGAGTGTCGGATCAGCAGATTCTGTATATATGTCATAGGATACCAAAGGGTGTTCAACAAGATTCAGCTCCGGGTGGTGCAACACGATCCCATCCCAGGTGGATTTGTTGTTCATCTCAATCTTCAGGGCTTTTTCTTCCTGGAAATCGACAATGCTCAGTGAATACGTGGAACTTGCACCGAACATACCCAGTGATGCCGGGTCATTCAGATCAACCACGTAGCCAGTGACAGAAGGAGCAATGGAATTTACTTCAAATACCATTTGCACCGACTGGTCACCATTGTTTTTTGTATTCCCACCGTTATCCGTAACCGTGACTGTAATGTTCACCGTACCGGTTTCATTATCTACAGGAGCCAAACTTATTACCGCCTCATGCTCCCCCTGTGTATATTGGACCGATGGATCTGGAACGATTGCGGGATTGGAACTTGTAGCTGTGATCGCCAGGTCCTGGGTCATATTGTCACCATCAGAAATGCCTGTAAGGGTAATGGCAGCAGCACCGCTGTTGTTGACAAGACTGATATCTTCTGCCTGATCCAATGCAGGCACACCATTCAACTCCTCGTATACCATAAGTTGAAAGCTCACCTGGGAAGAAGCTTCATCTTCATCAGTGACCAGGACAGTTATCTGTGCATCTCCCGTTGCCAGCGGACTAACCAGTAAATGCGCTGTCTTGTACCCCTGTGTATATTCAAACGATCCTGCATTCACAACGGTTTCATTGTCACTGCTGAAGCTGAATGCAATGTCCTGCTCAACATCCGGATCACCATCTGAAATCTCTGTCAGAACAATATCATTTTCTTCCTGGCTAACGGCAAGCTGATCAGCAGGCTGATCAATATGCGGGGGCATATTTTCGGACACAGTGATGACAAATTTTTCTGTGGAATTGCCAAAGGAACCATCCCCCTCCGCATGAAGCAATACAGTATCGCTGCCTACTGCCCCGGCTACCAGTTCAAAATGCAAATGGGTATAACCATAGGTTTGTGAATAGCCATTTTCATTGAATGTTGTATAGGTTACAGCCTCCACATTGTGGTTCTTTATCAGGGATTCTGCTCCGCTGGCTGTAACAGTGGTTGCATTCCTGACCTCCGGGATCAGAACCGTCTGCTCACCAGTCATTCCACTGTATATACCGATTTCATCAATTTGACCTATGTATGCTGTTTTCTCAACATTTTTGCCTGCTTCAATCTCATCTATATAAAAGGTACCGTTGAAGCTGGCTGCCGTGCCATTGGCACACAACCTAATCTTCATGATCCTGGCCATATCAACGATTGATGCATCTGCATTGCTGAAATCAAAAGAAATCGTTGTAAAATCATCATCCGGGAATACCTTCACCTGGCGGAATGCATTCTCCCCAGAAACCAGATCGTAATGATCATACTGCGCATCCACAAAAACATTCCTGAAACCATTTCCATCCTCATCTACAAGAAAACATTGCAATACCATAGGATCATCCGAACGCAACCTGATGCTGACCACTGGATTAGATGAAATATCATAAACGGCTCCCAGTCCAATGTCCATTGGCTGCCAGCGGTTCTGTTTGTGTACATCAACAACCATCACACCATCGGATGCCGAGGTTGTGTATTTCGTGTCACTTGTGACGTCAGGTGGCAGACCGGTTTCAAAATCTTCATTGTAATAATCGCCACCGGTATCAAGTTCTTCGGTATATCCAAGCCTAACAAAATCAAAATATACAACATCTGTTGTAGTTACCGTCCAACCATTGGAAATTTCTATCTGAAGTTCCTTGATACTTGTTTTCAAAAAAGTTGGTGCAGCATCGAATACCGATGACAGGTCCAAAAAAACATATTCCATCTCTGTGTCGGTGGTCGGGGTGTGCGCTACCATAACTGTTTCATCATTGGTATCCTTTAATGTGAAATTTATTTTTGCCCCCCCTTCACTTCTTACCTTGAACTGCAATGTAGGCAGTGTTGATAGATCGAGGCCCATATTGTACTGTTGCATAAAAGACCAGTCATTGACCTTTTTATTGACCTCTACCTTAAGAATTCCATCGGTCACTGAAAGCGTATAAGAAGGATCAGCTGCATTCATATTGATCACTGCGAATGAAGCATCTCCATCATCAAATGTCCAACCTATTTGTGATGTTTGCGCATTTACAAAACTGAATGCACAAAATAGCAATCCTGTAAAAAGGAAATTAATATTCTTCATAATATATGTAGTTAGTTCTTGGTTAAATCAGATTACTAAAATAGAAATTATTTCCCTTCCGCCCTCAAGTTGGAACTATTTTGGGCGCAATACGATCTTTTCCAGCCTTGGGAACACATCCAATCCTGCCGGATTTTTTATCAATTCAACCCGGATCAATGTATCATTCCGGCCAAGTTCAATGCTGCCAAGTATGGCCTTATCATAGGTCTCAACGCTATTACTTATACTGCTGGCCGGCGTACCGGCTGCAATGGTCGCTCCTGTTGGTTTCCCTGAATAGATCAATGAGATTTCATAAAGTCCGGGAGTTTCAACATCAATCGCATATTCAGCAAAATCCCCGGGATCGGACCAGTTGCTCAACCAGTTGAAAGCCGATACAACGTTGTCACTGGTTGATAGTGGTGCCTTTGCAAGGATCTCATATTCAGTCTGTCCGCCGGCTCCAATTGTAAAAACAGGCATGGCAAAGGACGAAGGTTCTTCCAGTACGGACTGCCACCAGTTTTTCAGCAATGATTGAAGATCTGCTGCAACATCTGGCATATCATTGTAAAGGTTGTACTCTTCATATGGATCACTTGATATATCAATAAGTACATAGCCCCCTGAAGTTTCGGCACTTCCTTTTGCTGATCCCGGATTGTGCATTAGTTTAAAAGCGCCTTTCCGAACAGAAATGATCTGGTCATCATAAACTTCTTTTGGTTTGTCTGCCTGTCTTACTGGCCGGTACTCATCCAACACTCCCTGCGGGGTCCATGGTTGATCCGTTGGCGGCCATCCCCGGTTGGCATAATTGTATGAAACTTTTTCACGTTCAGTCACGTTCCCTTTCTCAATAAGGTCAGAAAAGGAAAATCCGTCAATTTTCTTCACCCCTTCCGGGATATCTGCACCTGCCAGATCCAGAATTGTCGGGAATACATCTGTAATGTCTGTCAGCGTATAATCAATTACCGGCCTTGTAATTCCCCTCCAATATACAAACATCGGAGAGCGGACACCATTCTCCCAGATATTTCCCTTGTGTCCCTTCATGTCGCTTACGTACCTTATTTCCCGGTCCTTTTCCGTAAGCTCGGCATTCAAAACTGCAGGTCCATTGTCACTCATGAAGAATATTACTGTATGCTGCAACAGGCCCATCGTATCCATTGCCGACAATAATTTACCTATGTAATGATCTACATGTTCTACCATGCCATACAGTGTCGATAGGTTATGGGAAAGACCCTTGCTGGTGTATTTGCTGCGCAATGAATCCGGAGTTTCCAGCGGGGCATGCACCGTAAGGAAGGATAAATATGCAAGGAAAGGCTGGTTCTTGTTGCGCTGCATGAAATCCAGGGCATAATTAACGATCACTTCATCTGCCCATTTTTTATGACTTACTTTTTTTCCATTGAGCATTCCCCTGCTGTTCCTGTGCTTGTATAATTGTGCCATATAGGCATCGTCGAATCCCCGCTGCCATGGATAATACCCCCGGGCATGTCCGCTGTGCCATTTGCCCCACATTCCGGTTCTGTACCCTTCTTTCTGTAACAATTCAGCAAATGTCACTTCATCAAGACTTAAGAAATCCTTCCCCCCGTGCACATGCGATACACCGGTTTTAATAAAATCCCTGCCTGTCAGCAGGGATGCCCTGGTTGGAGCACATACAGGATTGACGTAAAATTGTTCCAACCGCATCGAAACAGCGGCAAATGAATCAATATGAGGTGTTTCAACCAGCCGGTTCCCGTTGATGCCCAGGTCATCATAGCCCAGGTCGTCAAGTTGAATGATTACAAAACTGGGAGGTTGCTCCACCCGTCTCTGGCATGAGAAAAGCATTATTCCAGTGGATGTAATAAAAATAATGATATATTTCCAGAAGCTCATCTTGAAAAAAATTATGTATTGACCGGTCAGTTGTTGATCAATGTGTATTTTTAACGCAATTTGACCGAAATATTTTAAAATATCAGAAATTTGGGATAATATTTCAAGTATGGATCAAAAATTACGGGCTTACACCGGGTACTTTGTTTGTATTGTTCTGTTGAATGTTGTTTTCATCCAGACCTTTTCTCAGGCAAATACAGAATACTATCGTCTGATCAAGGGAGAAAAATATTACCTCAGTATCTCAATGCAGCAAAATACTGAAAGTGTTGAACATAATTTCAGAAAAGATGTCAGCCTCGACGTTAAATACGCTCTTATTTTTGAGCTTATTGATATTGAGCAGGATAGCAATTACATATTTCAATGTAGTTACGATGATTTGTACATAAGTTTCTTTTTCCCTCAATCTGATCTTTATGTAAACAGTGAAAGCAGAAGCACTCCATCAATGTCTGCCTTTCTGTCAAAACTGAAAATGTCAGAATTTAAACTGAAAATGTCAGTGCTGGGTGAAGTCTGTTTAATCACAGAACTGGACAACAGAATCGATTCGATCCTTATCGACCTGCCCATAAACAACGAACCAACGGAACAGGTCATGGTAAAAACATTGAGGGAAGTTTTCGGTGCAGATGCTCTTGCTGGCGTGTTGAACATTGCCCTTGATATATATGGTAAAAATTCCGGTCTGAAAACAACCAAAAAGAGCAGCTTCTATTTCAATGCCCAAAATATCGATATTGAGAATACTTATTTTTATCAGAAGAATGAAGATCACACGAATAGGGTCCAGGGAATTGGAGTAATCGAGGAAATTACTGATACAATAGCTTACCGTGGTCTAAAACTCGCAACCAGTTTAAAGGGGAGCCAGACTTACGATTACCTGTTATCGGATGAAACAGGCTGGATTATAGAGGGAATTTCCAAGCAGAGGATCTACACGATCTCAGAGATCATTGAAACGAGTGAATTACCCAAAGGATTGAGAATTCCTGCACTTACGGTCACGGAATACAATTTATCAGGTGGGCGTGGAAGCAAAACTGAAGAATAATATGATTTCTAACGTATCGTATAATTATTGAAACGAGGAAACTGATGGCAAACAGAAACAGAACATTAAAGAGGATCCTGTCAACTGTGGTTATTGCATTTGTTGTTTCAGTAACATCTTTTGGTCAGCCATATAAAAATGCTGCAGGAATTAAGGCCGGCTATTCATCCGGGTTTGTTTTTAAGCATTTTCTGAACCACAACTTTGTTCTGGATGGCCAGGCCCTGTATAATGCACGTGGATTTCAGTTCTCTGCATTTTATGGATACCAGTTTTCACCTTATGATAAAGAACGGCTTTACTATTACTGGGGAGCTGGTGCATTCGCAGGCAGCTGGGAAAATGACCGCTCGATTGGAATAGCACTGAATGCAGGATCAGAATTTGTTTTCAGGCAAGCTCCGGTTGCAGTTGGAGTGGAATGGAAACCGATGTTCAATATTTACAGAAATATGGACCTTGGACTGGTAGATTTTGCCCTCACCGTAAAAGTGATACTTAAATAGTGTCTGTCCATAATGTTTGATAACTGCGTTACGCTCGTCGGGAAATTGCTCATCCCGATAATATATCGGGACTCCGCATTTCCCGACTTCGCAGGCCTTGCAAACGAACATTATGATCCAGCCACCCGACTTTATTGACAAGCACTAAATAATAAGATTGCATTTTAAATAATTGGAAAATCAATCAAAATATCAATTTCGATGTTGTTGCCAGGGAATCTTTTGTTATTGATTTGATACCATCAACAGGAGTTTTAGCGTACATGCACCTCATTGATGCAAAAGCAGCGCGATTCGGGTATTTTTGCAATAATTTTCTAAAACGACTAAAATGGATTAAGTTTATAATTCATAAAATACATGATTGAATGATACCAAGTTTTGACGATATAAAAAGTACCGTTAAGAGAGTTCAGCCCTATGTACACAATACCCCGGTCTTAACCTCACGCATCATTAATGAGAAAACACATGCCGACGTTTATTTTAAATGTGAGAATTTTCAGCGCATGGGGGCTTTTAAAATGCGTGGAGCAGTAAATGCAATACAGCAATTGTCGAAGCATGAGAGGGCCAACGGGGTAATTACACATTCATCTGGTAATTTTGCACAGGCACTCGCTCTTGCAGCATCAACACTCGACACCAAAGCCTATATAGTAATGCCCTCAAATGCACCAACAGTAAAAGTAAATGCGGTACTTGACTATGGTGCAGAGGTGATTATGTGTAATCCAACACTCGATGATCGTGAGAAGACATGCGGCCAGATACAGGAAAGGACCAATGCCACATTTATTCACCCATCGAATGACCTGAACGTAATACTTGGACAGGGAACGGCAGCCTGGGAATTCATTAACGAGGTGGATGACCTGGACACATTGATAGCACCTGTTGGTGGCGGAGGATTACTTGCCGGTACAGCAATCACCACACATTATTTGCTTCCTGAATCCGAAACCATTGGCAGTGAACCGTTTGGAGCTGATGACGCATACCTTTCGCTTAAAATGGGAAAAATTCAACCCAGCATCAATCCGGTTACCATCGCAGATGGACTTAAAACACAACTGGGTGATATAAATTTCCCCATTATCAGGAAGTTTGTGAGCAACATCATCCGGGTTGAAGAATCGGAAATTATTGCTGCAATGCGTTTTGTCTGGGAGCGAATGAAAATCATCATAGAACCTTCAAGTGCAGTTGCTGTTGCAGCTTTATTCAGAAAAAATAAAAGATTTATAAAAAGGAGGATCGGTATAATTATAACAGGAGGGAATGTAGATCTGGACAACCTCCCGTTTTAATCCGTTAATCCGGCATAACTGATAAGTTCAATACCAAGCTCATTCAGCACATCGATGACCCTGTCTGATGTAAACATATCTGTAACCATCTGCCTGTCCTTCCCTACGCTGTAATATCCTTCGTGACCGATGGTTTCCATTTCAGGTGAATCAAGTGCAGGATGTTCGACAAAAAGGTAAATATTTCCAGGCTTGAGTTTTCTTAGTCCTGCAATAAAAGAATCTATGCGCTCATCAAGAGAGTTGCCCCTACTGAAAGGAAACCGTTTAACCTGATATTCAGAAAGATCGATGTGCAGGTCATATTCCCTGGAAAGAGAACCTACGAGGCTGTCAATTGAAGGATCCGCGCTGGCAAACCCCATATGGGTCGTAATGTGGCTCACTTTAGGTATGTCCTTAATTGCCCGTTCAATTTGCGCCCTGATCTCCTTTTCAAGGTCGATCATGTTCCATCCTGATTCCCTGAAAACTCTTTCAGGAGGAAACCTGTCATTTGCCCACACCATTGGGAAAAAATATCCCTTTTCATCCGTTAAAGAAGAGATCCCTGTCAATGGTCGCCATTTCATGTTTTCCCATTCACTGGTCAATACCAGATGAATCCCAACATCGAGCCCCGGATTCCGGTTGATCAATTTTACGGCTTCAGGGTACCACGGACAGGGGACCATTATCTCAACCGACCGCATGATGCCATCGGTGTATGATCTGATGCAAGCCACATTGGCGGCATGAAATGACCCAATATCATCACCCCTGATCAACAACTGAATTTTATTGTCGCTTTGCTCAACCTGGGCAGTTAGCGCCAATTGAGTAAAAGAAATAATTAGTGCAGCCAGCAACGGACACAACCTGGTATTCATAATGTAATATTTAAGTAGTGTTTGTCTATAAAGTTCAAACACTCGACATCATTGACAGACTCTAAGTAGTGTCTGTCCATAATGTTTGATAACTGCGTTGCTGCAAAAATTTTAAATCCTCGAATCCGTCCGTCGGCGGATACTGCGGTTTAAGATTTTTGCGCGCTTTGCTCTCGAACTTTATGATCCAGCCACTGGACTGTAATGACAGACACAAAGTATGCACGCAAGCGAAATTTATAGATGAACTTCAACCTGCTGTGATTCCCTAAATTAAACAATTTAATCCATTCCAGAAAGCAACAATGTAACCTATCCCGGAAAATACTTAAGCGAATCTACTTTTGTGAAGCATGGGTGTTGCCCTGAAAGGCATCTGCAATTCAGAAAAATATATATAATATAAAATGTGTTGATTCTTTATAAGAACCTGTAATTATGAAACTTATAATTGTATTAATAAATTCTTAAAAAAATATTCCCCGAATAGACGATATTTTCTTCTTTGATCACATTAACACTATAAAAACGATGAACACAAAAGAGCCAATCAGATTTAAAACAGGAATGATTTTATTCATTCACGATATCAATTGCTCCAATCATTGATTTCCTGAGCCGGTATTCTATGGGCAATCGTGTTGTACTGAAATTTGCAAAGCTACTTCAAGGTTTTGGTATGTTCGCAACGTAATTTGGGTTAAAAGAAAGCTGTTTAAAATGACAATTAAGAAAGTTATCTTATTATATTCGAATCACCAGATCTCCAGGTTATGCAAAATGAGAGAAAAATCACGGAAGGTATAGCTGCACACGACAGCAAGATACTTTTGCAGGTTTACAAAGAGAATTTTCCTTATGTAAGAGCCTACGTGGAAAATCACGGGGGAAACGAACAACAGGCAAAAGATATTTTTCAGGAAGCAATGATCATCGTTTATCAGAAGATAAAAGCCGACAAATTCCAACTCTATTGCAAATTCAGCACTTACCTGTATGCAGTATGCAAAAGACTTTGGATCCAGGACAGGAAAAAATGGATATTGCGCATGAACAAACTCAAAGAGATGCCTGCTGTTTCCGAACCGGAAAAACAATATGGCAACGATGATCCTGACCTTGCCAGACAACTGTTCGACAAATATTTCACCCGTCTTTCACCCGACTGCCAGAAACTTTTAAGATTGTATTTTAACGGGCTTAGTATGGAAGAAATCACCACGGTCATGAACATGAGTAATGTACATCACACATCCGACAAGAAATACAGGTGCAAAAAGAAACTGATCGACAGAATTAAAAATGATCCTTTATTTGCAAAACTAAAAAAATGAAAAATACAGAAATTATATTACGCTATTTGAGTAATGAATTGGATGACAAAGTGAAGGAAAAGTTTAAGATGCAACTTGAAACTGATCGGGAACTCAGCGATGAATACCATTCAATTCTCAAAATATGGGAATCAGCCGCAAAGGAGCTTAGCGTTGATGACATGATCGAAAAGAATGACGACAACGAAAAGATCGCTTCTATATTGGCCACCCATGATGTGCATCAATTGCGAGACAGAGAGTATTCACCCGGGGAACTCCAGTTGAAAAACAAGCTGGAGAAAATGCTTTCCCTGGAGAAAATGCCTAAAAACAAGAATACAGTCAAAACCAACAGAACCATCACTATTGTCACAGCTGCAGCCGCGGCCATCGCATTGCTTCTGATCATCATAAATTCATCGACAGGGATTAACGAATTAGCTGCTAACTTCTACACACCTGAAGAGGACACATACCTGGAAGAACAAGTTTATGTGACGAGAAGCGATCATTCGGAAGGAATAATACTTTTTCATAAAGGGGCTTTTAAGCAGGCCATGATCGCATTTGAATCAGACATGCAAGCTGTATCAGAAGAACCGTGGACCAGATTGTACTACGGTATAAGTTGTTATGAAAGCGGAGATTATCAAAAATCAAAAAACATTCTCACTGAATTGGCCGGTTCCGGTGAAACCAATCTGGAAAACCTTACAAAATGGTATTTGTCCCTGATCATGATACAGGAAAGTGAATTTGAGGAGGCCCTCCCCTACTTGCTGCAATTACGAAAAACAGGAAAATATCGTTTTAAAGCTTACCTGCTGTCAGTAAAAATGAAAAAATATATCAGTAGATAAGACTTGTTCCGGAAGTTAGTTGGTAAATATTTTATATTTTTACCAACCAACCTGTAGTTTATGACAAAATTCCCGTTTTACCAGCAGCTCGACGCAATGGATTGCGGTCCGACTTGTTTAAGGATGATCTCACGGTATTATGGCAGGCATTTCTCCCTTCAGACATTAAGGGATAAATCCTACCTTGCAAGGGACGGGGTGTCCATGCTTGGCATCGCTGATGCTGCTGAATCAATTGGTTTTAAGACCATCGGTGCTGTGATAACCTGGGAAAAATTAAGGAAGGAGGCGCCGCTGCCAGTTATCGTTCACTGGAAGCAGAACCACTTTGTAGTTGTATTCAGGATCAGGAGAGACAGGGTTTATGTTGCCGACCCTCAAATAGGTATTACAACATATAGCAAACAGGAATTCCTGAAGTCGTGGATCAGCACCGGTGGTGAAGACGAAAAAAAAGGAGCTGTGTTGCTCCTTCAGCCGACCTCGGACTTCTTTTCCCAGGAAGGTGATCAGAAACAATACCGTGGTCTTGGAAAAATGAGACAGTACCTGGTACCCCATAAAAAAATGGGGTATCAACTCATAATAGGCCTTGTACTGGGGGCCGCCGTGCAGTTAATTTTGCCCTTCCTTTTTCAGGGTATTGTTGATTTTGGGATCAACAATTCTGATCCCGGTTTCATTTACATGATCCTGGTCTTCCAGTTCGTGCTGATTATGAGTGCCCTGGGAATCGATTTTATCAGAAGATGGATATTGTTGCATGTAAGCACAAGGATTAATATTGCAATGGTCTCGGATTTTCTTGCAAAATTGATGCGTCTGCCACTCGGCTTTTTTGACACAAAACACACCGGTGATATCCTTCAAAGGATAGGAGACCACAAACGGATTGAATCATTTGTTACAGGTTCTTCCCTGAATATCCTTTTCTCTCTTTTTAACCTCGTGGTTTTCTCGGTGATCATGGCCATATTCAGCCTGAAGATCCTGTTCATTTTCCTCACAGGATCTGTACTCTATTTTATTTGGGTCTGGCTTTTCATGAAAAAGCGCAGGACACTTGATCAGAAGCAATTCACAATACTGTCCGAAAACCAAAGCAAACTCATCCAGATTGTCCAGGGAATCCAGGAAATCAAAATAAACAATGCTGAAAGGCCCAAGCGCTGGGAATGGGAAAATATCCAGGCAGGATTGTTCAGGATCAATACCAGGGGACTCACAATTGACCAGTACCAGCAAGCAGGAGGAACATTCATAAACGAACTTAAAAATATACTGATCACAGTAGTAGCTGCAATTGCTGTGATAAACGGATCAATGACACTTGGGATGCTTCTCGCTGTTAGTTATATCCTTGGACAACTGAATGTACCGCTCAATCAACTGATCAATTTTATGCACAGGGCGCAGGAAGCCGGGTTAAGCATGGAAAGACTGAATGAGATTAGGGAATCCAGGGATGAATCACGTGAAGAAACAGCAATGGCAGTGCTTCCTGATGGTGCTGCCGTGCATGTAAAGAATGTAGGATTTTCATACGGGGGGCCGCACGACCGGCAGGTGCTGAACAAGATCAACATTGAACTTGAAAAAAATAGTGTAACGGCACTCGTCGGCAGAAGTGGAAGCGGCAAAACAACGATCATAAAATTACTTCTTGGCTTCTACCCTCCATCAAGTGGCGAAATAAAAATAGGCGAGCAGAATATCAATCATATCCCCCTCGATTTCTGGAGAAAGAAAATTGGTGTTGTCATGCAGGACGGATATATCTTTACCGATACCATAGCAAAAAACATAGCACTTGGTCATGAGGAAATTGATACAGAAAAACTTCTGCATGCTGCAAAAACAGCCTGTATCGATGATTTCATAGACCAACTTCCACTTGGATACAATACAATTATAGGTCCGCAGGGACTCACACTCAGTGGAGGTGAAAAGCAGCGTGTACTGATCGCCAGGGCTGTTTACAACGACCCCGATTTTCTTTTCATTGATGAGGGCACCAGTGCCCTTGATGCCAAAAATGAGAAAAGGATCATTGAAAACCTGAACAAGGTCTTCAGTAATAAAACAGTCGTAATTGTTGCACACAGGCTCAGTACAGTGAAAAATGCAAATCAGATCATCGTCCTTGAAAAGGGTGAGATTGTGGAAAACGGCACACACGCTCAGCTTACAAAGAAAAAGGGACACTATTTTGAATTGATAAGGAACCAGCTGGAAATGGGCAACAGCTGATAATCAGTATTGATTCCCTGGAAATATGGAATCATTTTTCAGTTTATAATACGAGACAATCTGCCATTATTATACCTTTGTACAAAAGGCTTGAATATGGACAATGACTGGAAAAAAAGACTTGGAGTAATATATTCAACTGACCGGGAGTATGAATATGCATACAACAATGAAAAAGAAGCAACAACCTTGCCTGCAAGACAACAGGACCTTAGGATCAGCCTTGATAAAAAACAACGAAAAGGCAAAAAGGTGACCATAATTTCAGGCTTCATTGGTAAAGAAGAAGACCTTAAGTCATTGTCGAAATTTCTAAAAAGCAAATGCGGCGTTGGGGGTTCAGTTAAAGAGGGAGATATTTTATTGCAGGGCGACCTCAGGCAGAAAGTCAGGGAAATCCTTGAGAAAAATGATTACAAGGTAAAACTGGCCGGAGGGCATTGAAATGATTTTGAAATGCTGACCATTTTGAAAACATTAAAACTATTGATTGTCTGCCTTTTATTAACTGCCGGACACATTCTTGCCAATGCGCAGGTCGACCCCGACAGCACTGCAACAGGCACATCCTATTTAAGGGAAGGAAACGATGATTTTAACCTGATAGAATCAGTAGTTAATAATGATAAAGAGATCACAGAACAGCTGTTGCGAAGAGGAGCGAATCCAAATGCGACCTCAACCACAGGAAATACAGCCCTTATGTATGCCACTGAATCGGGCAATATTGAAATAATGGCCCTGCTTATTGAATATGGCGCTAAAGTCAATTCTCCCGGATACAAGCTGGATACACCCCTGCTGATAGCTGTTTTCAATAACGATTTCAACACAGCCAAATTCCTCCTTAAAAATGGTGCTGATCCGAATGTCAAGGATTCGTATGGAGTTACTCCCCTTCTTTATGCTGCAGCAGCGAACCAATACCAATCGGCAGACCTGCTGCTTTTTTTCGGGGCAGATGAGCAGATCACGGATAGAAAAGGCAACGATCCACTGATAACCGCGGTCACTTTTGAAAATATAGAAGTTACAGATGTTCTTCTCCAGAATGGATTGAATCCTAATGTTCGGGATGACAAAGGAGACACTCCCGTTATCATTGCCACACAGCATAGCCGGCACGACATCCTGGATCTGTTGCTGGATTATAACGCCAATGTTAACATCAGCAACTACAAAGGGTATACTCCCCTTGCCTATGCAATTGCTTACAATGATGTAAAAGCAGCCAGGATGCTTATCCGGAATGGTGCGGATGTTTATCATCAAATTGACCGCTCCATGAATTTGGCTGACCTGGCAAAGGTGACCAGAAATGACTCCTTATCAGCCCTGCTGGAAGAAAACGGAGCCCAAATGACGTCGAGTCTGGACTTTTCGGAATTCAGACTCACCCATGGCAATTCATTTAACAGTACGGATTATTTTCTGCAGTTCAGGGGTGGTTATATAGACAGCAAATATGGTTATTACTTTCAAACAGGAATTGACTACAGGCCCTTTCTTCTGAAAATACAAAAACCGATCAATGATACAATCTACCAGTTTCGGGAAAGACGGATCGGATGGAGCCACAGCATCGGGAGGTATTTCAACCTCTATCGGTCAGAAAGTGGTAAAAACATCAGCTTCTACGGAAGCCTAAGCGGATACCTCTCTTTTCTGAAATATACCGGTTCATCACTTGCCCCTTTTGCACAATATCATCTCATTCCCTCAGCGGGATTTTCCTATTGCGGAAATGCGGCCGGAATTAAAATAGGCGTTGACTGGTACCAGTTCGACACCTCATTCGATAAAAGTCTTAAATTTAATCTCTCCGTTTTTTACAGGATCTCCTATCCTAAAATTCAATTTGACAGAAAAGAAATCTACTGGGAATGAAAAGAATCACACACAAGACATGGACCATTTTATTTGCATTTCTGATGTTTTCCTTAAATTTCAGCAGTTGTGAACAGGAAGACCTGAATTTCTATATCGACTGTGACTATTGTCTTGATTCGATCCCCCTTTTTGATACGCTGTATGTCAGCGTTACAATCAATGAAGAAAACCCATTTGTCCCATTGGTCTTCTATATTGGTGATACTGAAGAAGGCAATGAGGACCGGATCGACACAGCCAGCCATGAAAACTTCTGGTTGGTATCAGAGGTAGGTGTCAAATACTCGGTAAAGGCAACTTACAAAAAAGGGGATGAAACTGTCTTCGCAATTGACGGCGACAAGATCAGTGTTGTTGATGGTGAAGGAGAATGCTATCCGCCATGCTATTATGTGAGGGGCGGGACGCTGGATGTCAGACTGAAATAATAATCACGGAAAAAGGATCACTATTCTGCCCGCAACCGTTCTCCCTTTTGCATCAGTGAATTTAACCAGGCAAGGTCCGCTGAAACTGGTTATCCCACTCCTAATATGTACAACCTTTTTGCGTGAAATACGTTCTTCGTGAATTCTCTTACCCGTGGGATCATAAATAAAGAGTGAGCCGGGAAGATCCAGATTCTCCGGTAATACAATGTAGAAACCTTCGGTTGCAGGATTTGGATACAAAGTCAGATCACCAACAATCCCGGCCTCTGAAAAAGACTGAAGGATCCAAAAGATACTTCCGGAAACGGTGTTGTTTGATAAAACACTGTCGGGATCAGAAACAACCATGTAATCATACCATCCCTGGATCATGCTGTCTTCAGGCTGGATAAGGGATATAACTATATCTTTTTGATTTCCGGGATCCAACATCGAAGTATCAGTGTACATTCGCTTTTGCGATCCATCAAGGTACAATGTATATGTTAGGTCATTGAGCGGTATGTTACCACTGTTGGACACCCGTATGATAAGATCAGCATATACCGAAGTAATGCTGTCTATGCCTACAAATTCCAGAGCTGCATCAGGATAAGCATAATGATCGACCGGATGAATTAGAGAATCATTGCCCGGATAATCATCATCCTTTGCAACCGCCCCTGCATGAAATTGATAAGTCCTTATGGAAGACAGGTCGGCTTTCTCATTAAACACAATCTCAAGTAAACGACCAGGAAACAGGGTATCCGGGAAATCTTCCGTTATCCATGAAAGTGTATCAATCCTGTATCCGGCAGAAAAGCCGAATATGGTATCAACCCCGGTATTTGACAATTCAATACGCACATCTTCAGATTGACCAAGTGCTCTCCCGGAAACGGGAGTGGAAACATTCATTAATGCAATGTCCTTTTGTGAAAATGAGTGCTTCGGGAAGACAACATTATCAATCCAGCCTGCATCTTCACCAGACGAAATGCTCTCATCCTTCTGATAACGCCATTCAATCAAATGGTTGCCCGGTTCAAAAACGTATGTAAAACTTTGCCAATCAATATTTCCTGACCATTCCATAATCTTTATGCTGTCGACATAGAATCTCAGGTAATCATAATCCGCTTCTGACGAAACCCTGTAATCAAATAACAGGGAATCGACCTGTCTGACATTCAATTCGATCTGCAATGTTGTTCTTTCATTGTGAGAGACAGTACCTGACCGCAATGAAAAGGGGCCTCCGGAATAAATATGAGGGTCGGGCTTCCAAGGGACATCCGGATGTGACCATCGAAACCGTTGCTGATCACCCCGGGAAAAATCTTCAAAATGCCTGCCTGTGATTATATGAAAACTATCTTCCAGTATCAGCGGTCCAGAACTTGCTGTTATCTTTACCGCACCCAGGTCCTGTGAATACCCTGTATTATTGACCGTGGCTTTTAATTGAAATACCGAGTGCTCTGAAGGGAAAATTAAAGGTGTATCTGTCGTTTTTTCCGTGATCATAACGGAATCCTTCTCATCTCTTTTTTCAAGCACCAATGGTTCAGAACAGTAGCTTCCGGTATTCCGGACCTTCCAGTTCAATAGCAATTCTTCCCCCTGTTCAATGATGCCATTTCCGTTACCAAAGGGTCTGTCATCCCAGTCAATCCCTTCAGAAACCACAACGGGAGAATGAGCTTTCTCCTTGATATATAATCCATTGCTTCCAGAAGATGAGGTGGCAGAAATGGAGAGCGTGAAAGGAGCCTGGTCTTCAGGATTATCAGCCATATTGATCATGAATGCTGCTTCAATTTCAAGGGTGTCTTCCCTACCCAACGGTCCCGTATTAAAAACCGAATCGCTGATATGGATAAAATGATCCCTTGAATTCAGTATAAGTCGATAGTTGTCAACATCAGAATTACCCAGCAGAACAAGATCCATGTTCAATTTAAAATTCTCACCGGGTGAGATGATACCATCCTCCGCGACAGATTCTTCAACGAAGGCATACTGTGGCATTTCGAGGAAAGGGGCTGCATTATCACTGACGCTTATGGTGCCTATGAAAGGCTTTCTTTTATCTCCTGTTACAACAATTTTCATATCTCCTTCAACAGCCTCTTCTGGCAGTTGCAGGTAAACCTGACCAAATCCGTCTGCATGCCTGGCATCCAGTAAATTACCGTCCCTGGATAAAGCTACGTAATCATAGGGACCTGCCCGGACAGCTATTTGAGAAGTCTTTTCCGGTACCTGGCCGGGAAAAGTAACCATTTCATCTCCTGGTTCCCTGAACAAGGGGACCAGGGTCGGATCCCCCATAAGCTGATAAATTTCCCAATAATATTGTTTTTTGGAGGATGTGCTTTCCTGGACAGTCATGTTCCCTGCAAATATCATTTCTCCCAGGCTGGGTGACCAGCTTTCCAGCGGTTCTCCCCGGGTATGAAAAAGTTTATCATAAAAACCTGCAGAGGTGTTTTCATAAGCGGGATCTAAGGTGATCGGGCCGACTCCGACAGCCCAGTAATAATCCTCATCCCAATATGAATAATTCGTACATCCAATATACCCGATGGCCCCCTTGTCCCTAACTTTAAGCACTGCTTCTGCAAAACAATCCATTGATGACATATTGAACTGATTGGTTGAACAACCGTTCCCTATCATCAACGGGTATTGATGAATATTTGTCATCGTATCAATATGCCGCATCTGAAAAACAGGGTTCAGCCATCCGTAATATTCACCATGACCGGTGTAATTTACAAATGCCGCCCCTGCTGATATATCCTGCAGGATCTCAAGGTCCATGGATGAAGCTTCCGGATGAAGGTATGTGTGTGCATCAATACCTTTTGATGCATTGAAATAATACCCTGATGCATAATTGATCTGGCCATTGCCATGAAGGGAAGCATAGCTCTGGTCATATCCTGCTATCAGGATCGACCTGTTCAGGAAAGCAGGATCAGGGAACCTGTATTGTTCATACATGAGGATCTTATCTATAACATTTTTCAACTCAACTGTATCCTTAACTGAAATTCTGCCATGAAAGATCTCCGGCAGGTAATCTCCATCACCATCAAAAGTGGTATAATACAGGTCGGTTATCTGTCCGGAACTCTGCGACAAAGGAACATGCTCCACATCTCCGATGATCAGCAGAAAGGAAGGTGGGGCATAGCCTTCCGGCGGTGCATCATAGAGGGATATCATGTATTGCCTGATCTCACTTCCGGAAGAACCTACCCCATTATCAGAGGTATAGGCTTCTATTACTCGGTATCCTTTTTCGGTTTTCCAACGTATAAGTGGCTTCAGGGTCTGGCGAAACATGGTATCAGAAAGGACTACAAGTGTCACAGGTTTATCCTTAATGATCTTTTTTCTGTAAGAGCCTTCACCGCGGGTCAGTATTTTCATGGCTCTTTGAAAAGGAGCCGGGACCAAATCCATTTTGCTCATTCCGGCCGGGGGGCCTTCAAAAACCATTGTAAACTCAATGTGATGATACACTGTTAAAACATTTTCTGAGGGCATATACCTAAAGGGCAGCACCTCTATCCTGCCAATTGCCACGCCCCGCATCATGCCCTGATATTCCATGGTAACCGGGGCAAAAGGTTTTTCTGCAGTCTGAAAGTATGCAGGGGACAATACATTTAGATTGTCCCTACCATGGATGTTCTTTTTATTAACCGGAGGCTGCACCGGTTTGATATTTAATTCAGGAAATATCTCATCAAGCCGGATGACCGACGAATCGATCCTGGTAATATCAATGTGACATTCCTCCCCATACAAGAGTTCAACCAGGGATGAGAAACAACGCAACTCCGGCATACCGGGCTGTCCGAAAGGATATGTTCCGTCAAGCATGATCCGGATGTATTCGTTACCTGCCTGTTCCAGGTTATCAATTGAAAAGGATGGGGTTATGAATTTCCCCCTGATCACATTTTCCTCAATTACCAGGTTTGAAACCCGGTCTCCGGGCTGCAAACTGAATTTAACCTGACCTCTTGAGATAACAAAAGGTGAATTGATCAGGAATACAAACAATATGTATTTAAGATATTTTATCATTCAAACAACTACCTGTCCCTGCTATTGCTTCAGTCTCTTCAATAAAACCACTGAACCACCAAATAAGTTGCGGTAAGATAAAAATATTAAATAATTATTGGACAGGTTACCATATTTTTCAATATTTTAGTTAGCCCAAATGATATTTTATCTGATGAAAGAAAAGATCATAATATATATTGCAATACTCTTCACTTTTATAGGGATTGAAGGGCAGATCAACCCCTACGGAAAACCATTTGTCATTAACTACCCGCCTGAAATTACAAAAGGAACTGAACAGAACTGGGCAGTTGTTCAGGACAAACGTGGTGTAATATATGTGGGGAACAATGACAAAGGTGTGCTGGAATATGATGGCTCTGAATGGAGGTCCATTCCAATTACCAATAACAGTATAGTCAGATCCCTTGCCTGTGCAGAAGACAACACAATTTATGTTGGTGCAGTATCTGAGTTGGGGTACCTTGCTCCTGATGCTGTTGGAAGTATGAAGTATCATTCACTTACTCCATTGCTTGACAGTGCCGAAAGGAGTTTTACGGATATATGGAAAACCTATGTCAATGATGGCAGGGTTATTTTCCACAGCCAAAAAAACGTCTATATTTATTTCCCCGAAGAAAAAAAATTCAGCATCCAGAATTTAGGAAGGCATGCCTTGTTCGGTTTTCATGAAAACAACAAATATTATGTTGGGGTCTTTACCAAAGGATTAATGGTTCTGGAGAACGATACATCACTGGTTCTTGCAAAAGGTGGTGATTATTATATCAAACATGATATACTTGGACTTACTTCCTATGATAAAGATCATTTGCTGATAGCTTCAGCCGGTTACGGACTAAGCCTGTATAATGTGGAAACAGGAGATGTAAACGATAAATTTAGTGATCCTGTTGCAGAAAATTATCTTGGACTCGTGTTTCATTTATCGAGACTTTCCACCGGCGACTTTCTTGCCTCCACAGGAGGAAATGGATTAATAGTAATTGATAACCAAGGACATATAAAAGAAATCATCGGAAAACTGGAAGGCATACAAAACAGCACCCTATACAATTCCTATGAGGCAACAGACACATACCCATTCCCCCAGGTCTGGACTGCAAATGACATTGGTGTTAGTAAAATTGATCTCCATTCCCCTCTCAGGATGTTTGACGAAGAATACGGTTACCAGGGATTGATCCATGCAATCGGTTCTATTAACGGGAGGCTATATATCGGTACAGCCAATGGAATCTATTACAAGACCAGTATTGATTCCAAAGCACAGTTTAAAAAGACAGGAGAATTCTACCGTGCGGTCTGGGACATAAAGAAGATCACACTTGACAATGGACAATCCCGCTTGTTAGCCATAGGAGATGAGGGACTTATGGAAATTACCCCGGAAAACCAGGTCCGCAAACTCGACAACCTGATAACCGGGATTGTAAATGAAGAAGAGAAGATCTTCTGGGGATATAAGATTATGATCGATCCCTACAAACAAAATGTAGTATATCTGAGTGGACAGGCTTCCATTACTTCATTGATATACAAGAACAATAACTGGCACTATCAATACGCGATAGAATCACCCGGCGGTGAGGTTCGCAGCATTGCCAGGAGTAAGGACAAAATCTGGTTTGTATCTGAATTGAATGGCCTGGGTTGTCTGACCCCTGTGGATAAAAGTGCCAGAAATGTTTATTTTGACACTGAGCACGGACTTCCGGACAAAGATGAGAACAAGGTATTTCAAATTGGCAAGGATATCCTCATTGGTACACAATCCGGAATTTACAGGATCAATGATTTTGATGACACCACTAAATTCTATAAGGACACTATCCTGAACCAATATCTTCTGAAAGGTACCAATGGTATCCATGAGATTTACAGCGATCCATCAGGAACGTTATGGATAAGTTACAAAAACGATGAACTGGGATGGAATATCTCTTCACTGGATCCACTTGAAAATGGAACCTACAGGGCTGTGACAAAGCCATTTTTCATTCTGGAAAACTTTTCATCCGATGCTTTTCATGGTCATACGCATAATGATGTCTGGTTCTCAATATCAAATAAGTTGTATCATTACGACAAATCAAAAGTGTTTCCTGAAGGTACTTTCAAAGCATATATAAGAAAAGTAACAGTTGACGATGATACTGTCATCTTTAATGGTGCCCACGCCAGGAAGAACAGTGACGGCTCCTATTCTATCAGAGCTGATCAGGACAGACAAAAAACACCTTTATTGAAGTATGCAGACAACAATATTACATTCAGGTGGAGTGCTCCATATTTCAAAAATGAAGAGAAAATTGAATTCAGCTATTACCTTGATGGATTCTCAAATAGCTGGTCTGACTGGGAGCGGGTTTTTCAACGGGACTTCACAAACCTGCCTCACGGAGATTACACATTTAAAGTGAAAGCCAGGAACATATTTTTTGATGAAAGTCTTGAAGACACATACTCATTTACAATACTTCGTCCCTGGTATCTAACATTTTATGCATTTATTGGTTACCTGATCGCTGCAGTTTTCATTGTCTTTGTCATAATTAAACTTTATACACGACGGCTAAAGAATGAGAACATACGCCTGGAAGGCATTATCCAGGAAAGAACTGCTGAGATCCGTAAGCAAAAAGAAGAACTGACAGACAGCATTGAATATGCCAGCCGCATCCAACGGGCAGTGTTACCTCCAATAAAGATGCTGGAAAAACACAACCTTGAACACTTTATCCTGTTCCGTCCACGCGATATCGTTAGTGGTGACTTCTACTGGTTTGGCAAGAACAATAATAAGATTTATATTGTTGCGGCTGACTGTACCGGTCACGGTGTCCCGGGAGCCTTCATGAGCATGCTGGGGATCTCATTCCTTGAGGAGATTGTTGTTAAATCAGGTGTTCCTGAAACCAATAAGATTCTTGATGCATTGAGAAACCATGTTATTACCTCACTCAGACAAACCGGAAAGAGTATTGAGGAGTCGACAAAAGACGGAATGGACCTTGCGATGGTCTCAATCGATGAAAAAACGAAAAAGATACAATTCTCAGGCGCCTATAATCCGCTGTATGTTGTCAGGGCACTGACCGGTGAAGAGAAGGGAGTCCTTAATGAAGGTAAAGAGCTGGATCTTGACCGGGGGGCACTGTACAATGAAACACACCTGCTATACCAGGTGAGGGCTGATCACATGCCAATCGGTATCTCAGAAAAAGATCATGAATTCTCCGCCCACGAATTGGAATTTGAATACAGCAATACAATATATATGTTCTCAGATGGTTTTGTTGATCAATTTGGCGGCCCAATGGGCAAAAAATTCATGACAAAGAATTTTAAGAAGTTGCTGCTGGATATGCAGGGATTATCAATGGATCAACAAAAAGAAATGCTCAATGATTCATTGATCAGCTGGATGGGTGACATCAGCCAGATTGACGATGTCCTTGTCATTGGGATCAGGATACAAGTGTAAAATCACATTCTCAAAATTTTAATCTTATGAAAAATATTATTTTCTCAGTGATTTTAATTACAATAAATCTCCTGGTGATGGCACAGGTTGAAGATGAAAATAATCTGGGGACCTATGAAGCCAGGGAAAATCTTAGGGAACTGGGGTCCACCAGCGGAACGGGAACCATACAAACATTTGACAACAGGTACAAGGGTGTCAAAGGTACCCCTTTTGCCTTTGAAAAATGGTATGAAGGTGAGATCTTCATGAAAGCAAAAAAGCGGGTCAAATTCCCAAATCTGAATTACAATGTTTTCGATAACATCATCGCATATAAAGAGATGGAATCCAATGCTATTTTCGAGGTGAACAGGGGACTGGTAGATTTCTTTATCATCTATGGTCCGGATACCATGAGGTTCGAACCACTTGAAATAGAGAGAAAACAGGAATCCATCTTTGCTGAAATACTTCACAAAGGCAAAGTCCGGCTTTATATGGCATACGAGAAAGAATTCCTAAAGGCGAATTATGAAGGTGGCTACAGTGCTGACAGGGAATTCGATGAATTCGTCGACAAAGTAAGTTATTATGTGCGTTTTGAAGGATCGGATGAAGCAATAAAACTTAGGACATCCAGAAGAATGTCCAAACAATTTCCGGATCACAACAAGGAAATGAGGAACTATTTATCGAATTTTTCGGGCAGGGAATTGAATGAAAAAGGCATATTACTGAAGGTCATTGAACATTACGATAGTCTGAACTGATCTATTCCAGTTCAATGAAATCAATCTTTAGATCGAGTATCGAAGCATAGTATTCGCCGCGTTCCATAATGTCATCATCCCCTTCTTCATAGATCCATTTTATCTTAAGCTCATAACCATTTACAGTCAGTTCCTTCAATGTTTTAAGTATCCGTAACAAATATTTGGAAGTACCGCTGTTAAGGTATTCCATTTCAATCTCAACATGGGTCTGTTCCGGGGGATTTGATATGTATTCAGTGAGCCATTGAATGATCTCGTCATAAAACATAGTCACATTCTCAGGAATTGACCTACCCCTGAATTTAATTGACCCTGCAGGATCCAGAAGCACATAAGGCGTTTTCGGTGTGGGCTGAAACTCTAACCTTTCCATGGAGCCTAAATTTCAGTCTAATATAAATATTTTTTTGGTTTTAAAGAAGGTATTCAACTGAATTGCTCTGTAACATGCATAAATACCACAATTAGGAGGCAGCATCATTCATTAAAAATACATCCGTGCCAGTGGTGTAACATCCTGTCCTGTAAACTGACCCAGCTGGTATTTGAAAAATCCTGTTATTGCTATCATTGCAGCATTATCAGTTGTAAACCGGAATTCAGGGATATACACATGATAACCATCTTTGCTGAACCGCTTACCAACCTCTCTGCGCAGCCCTGAATTTGCCGACACTCCTCCAGCGAGGGCAATTTCCTTGATACCATAGGATTTCGATGCACGTGTTAGTTTTTCAATCAGAATGTCGACAATTGTTTTCTGGATGGATGCTGCAAGGTCCGCCCTGTGTTTTTTAATAAATTCCGGGTCTTTCCTGAGCTCATCCCTGATAAAATAAAGAAATGATGTTTTCAAACCACTGAAACTGTAGTCGAAATTTCTTATGCGGGGCTTGTTGAAGCTGAATTCCGAACCGTTTCCGTCACCAGCAAGCTCATCAATATAGGGACCCCCCGGGTAAGGCAGTCCAAGTATCTTTGCACATTTATCAAATGCCTCCCCTGCAGCATCATCAATGGTTGTCCCGATGATTTCCATATCAAGATAATTCCGGACAAGTACCAACTGGGTATGACCGCCGGATACAAGCAGGCATAAAAACGGAAAATCCGGTGATTTTTTTGCATTTTCAGATACAATAAAATGCACCAGCACATGCGCCTGGAGATGGTTGACCTCAATCATAGGGATTTTCCTGGAAAGTGCAAATCCCTTCACAAAAGATGTTCCCACCAGCAGGGATCCCAGCAATCCCGGCCCCCTTGTAAATGCGACAGCATCAATGTCACCTGCAGCAACCCCTGCCCTCTTCAGCGCAAGGTCAACCACAGGTATAATATTTTGTTGATGCGCCCTGGAGGCAAGTTCCGGAACCACGCCCCCGTACTCTTTATGAACATCCTGGTTGGCAATTACATTTGACAACAAAGCTCTGTCACGGACAACTGCCGCTGATGTATCGTCACATGATGATTCTATTCCGAGTATTGTGATGCTCATAAATAACTGTGGTAATGTGATATATTAGACTATTTTTGTAGTCTGAAACGTTTGTAAAAACACAGGGTTAAAAGTATCAAAAAGTTTGTAAAAATAGGACTCATCGTTTTACTGGTATTGCTGTCAATACCAACAATCACCTTATTGTATCTGCAAAATAGCCAGGTACAGACACTTATAAGCGAGTACCTGACAGAAAGATCATCACGCTACCTGGGCACGGATATCTCAGTTTCTTCGGTACACTACAGTTTTTTTAAGAGACTCCAGGTGTATGACTTCTACATGGAAGATCAGAAGGGGGATACGTTGATCTACTCAGAGGTAACAAAAATCAGGATTAAAAAATTCAGGCCGGATATAAAAGATATTCAACTGAAATATATAAAACTTGAAAATGCTTTGTTCATGATTTCAACAGACAGCAACAGGCAAAATTCCATGCAATTCCTTGTTGATTCCCTGAAAAAGGATATTGCTCCTGAAGACAAACAGGTGATCATTGTGGAAAGCATTACCGCCACCGGTTCCAGGTTCAGGATGCTGGACTACCAATATATCGCCAAGCCAGGTGCAATTGATTTCTCTGATCTGCAGGTTAATCAATTGCAGGTGAAAATAAAAGATTTCCTTTTTAAGGAAGATACTACGCACATGAACATAATACAGGCGTCGGGAATCGAATCATCCGGGTTTGTTATCAATGATGTAAATTTTAAACTGGATGTCGGAAAAACTTTCATTACATTCAGCGAAGGCAACCTTACAACACCTTTGTCACAAGCCAGGTTCCCTGTGGTTGATTTCAAATTTACGGATGCCCGCAATTTCAGGTACCTTTATGATTCGATCGATATGCATATCTCCTCTTCTGAATCTTATCTGGATTTTCAGGACATTGCCTATTTTTCTCCAGAACTAGGTTCACTGAAAGGAAGCATTTACCTGGACGGATCAATTTTCGGAACATTTGGAGATATGACTGGTGAAAACATTTACGCCACATATCGGGATGAAACGGTGCTTGACTTTGATATGGTTCTTCGCGGGCTGCCTTCGACTGATAGCCTTTACATGGGATTTGATGTCAGGAAAATACGAACCAGTCCTGATGAATTCAAAGAGCTCACAAATATTCAATATTCAAAATTCCTGGAGGATACATCATCGATCAATCAGCTTGACTACCTCGAATTCACAGGAAAATTCGAAGGATTCAATGATAATTTTAAAGCAAGCGTTGATGCGGAGACCAACATCGGAACAATTGATCTTGATCTTTCCCTGGAACCGGATACCATTGAAAAGTACAGATTTGCCGCAAAGATAGGCACCGGTGATCTTGATCTTGGAAAAATCCTTCAGAAGGAATCTTTACTGGGACAAGCTGACCTTGTTTTGAACATTGATGGGTATGGATCCCGCGATAATTTCCGGTCTTATGTTTTCGGAGTTATTGACACAATCGAATTTTATGGTTACGATTACAAGCAAATTGAGTTAAAAGGAAATCTCACCAACAAAGAATTTGACGGTTCCCTGTTAATAAATGATCCGAATATCAATCTGAATTTTTTAGGAAATATTAATTACGAAAAGGATATTAAAACTGCGGATTTTACACTCAATGTCTCGAAGATCAAGCCTTATTTTCTTAACCTGAAACCAAACGATCCGAATTTCATTACATCCTTCCAGCTCATAACCGATCTAAGCGGGAACAACATCGATAACATGAATGGGACCATTGAATTACTAAATTTAATTTACAGCAGTTCCGGCCACTATGTTCATGTTGATAACATCCTTGCATTCATTGAAAATAAAAGTGATACGTCCAGTATTACCTTAGAATCGGACCTGGCTGACCTTCAATTATCAGGAAAATACAGGATCAGTAATTTACCGGATGTATTTTCCCACCTTGTGAATGACCACATTGAATTATTTGCAGGGACAGAAAATTTAAACTACGGACCCACATCATTCAGGTACAACATCGACATTAAAGAAAGTGAAGCGTTCCTTGATTTCTTTTTCCCGGACCTTCAAATAAAGAACGGGGGAAACCTGAATGGTTATTTTAGGACTGATGATGAGGGTTATTTCTATTTATCGGAAGGACGTTTTGATAAAATTGAATACAAGGGATATCAACTGGATCATTTAAAATTGAATGCTGTATCAGATTCTAATATTTTCTCATTGAGATTGTCAGGCGATACATTAAAGACAACAGGAGGTTTTGAGATCTTCTCTCCCGAAATACAATCTTCTTTCAGTGGCAATAAGAATGACCTGAAACTAAGTTGGAATAATGATACCACCCACAGTTATTCAGGAAAAATAGATATTTCCGGAACCCTTTTATCGGATGAAAAAGGGAACAATCCAAAATTTTCACTCGCCATCAATCCTTCCTACTTCATCCATGACAGCAACCGCTTCGATATCCCAGAGTCTCACCTTGTCATTGACAGGTCGGGTATAAAAATAGACAGCCTGATCATTACAGGTGAAGATCAATATCTTTTTGCCAATGGCAAATATGCTCAGGAAGGAAATGACTCTCTGGTTGTTTCCCTTGAAAACATCAACCTGAACCTGATCAATGTATTGAACCAGGAGTTGCTGCTCGATCTTGATGGAAGATTGTCGGGATCTGCAAGGATTCGGACCCGGGAAGGCAAACCCCTGTTAACTGCAGACCTTATTGCTGATGACCTGGTGATAAATGATCAACCTCTGGGAAAGACAGCATTACAGGCATCCTGGATGAAATCAGAAGAGAAACTATATCTGTCGTTGGTCTCAAATGAAAATGACCTGAACAGGATAGAAATAGACGGATACTACTCACCTGTCGACCAGCAAATGCTTTTCAATATGGGATTGCAAAATCTTAACATTTCCGCTTTTCAACCCTATCTCGATGCCCACATTGGCCAGCTGGAAGGGCTTGCCGAAATGAACTTACAGGTGAACGGAACATTTAACGACCCGGTGATCAACGGAACCCTAAAACTGAATGGCGTATCGGCTTTGGTCAGGGAAACGCAGACAAACTATTTCTTCAATGACAGCCTGCGTATCATGCAAAACGATATTTATTTCGATGAATTCGAAATCACCGATCGTTTTGGCTCCGTAATGACCATCAATGGCAGCTTCAGTCTATATGGTTTCAAGGAACCCTATCTTGATCTTGCACTTGATGCGAATAATTTTAATTTTCTTTCAACGAGCAGAACCGACAATGAGAGATTCTATGGCGACATATTTGCTTCTTCCCTGATCAATCTGACGGGTCCACTCAACCAGATAGTCATAGAGGTAGTTGCTACAACCGAAAAAAACACAAATCTAAAGCTCCCGCTTTTTAACCCCGAAGAAGTAGAATCAAGCGATTTTATCACGTTTATTGAACCTGAATACTACGCAGTAGCAGAACCCGACAGTCAGGTACAGCAGAATCAGCAATTCAAGCTTGACATGGAACTTGAAGTTACGTCAGACGCAAGAATCCAACTGATCTTTGATCCGAATGTAGGCGATATAATTGAAGCAAGCGGCAGTGGCGACCTTAAGATCGAATTGCAGGAAAATGGAGATGTTGAACTCTACGGGGACATCACAGTCGAGAATGGAGAATATCTGTTTACACTGCAGAATGTCATTAACAAAAAATTCCGGATCAAACCCGGGGGAACCATCAGCTGGAACGGAGCCCCGACAGAAGCCATAATTAACCTGGAAGCAATTTATGAAACAAAGGCTTCACCGATCAGTCTGGCTCCCGAGCGCAGCGATGAGTTCAAGAAAAGAATCCCTGTATATTGCCTGTTGTCGTTACAGGGCGATCTGAATAATCCAACGATAACACCGAGCATTGAGCTGCCCACAGCTGAACCTGAAATACGTTCCATAGTGGAAACCAGTATTGGTACCGAAGAAGAGTTGATGCGGCAGTTCATATCTTTGCTTGTCATTAATAACTTTATCAGCACCAATGAATTTGGTGTTACTGCAGTTGGCCAGGGCGCTGCGGTAGGCGCTGCGGGTGTTACAGCCAGTGAACTCCTTAGCAACCAGCTAAGCAACTGGTTGTCGCAAATCAGCAATGATTTTGATATCGGAGTGAATTACCGGCCAGGAGACAACATTACCGGGGAAGAAGTGGAAGTTGCCCTTTCCACACAAATATTCAATGACCGCCTCATATTCAGCGGAAACCTGGATGTACTTGGAGAGGAAGTCACGGTAAACCAGGGAGGTGAAGCTTCCAACATCGTGGGCGATTTCGATGTAGAATTCAGGGTATCAGATAAAATCAGCGTGAAAGCATTCAACCGTGTAAACGATGACAGGGTAATCAGGGCATCTTTGTATACCCAGGGAGTGGGGCTTGTATACAGGAATGAATTCAACAACCTTTCCGAACTTTTCAACAAAAAGAACCAGGGGAATTCAAACGACCAGAAAGACAATGGAGGAACCGAAGATGCTGCCCTGACAGAAGAAGACTAATAATGAGGACATATACAAATCCGTTGAATTGCAGTTTTTTCTAAATTATTTATAATCAAAATAATTAAAACAGTTTCCTTCAAAAATATGCTGTATAAAATACCTTCTATATTAAATGATATCTAAATTTGCGCCTTTATTAATATTCAATTAAATATTAGCTTATGTTTATTGTAATGGTGGTTGTCTTTGTCCTGGGATACCTTGCTATTGCCCTGGAACATCCCCTTCGTGTTGATAAAGCAGTGCCTGCCCTTATGATTGGGTCTCTGCTCTGGGTATTCTATATGCTGGGAGCTTTTGAGATTTTTTCACAAGGTTTCAGTGAAGCCTGGAACAGTTACAGTCAGAATTTATCTCACGGGAACCATGGCCAGCATAGTGAAAGCCTGGTCGAAGAGATGAGACATTTCATTGTCCATAATGAGATCATACGGCATCTCGGAGAAATATCAGAAATACTTTTCTTTCTCCTCGGGGCAATGACCATCGTTGAGATCACCGATAAGCACGATGGTTTTAAGGTGATCACAGACAGGATCTCAAGTACAAGTAAGATAAGATTGCTGTGGGTATTGAGTGTTCTTACTTTTTTTATGTCGGCCGCCCTGGACAACCTTACAACCACCATTGTAATGGTCGCTTTGATCAGGAAACTTATTTCAGACCGTGAAACCAAATGGTTTTTTGCAAGTATGATCGTTCTTGCTGCAAATGCTGGCGGAGCCTGGTCTCCCATTGGTGATGTAACAACGATCATGCTCTGGATCGGGAACCAGATTACCGCGGGCAGTATTATTGCCAATGTATTTTTACCCAGCCTCTTCACCATGGTCGTACCGCTGATCATTCTCACTTTTACAATGAAGGGACATGTAAAGCGTCCCGGAATTAGAAGTGGTGACGATGCACTTACATCCAGAAAAGAGCGTATATTAATGCTGGTCCTCGGTGTTTCAGGATTGCTTTTCGTTCCTATTTTTAAGACATTCCTGCACCTGCCCCCCTACCAGGGAATGCTGCTTTCACTTTCTGTTATCTGGCTGGTTACGGAATTGCTTCACAGAAATAAGTCCAAGGAGATAAAAAGCAAGCTCCGGGTGATTACCATCCTGAAAAGTGTTGAAATACCTACCATCTTTTTCTTCCTGGGAATCCTTTCAGCAGTGGCTGCGCTGCAAAGTGCAGGTCATCTTGCCATCGTAGCAGGGTACCTGGATGAAAAGCTTGGAAACATATTCCTGATCGATCTCGCAATCGGCATATTATCAGCAGTTGTTGACAACGTACCTCTTGTTGCAGGAGCCATGGGCATGTATCCCATAGAGAATACCGACTCAATTGCCCTTATTGCAAATCCGGAAGCCATCCAATATGCAGGCTATTTCGTTCAGGATGGATTGTTCTGGGAATTCCTGGCCTATACTGCCGGGACAGGCGGATCCATACTTATCATTGGGTCTGCGGCCGGTGTTGCAGCAATGGGCCTGGAAAAAATTGATTTCATCTGGTACCTCAGGAAAATTTCCTTGCTTGCACTGATAGGATATGTTGCAGGAGCAGGAGTCTACTACCTGCAGGTAATACTGTTGGGACATTATACCCCCTAAAGCTCGATCCCGGGCTGCTGAAAACATATCGTTTTTATTGAAAACGAGATATAATACTTTCCACTATATCTCGTTTTTTTAATATATTCGCCAGAGAATAAGTGGTATAATAATTGAAATAGCATTTTTTAGAACATTTCACGGGGAGGTGAAACAGGAACAGGAGCGCTGGCAAGTTCAGTGTTATTTCACTATTTAGCGAGAAAATAAATTAACACAATATGACACTGTATATCTTATTACAAAGCGTGACTTCAGATACCGCGTTGGCTGGAGGAACAGGCAGAGAATCATTTATTGACTTAGCCATTAAAGGCGGGTGGGTTATGATACCAATTCTGTTGCTCAGCCTGGTGGCGGTTTATATCTTCTTTGAAAGATGGTTCGCTATAAAAAAAGCGGCAAATATTGATCAGAATTTTATGAACCGCATCAAAGACTACATCATAGACGATAAGGTGGAAGCCGCAAAAACACTTTGCCAGTCTACGGATAATCCCGTTGCCTCAATGATAGAAAAAGGCATATCAAGGATAGGCCGTCCACTGAATGATGTGAATGCGGCCATTGAAAATGTAGGACGGCTTGAAGTTTATAAGCTGGAGCGGGGATTGCCTACACTTGCAAGTGTTGCCGGTGGCGCGCCTATGATCGGATTTCTCGGGACCGTTATAGGTATGGTGCAGGCATTCCATCAAATGTCAACTGCAGGAAATAACATCAATGTGGGTGAACTTTCCGGAGGGATATACACTGCATTGATCACAACCGTTGCAGGACTGATCGTTGGTATCATTGCCTTCTTCGCTTATAATGCACTTGTTGCCCGCGTTGACAAGGTGATCAACACCATGGAAGCAAGCTCCACTGAATTCATCGATCTTCTGAATGAACCTGTAAAATAGCAAATCATGATTATCAGGCCCAGGAACAGGGTGATGAGTAACTTCCACATGTCAGGAATGACAGATATTGTCTTCCTGTTGCTGATATTCTTTATGCTTACCTCCACATTGATCGCCCCGAATGCTGTAAAAATGCTGATGCCCAGTCCGGGAAGAACTCCTGTACAGGTAGAATCAAATGTTCCGACCATTACCATTTACAGCAATACCAGGATCGCGGTGGATGGAAGAACCATTCAGTTTGAAAATCTTGGTATGATTTTGGATGCAAAATTGGCAGGACAGCAGGAACCAACTGTAAAAGTAGTGACAGCACCCAATGTTTCTGTGGAGGATGCAGTTAAAATAATGAATGTTGCGGCTGAAAAAAATTACACGGTTGTTATAAAATTGCTCTGATGGCCATTGAATCGAGAAATAAGAGAAGCATCAATTTTGCAATGTCAGGAATGACGGATATTGTCTTCCTGCTGCTGATATTCTTCATGCTGACTACAACCTTGATCGTGCCCGCATCCAGAAATGTCGACCTTCCTGAAAGCAACAACCAGACCCAGGCAAGCCCTGTGCTTGTGCTCTCTATTGCAAGTAACAGAACGGTTTATATTGAAGACCAGGAATACAGGATATCAGAAGTGGAACCGGTCTTGCAAAAGATGCTTGAACCCTTCGGAGAAACTCCGACCATAAGATTGAATGCAGACAGGGATCTTAATATGGAAGAGGTGTTTTCAATCCTCAATATTGCGAAAAGAAATCGCTATAAGGTTATTCTTGGAACCAAACCAGTAAGTTAATCCCACTGAATATGAAATTAAACAGAAAAGGATTGATTGGCACAATTACCATCCATGGACTCATGCTTGCTTTGCTTGTCCTTGGCGGCCTGACCTTTCCTTTTCCACCGCCGGAAGAAAAGGGGGTGCTTGTTAATTTCGGGACAGATGATACAGGGTATGGGAACATAGAACCGGAAGGTGATGAATCCAGTCAGGGAGAACCATTTCCTGATGCTCCTGAAGAAACTGCAGAGCCTGGTGAGATAACTCCGGTTGAAAGCAACATGACTGAAGATATACCGGCAGACAACACACAGGATGTTGAGGAAGTGGTTGTAAAAGAAGATCCTGAACCCACTGCAGAAGAGATCATGCAGCAGCAAGAAGCTGAAAGAATAAAGGAGCGGGAAAGGATCCAGCGTGAAGAAGAAGAAAGGATAAGGCTGGAACAGGAGGCCGAACGACAGCGAGTTGAAAAAGAGGAAAGGGAGCGCGAAGAGCAGGCCAACAGGCTGAATAACCTTGGCAGGAATACCTTTGGACAACAGGGTGTCGGGGAAGAGGAAGGATCAGAAGGGGTTGATCCCGGAACTGGAAACAACCAGGGAACCGATACGGGAACTCCTGGTGCTGCCAATTATGGAGAAGGAAGTGGACTGGGTGACGGACCATCGTATGGACTTGGAAGCAGGAAAGCAGTTGGAACCCTTCCACTGCCCAATGTCGATAACTGCAATGTGACCAGCAGGATCGTTGTTACTGTGGAGATCCAGGTTGACAGGTCCGGAAAGGTTGTAAGTGCGAATGTTGCTTCAGCAACTTTTGCCGACAACTGCATATGGAAAGAGGTTGTAGAAGCCGCAAGGAAAACAACTTTCACGAGCGATCCGAACGCCGCTTTTAAACAGACCGGATGGATAAAATATACGATTGAACCTTAGGAGAATGTTGACTTCAGACCCGGCATGATTAACTTTACGGCTGCGATCAGGATGGCCAGAAGCAGCATATACCGAAGGAATTTAGCTCCCCATTTAACAGCCACATTCACACCTATATAGGCCCCGGCCATATTGCCCACTGCCAGGAGCAAACCGTACAGCGCATATTCCCATGTCAGCAGATCCTGCCATATAAATATTGCAAGTGCCACAGGTGTATAAAGAAGAATTATAAGCACCTTGACCGCATTGGCACGCACCAGCTCAAAACCACATCCCAGTACCAATCCGGACAGCAAAAAGAAACCAACACCCGCCTGTATGAATCCACCGTAAACTCCGATAAGGAAAAATATCAGGTATTGCAGCCACCGCTTCAGGGGTGGCTGATCATGCCGGTCCTTTACCCAACGGTTCGGATCAATAAGTACCACCAGGAACATGATCAGCATAACAACCCCGATAGCTGTATCCATCGCCGGCACAGTAATCACAGTCGCGATAAATGCGCCTGCAAACGAACCAATTACTGCGGGTATTCCAATCCTGTAATCAGACTTCATATCCAGCACTTTTTTATGCTGGAAACGTCGGACAGCTATGATATTCTGCAACAAAATGGCAATCCGGTTGATGGCATTTGCATTGACAGAGGGAATTCCCAGGGGAATGATGAGCATGGGTAATGCCAGCAGGGATCCACCTGCAGCCACGGTATTAATGATACCGGCAATAAATCCGACTCCAACAACGGCTATGATCAGGTACCACTCCATAGAAGATTACCACGCAAACATGGGTAGGTCCGACATGACTTCATTCACCTGGCACTTCACTTTTTCTATGACTACGTGGTCATCAATATTGCTGATCACTTCATCAATAAATAAAACAACAAGGGGGATCATATCTTCTTTCACTCCCCTGGTTGTAATGGCCGGAGTCCCAACGCGAATGCCACTGGTTTGAAATGGTGAACGCGAATCGAATGGAACCATGTTCTTGTTCACAGTGATGTCAGCCTCCACCAATATGTTTTCAACCTGCTTTCCGGTTATTTCCGGGAACTTTGACCTCAGGTCGATCAACATGGAATGGTTGTCGGTCCCTCCCGAAACAACTTTATAACCTTTTTCACTGAAAGATGCTGCCATCACTTCTGCATTTCTTTTCACATGTTCCTGGTATTCTTTGAACTGGGGTTCCAATGCTTCACCGAAAGCGACAGCTTTCGATGCAATGATGTGCTCCAGGGGGCCTCCCTGTATCCCTGGAAATACAGCAGAATTAATCAGGGACGACATCGTTCGTACCTGGCCCTTTTTCGTAGCAATGCCCCATGGATTTTCAAAATCCCTTCCAATGAGAATGATCCCCCCGCGCGGTCCCCGCAATGTCTTGTGTGTAGTGGATGTAACAATATGTGCAAACTCAAGCGGATTTTTCAACAAACCGGCAGCGATCAGACCGGCCGGATGTGCCATATCAACCATGAACAGTGCATCGATCTTGTCTGCAATTTGCCGCATTCTTGCGTAATCCCATTCCCGGGAATAGGCAGATGCTCCTCCAATGATCAGTTTCGGCCGCTCTTTCATAGCGATTTCCTCCATGGCATCATAGTCGATCAGACCGGTATCTTCATTCAATCCATAACTGACAGCCCTGTACAAAATACCAGAACTGTTCACCGGGGATCCGTGGGACAGGTGTCCCCCATGCGAAAGGTCAAGCCCCATGAATGTATCACCAGGGTTCAATGCGGCCAGAAATACCGCCATGTTTGCCTGTGCACCGGAGTGTGGCTGAACATTGGCATATTCAGCACCATACAGTTCACACAAGCGATCAATGGCAAGCTGTTCCACTTCGTCAACAACCTCACACCCTCCATAGTATCTCTTGCCCGGGTAGCCCTCCGCGTATTTGTTGGTAAGGCATGTCCCCATTGCATCCATAACCTGCTGACTTACAAAATTTTCAGAAGCAATCAGCTCTATTCCCCTTTTCTGACGCTGGTACTCCTTATCCACCAGGTTAAATAATTTCTTATCACTGTTCATCATAATTTCTTTAAATAATCAACAAACTCAAAGTTAATCTTTATAACCGTAAAAATAATATTCAACCTCTGAATTCATTAAAATATTGAAGAAGTAAAACAGCTGCAAATAAAATATATATATTTATATAGCGAAATAAATATATATATCATAGTTTGCGATTTGTATTCACTTTATTATTCTGAACTTCAAGAAAAAAGCAACTGGTGAATAATGAAAAGGAGAGCAGCTGCAACAGCGCCTGCAAACGGACCAAAGACGGGGATCAAGGAATAATCCCAACGACTGCTGCCCTTGTATTTCATGGGAAGGATCGCATGCATTATCCTCGGTCCCAGGTCACGCGCCGGATTGATCGCGTATCCCGTGGTACCGCCAAGGGACAATCCTATTGCTGTAACAAGCAATGCCACAGGCAATGCACCAAGTGTACCCAGTCCGATCTTTGCATCCTCAACACCGGGAAGGTCAAGTATGGGTTCTGAGATGTAAAGGATTACGAAAACAAGTACAAAGGTGCCGATCAATTCACTTAAAAAATTATTCGTCCGGTTGGGTATGGCCGGTACTGTGGAATAACATGCCAATATCCCTTCATTATCCTTGGTAACTTCAAAATGATCCCTGTAAAACAGCCAGACCGTGAGTGCTCCACCCATGGCCCCCATTACCTGGGCAAGAATAAACAACGGTACAGAGCTCCAGGAAAACAATCCTGACAACGCGAGTCCAAGTGTCACAGCCGGGTTGATGTGTGCCCCGGAAACAGGTCCAGCTACCGTGACTCCTATAAATACTGCCAACCCCCACCCCCAGGAAATAACAATCCATCCACTGTTATTTCCTTTGGTACCTTTGAGAACTACATTGGCGACCACACCGTTGCCCAACAGTACCAGCAAAAAGGTCCCGATAAATTCAGCGATCAGTTCGTTCATAGCGCTTACTTAATTTGGTACAATTACTTAATCAGAAATAAATAATAATAGAACGATGAAATTAACTGGAATTAGTTTAGAAATCAATGCAACTTTTAAAATATTTTCCACAGAATATAACCAGAAAATATTGATTCATAGCCCAGCATTAATAAAAATAAAAAGCCAAAAGCAGGGAACCGCCAGGAAATCCACTTTTGACTTTGAAATTCAATAATCAATTGGTGCCCAGAACAGGACTCGAACCTGCACGTACTCGCGTACACTGGTCCCTGAAACCAGCGCGTCTACCAATTATTCCATGCTGCCTGACATTGAGATCATGGCATTAATGAGATAATAAAAATTTGCATTAGCAACGTTACGCATATGCGGGCATGTCATGAGCTCGTCCTCCTGTCGTCGTCCTCGGTTCCGCCATCCGGGCGATAAAAAAGAAGAGCAGGAAATGAATGGTTTCATATCCTGCTCCTAATAAGAATATTGGGTAATTGCTGTGCCCAGAACAGGACTCGAACCTGCACGTACTCGCGTACACTGGTCCCTGAAACCAGCGCGTCTACCAATTCCGCCATCTGGGCGATGATAAGCCTTTTGTGCCCAGGACAAGAATCGAACTTGCACGACCTAATTCGGTCACTAGGCCCTCAACCTAGCGCGTCTACCAGTTCCGCCACCTGGGCAAAATAAAGGAAAAAGCAAAAGCTTTGGACCCTTGCTTTCCCCATTTTTTGGGCTTGCAAATATACGTTTTTTTATAAAAAAAGTGTTGTATCGGAAAGATAATTTATCTGGCTTTGCTGTATTTATTGATCCTGCCGGTTTTGAGGTCCTGGAGTTTCTTTTTCCTCGATGCTTCCAGGTCAATACGCTTGGAAGATACCCGTTCAGTACGGACAGATTTCTTGCCGCCTGTATATTCGATATAGGCAAAAAAATCGTGTATGTAATCGGGTTCGAGCAGTTGTGTTTCAACCCATCCGGGGTCAGCAACGCCCAGTCCGGAATTATTGTAGTCATCGTTCGCAAAGGCATCCACATAATACCGCTTTGCTTCCAATCCCTCGTAAACGCATTTTCCCTTCACTGTAGTGAACACCTCATCAAGCTCATTTTCAAAATTGTACCAGTCATCATACGTCTCAAAAATGATCACTGAGGCGCCGGCGACAGGCAAATAATCTTCATCTACATCAAGTACCGTTATGCGCAATGCACTGTTCACCCCCTCTACTACTTCTATGGTAGTTGAATAGGTATCCTGCTCATTTCCTGCACCGTAACCCGTAAGGGTAATCTCATAAACCCCGGGAGTATCATAACTCAATACAGGCGATTCAAGATCGGATGTATAACCGTCGCCAAAATCCCAAAGGTAGGAAAGAGCGTTCACAGATGTGTTGTAAAACTCCACCTGTTCTCCGACAAAAACAATGTCGGTCTCAGTGGCAATCGGACCATCCTCCCCGGGGAGATCTGTATAAACACCAAATTCAACCTGGGGCTGCAGGGAGGTTACGTTGACATTCATCGAATAAACATCCATGCCACTCCTTTTGCCAAATGCCTTTAAGGTGACCGTATAGGTTCCCCCGGATAAATATGTGTGAACCGGTCTCCAAACGGTTGACATGGTGCCGTCACCGAAGTTCCATTCACATGATTCTGCATCCATTGAAAGGTTGTCAAAAGACACCTGTTCTCCTGTATAAGGATCTGCGGGCGAGTACGCAAAGTTGGCAACAGGATCCTTGCTACATCCTGTAAGGAAAATAACTATTGCGGTTCCTATAGAAATCGTAAAAATCTTTTTCATGATTCAAGTTTTTATAGTTTACCAATCAGGCTTTTTAGTGTCTGTCCCGACTTTATTGACAAGCACTTTTTATATGTTTATGACCTGTAATTGCCTGGTTAATATAACCCAAAATATATGCCAAAATAGGCTTATTGTAATTTTAAATTGAATTTTATTCCTTTATAGAAACCATAAAAACAGGATCAATGAAAATAAAAATAAACCTTATGTCCTTTATAATTTGGACATTAATAACTTCCACTCCATTCCTGAATGCACAGGATAAAGATATAACACTCGATAAAATATACCGGAATTACACTTTTTCCACTAAGTCAGTCAGGGGCATTAATTCCATGAACGACGGAAAGCATTACACGGTGAACAGCGGGGGAATTACCATCAATAAGCACAAATATGCAGACGGAAAAAAGACCGGCATCCTCTTCAATACAGAAAATTTCGAACAAATCAGTTCCTTTAACGATTACCAATTCAGCAACGATGAGAAATTCATCCTGCTGACAACAGAGCGTGAACCGATCTACCGAAGGTCCTACCTGGCCAATTACTACATTTACAACCGCAGTGATGATGTTCTGGTACCGCTTTCGAAAAAAGGAAAACAGCAACTTGCAGCAATTTCACCTGACAATCAACACGTTGCTTTTGTAAGAAAGAACAACCTGTTTCTTTACAACCTGGCCACAGGAGAAGAAAGGCAGGTCACTTTTGACGGCAGGGAAAATGAAATCATCAATGGAGCACCAGATTGGGTCTATGAAGAAGAATTTGGATTTGCCGATGGATACAAATGGTCGCCTGACGGAAAGAGAATTGCATTTTACAGGTTTGATGAAAGGAATGTAAAAGAGTTCTTTATGACCATGTTTGGTGATCTTTACCCCGTAGCATACAAATTTAAATATCCGAAAGCAGGTGAAGAAAACAGCAAAGTCACCATTCATATCCTTGATGTTTCAACGGGGCAAACCAACCAGGTAGATATTCCAGATGAAGAAGAATATTATATCCCAAGGATCAAGTGGACAAATGATACGGGGGTACTGAGCATGATCTGGCTAAACAGGCTGCAAAACAATGTAAAAGTATTGCACGCGAATGTGGAATCAGGAAAGACAGATATTGTATACGAAGAGACCAATGAAAAATACATATCGGAGGCTACGGACGACATGATCACCTACCTTGATGACAACGAATCCTTCATCCTGATAAGCGAACGTGACGGCTTTTTTCATTTCTATCACTACAATTACCTGACCGGGACAATAGCGCCGGTGACCAGTGGGGCATGGGACATAGCATCACTGATCGGTGTCGACCGGAAGAGAGAAACGCTTTACTACACATCCTACGAAAAATCACCAACTGAAATTCATTTGTATTCCATAAAATTTGATGGCTCAGGAAAAACCAGGATCTCGGAGGGCCCCGGCAGTTACAGCACCACATTCAGCAATTCTTTCGACTATTACATCCTGAGTCATTCAACGGCCAACACACCTCCGGTATATGAATTATTCAACAGGAAAGGCAAACTGATCCGCGTGCTTGAAGACAATGCAGAGCTGGGTAAAACAATACAGGAACATGGATTTTCCAGGGTGGAATTCATAAAAGTTCCTACTGCCAGCGGGCAATTGCTGAATGGCTTTATGATCAAACCGGAGAATTTTGACCCTGACAAAAAGTACCCCTTGTTCATTTATGTATATGGCGGTCCGGAATCCCAGAATGTTGTCAACCGGTGGAATCGAAGATCCGCTTGGTTTCAGATGCTGGTACAGCAGGGATATGTAATAGCCTGCGTTGACAACAGGGGCACAAACGGCAGAGGTGAGGATTTCAGAAAGGCGACGTATATGCAGATGGGTAAGCTTGAGACGATCGACCAGGTTGAATCTGCATCCTTTCTGGGTGAACTTCCCTACATCGACAGTGACAGAATTGGTATCTTTGGCTGGAGCTATGGCGGGTTCATGACCAGCCTCTGCCTCACGAAAGGTAACGGTCTTTTTAAAATGGGCATTGCCGTTGCACCTGTAACCAACTGGAGGTATTATGACACCATATACACGGAAAGATTCATGAGAACCCCCAGGGAGAATCCCAATGGATATGATGACAACTCCCCTATTAACTTTGCAGACCAGCTGCAGGGCAAATTCCTGCTTGTACACGGAACCGCCGATGACAATGTGCACTGCCAGAACAGCGTAGACTTTGTAACTGCCCTTGTGGAAGCCGACAAACAATTTGATCTCATGTTCTATCCCAATAAAAATCACGGGATTTACGGAGGCAATACAACATATCACCTTTATACAAAAATGACCGATTACATACTTGAGAACCTCTAGTAAATCCAGGGGGATTTCGAATCATTACTGGAAGTCTCCCCGGTTTATAGGCGGCTCTGAAACAGAAATGATTGTTAAAAGATGCTGGTGGTAAATTCTATAACTTTAATTCAGAATTTTTGCATGCAAACCATTACATATCAGACTGGCTGCCTACCTCTGCAAAGGAGGTTGAGGCAAGGCAGTGGGAGCAGCTTGATGTAATTCTTTTTACCGGCGATGCATACATTGATCACCCTGCATTCGGTATTGCAGTACTGGGAAGGGTGCTGGAAAGTGCAGGATTCAGGGTTGCAGTTGTACCACAACCCAACTGGCAGGACGACCTCAGGGATTTCAGCAAACTTGGACGGCCCAGGTATTTTTTCGGAGTATCAGCAGGTGCAATGGATTCCATGGTAACCCATTACACTGCACGAAAAAGAAGAAGGTCCACCGACGCGTATACACCCGGTAATGTTAGCGGTTTCAGGCCCGATTATCCAAGTATTGTTTACACAAAGGCACTGCAAAAACTCTTCCCGGATGTCCCGGTTATTTTAGGAGGTGTTGAGGCATCCCTTAGAAGGTTCACGCATTATGATTACTGGCAGGACAATTTGAAGAGAAGCATACTGCTGGACTCCGGGGCCGATATGATCATATACGGTATGGGTGAAAAGGCCCTGTTAAAAATCACCGCGCTGATGGAGAAGGGTGTTGCATTCAGCGGTATTACAGACCTTAAACAAACCGCGGTAGCAAGACCAAAAATCCAGCGAAAATCGATCCTGGACGGGAAAGAATACACTGAACTGTTTGATCATGAGGAATGTCTTTCTGACAAGAAGAAATTTGCAAAGAACTTTGCCAGGATAGAAACTGCTTCAAATATTGTCAATCCGGACATACTTACTCAAAACAGCGGTGATATGACTGTAATTGTGAATCCACCCAATCCGGTAATGACAGAGAAGGAACTGGACAGGATCTACGACCTTCCCTACACGCGGTTGCCACATCCCAGGTACAGAAAAAAAAGGCCTGTTCCGGCCTATGAGATGATCCGCCATTCAGTGAACACGCACAGGGGATGCTTCGGTGGCTGCAGTTTTTGCACCATTTCTGCCCACCAGGGAAAATTCGTACAAAGCAGAAGTCCGGGTTCCATTTTAAGGGAAATAAAGAGCATCACAAAGATGCCTGATTTCAAAGGTCACATTACCGACATGGGTGGCCCCTCTGCAAACATGTATCAAATGAGAGGACACAATGAAGGTATATGTGAAGTATGCAGCCGTCCATCCTGCCTGTACCCGTCCATTTGCAGAAACCTGAACACAGACCACAGGAGCATGACTGAACTTTACCGCAATGCGGCAATGATTGAAGGAGTCAATAGGATCACCATCGGAAGCGGACTGCGTTATGATTTCCTTAATGAGGATGAAAACAAGAACCATTTCAGGGAATATTTTCACAACCTGGTGAAACACCATGTATCCGGCAGGCTAAAAGTAGCTCCGGAACATACGGCCAGGGGAGTTCTGAAAACCATGAGAAAACCGGATTACGAACTTTTCCGCAAACTGGTGAAGGAATTTAATAAGATAAACGATGATGAAGGGCTCAACCAACAGATCATTCCTTACTTCATTTCCGGTTACCCGGATTGCCGCTTGCAAGACATGGCAGAGCTTGCAGTTATAACAAAAAAGCAGGGACTCAGGCTTGAGCAGGTGCAGGATTTCACCCCCACGCCCATGACCCTTGCTACAGTAATGTATTACTCCGGATATGATCCTTACACCCTTGAAAAAGTCATAACTGCGAAATCAGGGAAAGAGAGAGCAAACCAGGTTATGTTTTTCTTCTGGTACAAGAAAGAATTCAAAAGTCAAATCCGAAATGAACTCATAAAACTGGGCAGGCATGATTTGCTTGAACAACTGCTCGGCAAGTAAGGGTAACCTGCAATGGCAATTTATACAAGGTGCTATATTATCCAGGATTGAACACAGGCTCCTGCAATTCCTGTTTTCCAACAATTTTTACTAATTTTGCCCTCTTAAAATTAACTGAATCCAAATGATGGTAAACATAACATTCCCGGATCAATCGGTCCGAAAATATGAAGATGGAATTACCGGCATGGACATTGCAAAATCGATCAGCAACAGCCTTGCCCGGGAAGTGCTTTCTATTTCTGTGAATGGCGAGATCCGGGATTTAACCCGGCCCATTTATGAAGATGCAGAGATCAGACTTCATAAATGGGATGACGATGAAGCAAAGCACGCCTTCTGGCATTCATCAGCCCACCTTATGGCTGAGGCCATTGAAGCACTCTATCCCGGAACAAAATTCGGGATCGGACCTTCCATTGAAAACGGATTCTATTACGATGTTGATCCCGGTGATGATGTGGTTATCACGGATGCCGACCTGCCTAAGATCGAAAAAAAGATGAAAGAACTGGCAGCCAGGAAAAGTCGTTATACGAGAGAAGAAATCAGTAAAAAGAATGCACTCAGCCTTTTTGGAAAAAAGGGGGACGAATATAAGACAGAATTGATCAATGATCTGGAAGACGGCACCATTTCACTCTACAGTCATGGTAATTTCACCGATCTCTGCAGAGGACCTCACCTACCTGACACATCCCCGATAAAAGCGATCAAACTGCTCAATGTAGCCGGCGCTTACTGGAGGGGTGATGAGAAGCGGAAACAATTGACGCGCATATACGGAATCACCTTCCCCAAACAATCGCTTCTGGAGGAGTTCCTTGAAAGGATTGAAAAGGCCAAACAGAGGGACCACAGAAAAATTGGAAAGGAACTTGAGCTTTTTACATTCTCACAAAAAGTTGGACAGGGTCTTCCGCTCTGGTTGCCAAAAGGAGCCCAGTTGCGGGAACGGCTTGAGAATTTCCTTAAGAATGTACAAAAGCAGCATGGTTACGAACCGGTAATCACACCGCACATCGGACTGAAAGAACTGTATGTAACTTCAGGGCATTACGAAAAATATGGCAAGGACAGTTTCCAGCCCATCAGCACCCCGCAGGAAGGAGAAGAATTTCTCCTGAAACCTATGAACTGTCCGCACCATTGTGAAATATACAAATCCAAACCACATTCCTACAGGGAACTCCCGGTCAGAATGGCGGAATTTGGAACCGTATACAGGTATGAACAGAGCGGAGAACTCCATGGTCTTACAAGGGTACGCGGATTTACACAGGATGATGCCCATATATTCTGCCGTCCGGATCAACTAAAAGAAGAATTCATCAAGGTGATCGACATCATTCACCACATCTTCAATGCACTGGATTTCAAGGATTACACAACCCAGGTCTCTTTACGCGACAAAGAAGATCACAGCAAGTATATCGGAAATGACGAAAACTGGGAAAAGGCAGAGCAGGCTATACTGGAAGCTGTTGAGGAAAAAGGGCTTAAAACAAATGTGGAGTATGGAGAAGCAGCATTCTACGGGCCCAAACTTGACTTCATGGTCAGGGACGCCATAGGCAGGAAATGGCAGCTGGGGACCATCCAGGTTGACTACAATCTTCCGGAGAGGTTCGACCTGGAATATATCGGGGCTGATAACCAGAAACACAGGCCAATTATGATTCACCGGGCGCCCTTTGGAAGTATGGAGAGGTTTGTTGCTGTTCTGATCGAACATACAGGTGGTAAATTCCCGATATGGCTCACTCCCGATCAGGTCGTGGTACTGCCGGTCAGTGAAAAGTACCATGATTATGCAGAAAAAGTTTCAAATCTCCTAAATAATTACGATATTCGCACCCTAATTGACGAGAGGAGTGAAAAAGTAGGTAAAAAGATCAGGGATAATGAGTTAAAGCGCATCCCCTACCTCCTAATCGTGGGTGAAAAAGAGAAAGAATCGGGAACAGTTTCCGTAAGAAGGCAGGGAAAAGGAGATAAAGGTGTCATGAAACTTGATGATTTTGCCACCTTAATTTCACAAGAAGTGGACAATCAACTGAAATTTATTGATACCATTTAATAATCTCATAATAACTAATTATTATTTATGGCCAAAAACACTGGCAGTTTTTACAATCGAAGGCAGCGTAAACCAGAACCACAGCACAGGATCAATGAGCGCATACGCGCTTCTTCAGTCCGCATCGTAGGCGAAAACCTTGACAACCCGGGAGTATATCCGCTGGCCCAGGCCCTTAAAATTGCTGATGATGTGGACCTGGACCTTGTTGAGATCTCGCCCAATGCAGATCCACCTGTATGCAGGGTTATTGATTATCAGAAATTCCTTTATCAGCAAAAGAAAAAGCAGAAGGAAATCAAGGCAAAAACCACGAAAATCGTGGTTAAAGAGATCAGGTTCGGCCCCAACACAGATGATCACGACTATGAATTCAAGATGAAACATGCCCATAAGTTCCTTGAAGACGGGGCCAAGGTTAAGGCATACGTGTTTTTTAAAGGAAGAACCATTCTTTTTAAGGAAAAAGGTGAGATCCTGTTGCTCAGACTTGCACAGGACCTTGAGGAAATTGCCAAAGTAGAGCAGCTCCCCAGGCTTGAAGGAAAAAGAATGACCATGTTTCTAACCCCGAAATCCAAATCAAAGAAATAATTTTGTGAACAATTAATATTTATACAATGCCAAAAATGAAAACCAATCCGGGAGCAAAAAAACGATTCTCGCTTACCGGAACAGGAAAGATCAAAAGAAAGCACGCTTATAAAAGTCATATCCTGACAAAAAAGTCAAAGAAGCGAAAAAGAAACCTCACCTATTTTGGTGAAGTACATTCAGCCGACAGGAAAAATATCAAGCAATTGCTTTCAATGAAGTAATGAGAAATAAGGTAATCCGTAATTAACCAGGATGTTGAGCCTAAAAAGTTCCCGGTCAGCCGGGGCGCCGTCATCCAAAAAATGAAACAAAATGCCAAGATCAGTAAATGCCGCAGCAGCAAAACAAAGAAAGAAGAAAGTTTTTAAAAGAACCAAAGGCTACTGGGGAAGAAGAAAAAATGTATGGAGCGTTGCAAAAAATGCCGATGAAAAAGGACTGCAATATGCATATCGCGACAGGAGAAAAAAGAAAGCTGAATTCCGTGCCTTATGGATACAGCGGATCAATGCAGCTGTAAGGGTGCATGGAATGTCCTATTCAGAATTCATGAACAAACTCAAAAAGAAAGGGATCAACATCAATCGCAAAGTTCTGGCAGACCTTGCCATGAATGAACCTGAAACATTTGAAGCAATTGTAAAGAAAGTCAAATAGAACATATTTCAAATCTTAAGCAAAAAGCCGTTTCCTGAACATTCAGGATACGGCTTTTTTTATATTATGAGAACCATTTTAGTATCTTTACCAGTATTAACTAGTGTCATGTCAATTATAGTATGACGTAATTAAAATATTTTGTATCTTTACTGAAAAACATCATGGTAAAGTACAAAGTAACCTTAACAAAAGAAGAAAGAGAATCATTGATGGAAAATACACGAAAGGGTAGC
>JAIPBT010000043.1 GCA_021738565.1 Bacteroidales bacterium
ATAAAGTTGGAGTGGCTGGATCATAATGTTCGTTTGCAAGGCCTGCGAAGTTGGGAAATGCGGAGTCCCGATATATTATCGGGATGAGCAATTTACCGACGAGCGTAACGCAGCAAACGGACATTATGGACAGACACTATTTAGAGTCTGTCAATAATGTCGAGTGTTTGAACTAGAAAGTTCAATAACAAAGCTTGCGCAGTTCGAAAAATGTGAGTTTACTGGTGTAAATGACCATTTTGAGAACAAGCATAACGCAGTTATTGGACTTTATAGACAAACACTATTTAAGAACTTTCACTGCTTTGATATGTGTAAAAAATTTATTCCTGCTCTCTTCACTGCCCGGCAAAAATCCAAGCGAATCATACAAACCGTTCACTGCTGTATTCCCGTGGGCAGTCCTGATGCCGGAATTCTTATCAGCATCATATATGGTTTTGATCCTGGCCTTCAGTCTTTCCGGATCCCCGGGAATGGGCTGTCCACCACCATTAATGCATCCGCCACCGCACGCCATAACTTCAATTATATCGAAATTGTATTCCTTATCAGCGATAAGTTTGGCAATTTCTGCTGCATTCCCCAGGCCACTGATCGCAACAGCCTTTATCTCACCACCGGGTACCACAATGCTTTCTTCACGAATTCCTCCTGATTTTCTCAGTTTTCCCAAACGCGGGTCCGGCAGCTCCTTGCCGTTAAAGTGCCGGTACAATGTTCTCAGTGTCGCTTCGAGCTCTCCACCTGCAACGGAGAAAAGCTTGCCTGCAGAACCCTTTGCCTGAAATGGCTCATCGGTATCTTCATGCTCCAACTCATGGATATTGATCCCATGTAACCTGATAAGTCTGGCAAACTCCCTTGTTGTAAGCACATAATCGATATCAGGTACATTGTCGCTGTAATATTCTTCCCTCGAGGCCTCATGCTTTGCAGCTGAACAATTGGTTATGAGCACCGAGCAAATCCTGTTCACCGGAATGCTGTTTTCTTCTGCAAACCAGCCCTTAATAAGTCTTCCAATTATTTGGTGAGGAGAGCGTACCGGGACCATGTAGGACAGGAGTTCAGGTCTGAATTTCTCAACATAATTGACCCAGGCCGGGCACCTTGACAGGATCAAAGGCCGGTGATCATTTTTGCCGTATCTTTCAAGAAAGGCATTCGATTGTTCCATCACTGCTATCTCTGCACCGGATGAAGTTTCAAACACATAATCAAATCCAATTCTTCGCAGGACACTGTTGATAATGCCCTGCATGTCCGTTCCGGTTCTTATTCCAAATTCATCAGCAAGAGAGACAACCACTTCCGGAGTATATTGCACAGCCACTTTGGTGGCGGGATCATCTAAAGGCCGGTCCAACTCCTGTAAAGATGTCTTGTCCGCCAGTGCTCCTGTAGGACAGGATAGCAGGCACATTCCACAATCTATACAGCTTGAAAAATCAAGGGGTTCATTCATTGCTGTAACAATTTTTAACCGGTCACCCCGTCTCCCAAAATCAATGGCTGCGACACCGGCAATCTCCTCACAGATCCTTACGCACCTCCCGCACAAAATACATTTCGAGGGGTCCCTGATAATACTGCTGCTTGAACCATCAATCTTGTAGCCACGTCTTTCCCCACTGATATTCCGGCTTCTTACATTCAGGTCCTCAGCCAGTTTTTGTAATTCACAATTGCCGTTTCTTTCACAATACAGGCAGTCGTCAGGATGGCTGGACAGCAACAATTCGACATTCATTTTCCGGGCCTGCAATACCCTTCCCGAATGTGTTTTTATTTTCATTTTTTCCTTAACAGGGAATGAGCATGCAGGAACCAGTTTGTCCATCCCCTCAACTTCAACAACACACATTCTGCAGGCACCTGTTGGTGACAATTCAGGAAGGCTGCATAAAGTAGGTACCTGAATGCCATTATTTATCAATGCTTCCAGTATGGTCTGCCCCTTTAATGCTTCAATTGTCCTGCTGTTTACTTCAATCCTGACCATGGGTATACTCCTCCTCAATTATATGAAACTGCACTGAATTTACATACTTCCCTGCAAATACCGCATCCCGTACATTTGTCGGATACAATGAAAAAAGGATGTTTTTCTGTCCCGATAATGGCATTCTCCGGGCAACGCTTTGCACAAATCGTGCATCCCGTACACAATTCAACATCAATGTAATAGGTGCGCAGTTCCCGGCAAACATTAGACCTGCAATTCCTGTCGAAAATGTGCTCTTCAAATTCCTCCCTGAAATACTTTAAGGAACTTCTGAGAGGATTGGGCGCCAGCTGTCCCAGTCCGCACAATGATGTATCCAGCATAACTGCTGCCAGCTTTTCAAGCTGCACCAGCGCCCTGAATTTCTCTATTGCATCATGCTGGTCCAGATCAGCAGTTTTCCGGGTTATTTCATCCAGCAACTCAGAAATGCGCTTTGTGCCTTCCCTGCATGGAATGCATTTGCCACAGCTTTGCTGCTTCATGAATGTCATGAAATACTTTACCAGGTCAACAATACAGGTTTTTTCATCAAGCACCAGGATCCCTCCAGCCCCGAGTATAAAACCTTCTTTCTTAAAAGCCTCAAAACAGATGGGGATATTCATTTTTTGCGGCGGGATCATGCATCCGTAGGGACCGCCAATATGCACGGCTTTCAGTTCATGTCCCCTCCTGCTTCCTCCGATGATCTCATTTACCAGCATTCCAAGGTCCGTACCCATCTGTACCTCAACAAGACCTTTGTGCCACGATCTGCCACTTACTGAAAATATCTTGGTTCCGGGGCTGTAAACCGTACCTGTTCTTTTGAACCACTCCGGTCCGTTTCCAATGATATGGGGTATGTTGCAGAGGGTCTCCACGTTATTGACTACCGTTGGATTGTTGTGATATCCCCTTTCAGTAGGGTATGGCGGTTTCGACTGCGGCATGCCGCGCTTTCCCTCCATACTGGCGATCAATGCAGTTTCCTCTCCGCAAACAAAAGCACCCGGTCCCTTCCTCAGAGAAATATCCAGGTTGAATCCGCTGCTGAAAATATTGTGACCGAGGATCCCGTATTCATGTGCCTTCTTTATGGCTGTTTCCAGTTTAAAGATTGAATCCCTGTATTCTGAACGGATATAAATGATCGCTTTTGTCGCGCCAATTGCATATGCAGCAATGCATATACCTTCAATAAGCTGATGTGGATTGCCCTCCATAAGCGCCCTGTCCATGAATGCCCCGGGGTCACTCTCCTCTGCATTGCAAACCATGTATTTTTGCTCTGCTGCAGTCTCCCTGGCTACAATCCACTTCCTTCCCGTGAGGAAGGCACTTCCCGAACGGCCCCGCAAACCACTTTCCTCAATCATCGCGCAGACTTCATCAATTGTATAATTGCGTATCGTAAGAAGAAATGCACGGTATCCTCCCCTCGAGATATATTCATCGATTGAAACGGGATCTATTATACCTGAGTATTTCAGCAGAACTCTATGTTGCTTCGCAAAGAATGGCAACTCATCGAGAAAAGGAACATCAGGCCAGGGATCATGCGCTTCATTGCGCAACTGTCCGAGCAATTTTTCTTCCGGAAGCGTATGGTGGAACAGGTCATCCAGCAACATGGAGATATCATCTTCATTCACACATGTATAAAAAACCCTTGTCCGGCCAGGCAGCTGTATACTTATTACGGGCTCCTCTGAATACAATCCAAGGGTCCCCGTCTGCGCAACATCAGCATCAATCTTTCTGTCCTCTATATACCTGTTTATTGCCCCACGGAGTTTATTGGACCCGGCAATCTTTCCGGGTGTATTCGCACCAGTAAATATCACTGTGCGATCTATCCTGTTCTTTGATTCCTGGTCGAAAATCTTTTGAAGCCCAAGGGAATACTTACCGGGTTCACCTTCCACGATCTCCGTTAATCGATCCTTCAATCTGTCTGATCCGTCATTCAACATACTGGTTTACGGGTTTTTCATCCTGATATCATCCAGGATGTCATTGATCATGCCGGACTTGATGCTGTGGTAAAAATCATCGTTGATGGATATAACCGGTGACTGTCCGCAGGCACCCAGGCAGGCGACAACTTCAATACTGAACATCCCATCCCGGGTTGTTTCACCATCGCCTATACCCAGGAGCTTATGAAATTGCCTGAGCAAATGTGGTGAATGGTCAATATGGCAGGTAGAGCCATCGCATACCCTGATGTGGTACTTCCCCCGCGCCTGAAAAGCAAACTGGTTGTAAAATGTTGCCAAACCATATACCTTGCTTGCAGGAAGATGCAGGTGATCCCCTATTTTTTCGATGGCTTCACTGTTCAAATGACCGATCTCGTTCTGTACAGCTTGTAAAATGGGTATCAATGCATCCCTGTTTACATGCTGGAAATCCTGCAAAATTCTGTCAATTCTGTCCATTGATTGTTTGTGTCATATAAACCATCTGGCAAAAGGATCATGAAAAAATAATATCAACAGGAAAAAAATGATCTCCCATGATCAATGAATTTCATATCCAAAACCATTGTTACAAATATATTGAATTGACCTTGTAAATTAACAAACCTTGTTATTAAAATAACAACGGGGTTTCAAAGGGACTTCACATCTGACTGATCACAATCGTAACAGGCTGATATTTTAATGATTAACAAATTTATTCTACTTAATTTATACATATTATAAATTATCTTTATAATCAGTGTCTGTCAATAAAATGCAGTGGCTGGATCATAATGTTTGAGATCAAGGCGTGCGAAGTCGGGGAATGCGAAGTCCCGATATATTATCGGGATGAGCAATTTACCGACGAGCGTAACGCAGCAAACGGACATTATGGACAGACGCTTAATAGTGCTTGTCAATAAAATTGGAGTGGCTGGATCATAATGTTCGTTTGCAAGGCCTGCGAAGTCGGGAAATGCGGAGTTTACTATGGTAAATGAGCAATTTACCGACGAGCGTAACGCAGCAAACGGACATTATGGACAGACACTAAAAAGAATAACTTTGTATCTTAGTTCCATGAAAGACAAGGTGATCATTCAGATATGCATGGGAAGTTCGTGTTTCAGCCGTGGGAACGCCAGAACACTGAAAACAATCCAGAATTACCTGAAGGAACACAACCTGGAGGGTGATGTGATCCTAAAAGGAAACCATTGCTTCGAAAACTGCAGCAACGGGCCGGTACTTAAAATCAACGATCAGCTGAATGAGAACATCACCCAGGAAAACATACTTGAACTTCTCGAAAAAACATTTAACCAGGAGGTATAGTTATGGAGCCTTTGCTCAGGGTCAATAAAAAAAACTGCACATCATGCTATGCATGCGTGAGGGCTTGTCCGGTCAAAGCAATAAAAGTTGAAAACAGCCAGTCCGTTCCTTTCATTATTTTTGAAAGATGCATAGGCTGCGGAAACTGCCATGCAGCATGCAGCGACGATGCAATCATCATAAGGGATTCAAAAAGTGATGTAAAGAAATTATTGAAAACCAACAAGGCTCCCATTGCCGCTCTTGTTGATCCGTCAATAGCGGGGGAATTTCCTGACATCACAGATTACAGGAAATTTGTTGCAATGCTTCGAAAACTCGGTTTTAAATACATCAATGAAGTTGCCTTCGGAGTGGAACTGGTTGCTTCCGCTTACAGGGAACTGGTGGAAAAAAGCAAGGGAAAATATTACCTCTTCTCAAATTGTCCCATATCGGTAATGTACATCGAGAAATACAAGCCTGAACTTATCAGGAATCTTGCCCCTGTCATTCCCCCTGCCCTGGCCACTGCGAAGGTTGCGAGGGAAAAATATGGAGAAAACATACGCCTGGTATACATATCCCCGCTGATTGCCAGCAAAGAAGAGGCCGTAAGGCTGGCTGATACAGAAAAGATCGATGCTGTATTGACATTCCTTGAATTGCGCCAGCTGTTCCGGGAATTTAAAATAGAAGAAAAGAACCTTGAGTACAGTGAATTCGATGATCCCATCGGTTACAAAGGATCACTTTTCCCCCTTTCAAGTGGCATACTTGAAGTTGCAGGTATTGACCAGGGCATTTTATCTTCAAAGGTTGTTACTGTGGAAGGAGACCTTGTCTTTGAATCCATCGAAGAGTTTGAGGAAAACATTACAACCATAAAAACCCATTTCAATATTTTTTATAAGGAATTCATCATGGGAAGGGGAACTTCTCCCGGTGCAAAAAAGTGGCTAAGAAGGAGTCAGCTGATAAGGTACATGAACAAACGCCTGAAAACATACGATGACAAAGCACACAGTGCATACAAAAAAAAATACAGCGGCATTAATCTTCACCGGAATTTTATCAACGACGACCAGCGCTTGCCTGCCCCGCCTGATGAAGAGGTAAATAACATATTGAAGGAGCTGAAGATGCATGAAGAAAATGAAAGAGGATGTGGTGCATGCGGTTATGGTTCATGTTATGATTTTGCCGTTTCTATAGCCCAGGGGCTGGCAGTGCCCGAAATGTGCACATTCTATGCAGCGCGAAACACCATGAACCATATTCAGTCACTAAAGATCAGCAATGAAAAACTTGCCCAGGCACAGATCGCGCTGAAAGAATCTGAACAGGTGGCACAAAAAGAAAAACAGGCTGCAAGGGAAGCTTCGGATATCACCCGAACCATGCTGCATAAATTGCCCTCTGCGGTTGTGATCCTGGATGAATCCCTGAAGATCATACAGGCCAATGAGAGTTTTATCAGTCTGCTGGGAAATGAAGCTGCCGAAATCCATGACGTTATACCCGGTCTTACCGGGGCAGACCTGAAAACACTGCTGCCATACAATATCCACAACCTTTTCTCCTATGTCCTTTCAAACAATGAAAATATAACCGACAGGGACATTGTCGTGGAAAACAGGCATTATACCATATCGGTTTTTGTGATAAGGAAACAGAAGATCGCCGGTGCAGTTATCAGGGACCTGTCTGTCCCTGCTGTACAAAAGGAGGAGATCGTCAGGCGGCTTGCAGAAGTTATTGATAAAAACCTCAGCCAGGTACAGCAGATCGGCTTTATCCTGGGAGAAGGTGCTTCAGAAACCGAAAGAATGCTTAACTCCATTATCGAATCCTATAAATCAAAGCGCTGAAACACTGTTGAATGAATGATGACTTTTACATAGAAGTTGCTTGTGAACAAAGGAATTACGGAAATGAAAGAATTTGTGGCGACGTATTCCTTAGCAGAAAAATACGCGAGGAAAACAGGACCATTGCTGTGCTTTCCGACGGTATGGGACACGGTGTAAAAGCAAACGTTCTTGCCACACTGACTGCCACCATGTCGGCTAATTTTACCTTTGAACACAAAGACCACCAGACGATTGCCGACATCATCATGAACACACTTCCCGTTTGCAGTGAAAGACACATGAGTTATTCAACTTTCACCATTGTTGACATTGAATCCAACGGGTTGATAAGGATACTTGAATACGACAATCCCCGGACCATCATCATGAGAAACAACAAGTACTTTGATCCCAAATGGAAAAATTCGGTGATGGAAACCGACAAAAACAAGGGAAAAGAGATAAGAAGTTGTAGTTTTGAACCCAGGAAGGAGGACAGGATCCTGTTTTTTTCCGATGGAATCACCCAGAGCGGACTGGGAACTGAAAAATATCCGCTTGGATGGGGACATGAAAACCTCATCATTTATATTGAAAAAACACTTAAAAGCGCTCCCGGCATATCGGCTGTCAAACTTGCTGAAAAAATTGTCAATATGGCCTACCGCAACGACAGCTACCATGCCAAAGATGACACAAGCTGCGCAAGTATATATTTCAGGGAACCACGCAGGTTGTTGATTTCTACAGGCCCTCCCTATGAAAAAGAGAAGGACGAAGCCCTTGGCAAAACCGTTAAGGAGTTCAAAGGGAAAAAGATCGTTTGCGGAGCTACAACAGCCGACATAATTGCCAGGGAGCTGGGTGTGAAGATCGAGGACAGCCTCGATTTCACCGATCCTGATCTTCCTCCTGTCTCCAGTATGTCCGGAATTGACCTGGTAACAGAGGGAATACTCACCATTACGAAAGTAACACGCATACTAAAAGAACATACACCGGGATTTGAACTCGGGAACGGACCCGCCGACCGCATCATCAAGATGGTAAAGGAAAGTGATGAAATTGAGATCATTATTGGAACGCGTATCAACATCGCACACCAGGACCCCAGCCTGCCGGTTGAACTGGAAATAAGAAGAACCGTGGTCAAAAGAATGGCTCGACTGCTGGAGGAAAAGTTCCTCAAGGAGGTTTCTATAAGATATATCTGAGAACATTTTGCCGTATTAAGTGTATAATTAGTGACTGTCCATAAAGTCCAACTTTATTGACAAGCACTTGACTGTCAATACAGTCCGGTGGCTGGATCATAATGTTCGTTTGCAAGGCCTGCGAAGTTGGGAAATGCGGAGTCCCGATATATTATCGGGATGAGCAATTTTCCGACGAGCGTAACGCAGCAAACGGACATTATGGACAGACACTATTTATTTGGCATGTTTATTGTCTAACAAAGTTGACTGAAAATAAATTGTTACACACTGACAGAATGACTGTTTGAAATTTGGAGGATAAAGATGAACAGCGGTTTCGAAAAAGGAATGATATCATTATTTACACCGATCGATGATGAAGCGGAATACATCCCGCTAATTACAGAAGAGGAGGAAGAGATCCTGGAAAAGATGAATGTTCCCGATGTGCTGCCTGTGCTTCCCTTGAGGAATACTGTACTGTTTCCGGGTGTGGTAATACCCATTACCGTAGGAAGGGAAAAATCCGTTAAACTGGTCCAGGATGTTTATAAAAAAAACAAGATCCTTGGGGCCGTATCACAAAAAGATGCCAATATAGAAGATCCAAACCTTGAAGATATCTACAAGATCGGGACCGTGGCTCAGATCCTGAAGATACTTGAAATGCCTGACGGATCAACCAGTGTGATCATCCAGGGAAGAAAAAGATTCAAAGTAGAGGACATTCTGACAGACAAGCCCTATCACATTGCAAAGATCCTTCCGCTGGAAGACTCGGTTGAAGAGCCCATGGAAGAAGCAGAAGCAGTTGCTGCAACGCTCAAGGACCTGGCCATAAAGATCATAAAACTGTCATCAAATATCCCCACCGAGGCCACATTCGCGGTCAAAAACATCGAAAGTCCCTCCTTCCTGGTAAATTTTCTCGCTTCCAACAGTGAAATGAACCTCAAGGAGAAACAGAAGATGTTGGAGATGAACAACGTCGTGAAGCGGGGACTCTATTTGCTTGAGCACCTTTCCAAAGAGGTTCAGATGCTGGAATTGAAAAATGACATTCAATCCAAGGTAAAGACCGATCTGGATCAGCAGCAAAGAGAGTTCCTGCTGCACCAGCAAATGAAAACGATCCAGGATGAATTGGGAGGAAGTCCTCTTGAGCAGGAGATCGCTGAATTCAGAAAGCGGGCAAAAAAGAAAAAATGGTCGAAAGAGACGGATGCTGAATTCAAAAAAGAACTTGAAAAATTACAACGGCTGAATCCTGCTTCAGGTGAGTATTCTGTGCAGGTCAATTATATACAGACCATGCTGGAACTGCCCTGGAATGAATTTACAAAAGACAACTTTAACTTAGTCAGAGCCAGCAAAATCCTTGAAAAGGATCACTTCGGACTCGAAAAGGTCAAAGACAGGATACTTGAGCACCTGGCGGTGCTGAAGCTCAAGGGCGACATGAAATCACCAATACTCTGCCTTGTAGGCCCCCCGGGTGTCGGAAAAACTTCGCTGGGCAAATCCATCGGAGAGGCACTGAGCAGAAAGTATATCAGGATGTCGCTGGGTGGATTGCGCGACGAAGCAGAGATCCGGGGGCATCGAAAGACATATATTGGTGCAATGCCAGGCAGGATCGTTCAGAACATTAAAAAAGCAAAATCGTCCAACCCTGTATTTGTGATGGATGAAATAGACAAAATCGGACGTGATGCCCATGGAGATCCGGCATCTGCATTGCTGGAAGTGCTCGATCCCGAGCAAAATTCTAACTTCCATGATAATTTTCTTGAGTTGGATTATGACCTTTCCAGGGTCATGTTCATCGCAACTGCCAATACCACCGCAGGTATTCATCCTGCATTGCTCGACAGGATGGAGATCATCCATGTCAGTGGTTACATCGTGGAGGAGAAAGTGGAGATCGCCAGAAGGCACCTTGTTCCCAAACAGCTAAAAAACCACGGGTTAACAAAGGCCCAGGTATTTTTCCCAAAGAAAACCCTGGAAAAGATCATTGAAGATTATACCAGGGAATCGGGAGTAAGGCAGCTTGACAAACAAATTGCCAAAACTATGCGTGTGATCGCCAAACAGCTCGCATTCAACGAAGAAATCGGCCGGAAACTCAATACCGACAGGTTGAAAGATGTGCTGGGGACACCCAAATACTCAAAGGAAAAATACCAGGACAATGATTTTGCCGGTGTGGTTACCGGTCTGGCATGGACAGCAGCAGGAGGAGAAATTCTGTACGTGGAAACCTCATTGAGCAAAGGGGAAGGCAAACTTACACTCACAGGAAATTTGGGTGAGGTCATGAAAGAATCCGCCGTTATCGCACTTGAATTTTTGAAATCACATCCCGGAGAACTGGACATTGATCCTTCCGTTTTTACAAAATGGAACATTCACATCCACGTACCTGAGGGCGCTATACCAAAGGATGGACCCTCTGCAGGCGTAACCATGATCACCTCAATTGCCTCTGCCTTCACTCAGCGCAAGGTCAAACGGCAGCTTGCCATGACCGGGGAAATTACGCTCAGGGGAAAAGTGCTGCCCGTCGGAGGCATTAAGGAAAAGATCCTTGCTGCCAGGAGGGCAGGGATCAGGGAGATCATCCTTTCAGATGAAAACAGGAAGGATGTGGAAGATATCAAGGAGATTTACAGGAAAGGACTCAAATTCACCTATGTCAATACTACCAGTGAAGTTATCGGCCATTCTTTACTGAAAACGAGGGTGGAGCATCCCTTGTCGATAAATTGATCGGGGCCCTGAAGTATTGTTAATTCTTTTTCTGAAATTTCTCAGTTGACCAGGAGTTTTGATGTCACGATACCCTTCCCGGTTTTAATCTTTACGAAATAAATTCCGCACGGAAGGCATTTCGATTTTATTTCTCCGATCTCAAAGGTTTTATTCTCATCGGTCCTGTATTTGTAAACAGGCATTCCGTCCAGGTTGTATATTTCAATCATAAGAAAAGGTTTTAGGTTTAAACCAGCGGCTATTTTCTTGAGTAAATGTAAACGCAGCCAATATCAAAAAAAAATCTTTGCCCACTTATTGTATAAACCTGTATGCTTTCTTGACGAAAAGAAAGAATTCTTGTATAAAAGAAAACTATAGATGTGGCGGATTTTCGTTTTCAGCAACTGGTGACACTAAAAATAATCCTCAAGTATCCGGATTCTATGAGCTGGAATTTTAATCGTAAAAATGTTGGTGTTGTATTTGAGTTCACAGGAACTGTCTTTCCGGTTGACCCTTGAAATATAATTCATATTCAGTATATATGACCGGCAGACCCTGATGAAATTCACGCCGTCGAGTTTCTTCTCCATACTCCCGATATTTATGGTAATGATCTCCGATTTTCCATCAATCAACTGAATATGACTGTAGTTGCCATCTGCCTTTACGAATACTATTTCATCCGGATCAACGAAAAAACAGCCACTCCTGGTATTGCATTTTATGCGCCGGGGATTTACCCTGTCTATTATTTTCTCCAGGTCATGCAGGTCATAGTTCTTCCTTTGCGGAAATGTGGCCACGTACCGGTCGATGCTGCTGAACAACTCTTTCTTACTGACGGGTTTTATAAGGTAATCAAAAGCAGCATTCTTCAGTGCGCGAATGGCAAATTCCTCATGGGCGGTAACGAAAATAATACCGGGATAAAGACCAATCTCCTTTAATTCTTCCAGGTACTGAAAACCATCCTTCCCCGGCATCTGGATATCCAGCAGTACAAGATCAGGCTGATTTATCTTCGTAAGTAAAATTGCCTTGTCCACACTGTCCGCCTGTCCCACCACAATAATTCCCGGGTAACTTCCAAGAAAAGTGTTAATAAGTTCCCTTGCCTCAGGTTGATTGTCGACTATCAGTGCTTTGATCATACCAGTGGGTCAAGATTCAAGAAATACTGAGATGTCAATTCCCATAAATGAATTCCAGCTTGTTGCAAATATCTTTAAAAAAGATGTATTAATGAAAGAAATGTGTTTTTTTTGATATATTGAATCAATATTCCAGGTTAATTTTGATATGTTCAGGAAAATTTCAAATAACCAGAAGGGGTTCGGCACTGCACCGGTCTTTTTTACTGCAATATCTACCATTCTTGGAGCCATTTTGTTTTTAAGATTTGGCTATGCCGTTGGACACCTTGGTTTTATTGGCGTAATAGGCATCATTTTGCTGGGGCATATGGTCACCATACCCACTGCCATGGCCGTTGCTGAAATAGCCACCAACCAGAAGGTGCTGGGCGGTGGAGCTTACTACATCATCAGCCGGTCATTCGGACTAAATATCGGTTCATCAATCGGTATGGCGCTTTACCTGTCGCAAGCGATCAGCGTTGCTTTCTATATCATCGCATTCTCCGAAGCATTCATACCCCTGCTTGATTACCTTCACTATAATTTTAATATCCCGTATATAGATAAAAGATGGATCGGGCTCTTGCTTATGACGGCCCTCTCGGTGATCATGCTTACCAGGGGAGCAAATATGGGAGTTAAAGCGTTGTACCTGGTTGTTGCCATCCTGTTTTCCTCTTTACTCATGTTTTTTGCCGGCAACCCGGAAACACGACCAGCTGAATTCAACCTGGCAGAATCTATTGAAAACAACGATGGTTTCTTCTACGTGTTTACCATCATCTTCCCGGCATTTACAGGATTGATCGCCGGTCTTGGTTTATCGGGCGACCTGAGGGATCCCAGCAGATCCATACCCAGGGGCACACTTTGGGCAACCTTTGCCGGATTTTTTATTTACATCCTTGTGGCATATAAACTGGTCATCAGCGCTGCACCGGAGGAACTGGCTTCCGATCCGCTTATCATGGAAAGAATTGCGCTGTGGGGTCCGATCATACCTATTGGACTGGCAGCTGCATCCCTTTCATCGGCCCTTGGATCCATTATGGTTGCACCCCGGACCCTGCAAGCCATTGCAGTGGACAGGATCTTTCCCAATACAAAGATCAATTCCTGGCTTGGCAGAGGGAAAAAAGAGACCAACGAACCGGTCAATTCCGGTCTGATCACAATCGTAATCGCTTATTTCTTTGTTGCTGTAGGAGACATCGACTTCGTAGCAAAGATCATCTCCATGTTTTTCATGCTGACATACTTTGCCATCTGCGCAATTTCTTTGCTGGAACATTTTGCAGCCGATCCTTCCTACAGGCCAACATTCCGCTCAAGGTGGTACCTGAGTTTAATCGGTACCGTAACATCCTTCTGGCTGATGTTTAAAATGAACGCACCCTATGCAATCCTTTCCATCGTGATCATGATACTGATCTATGTACTTGTCTCTTCTCAAAAAAGCAAGGAAAAAGGGATAGAAAACCTGTTCCGGGGGGTAGTTTGGCAGACAAGCAGACAACTACAGCTTTTTGCGCAACGTACTGATAAAGAAGATCTTGATAAGCACTGGAGGCCATTTACCATTTGCATATCTGAAGACACTTTCCTCAGGCGCAGTTCATTCGATGTGCTGCGTTGGATATCCTATAAATACGGTTTCGGGACTTACATCCATTATATCAAAGGATTTCTGACAAAAAAAACAAACCAGGAATCAAAGATGGTTCTTGGAAAATTACTTGAACTGGCCGCCGGAAGCAAAAACCGTGTTTACCTGGATACCATCATCAGCCCCTCCTACACATCGGCAATCGCCCAGGTGATCCAGTTGACGGGCATCTCCGGCAAAGGCAACAACATGATACTTTTCGAGTTCTCACAAAACAATCCCGGCGCACTCGATGATGCTTTGGATACCTATGACATCCTCTATTCCACTGGATTTGACATATGTGTTCTGAGTACATCTTACCGGGGATTCGGCTACCATCAGCAAATTCACATCTGGATCACCCCCTCTGATTATGAAAATGCGAACCTGATGATATTGCTCGGCTACATTATACTGGGGCATCCTGACTGGAAGAAAGGAACGATAAAGATCTTCTCACTGTACGAAGGTGATGATGAATTGCACAATAAAAAAGACCAAATAAAGGAACTGATAAAAACCGGCAGATTGCCCATATCATTCAGCAACATCAAACTGATCCCGATGGATCAGGATGCCGACACTGTAAAAGCTAAGATCTCAAACATTTCCAGTGAAGCCGACCTGACCATCATTGGATTTCAAAGTGAAAAAATCAAAACAAAGGGAAACAAGGTCTTTACAGGATATGACAGACTGGGAAATATATTGTTTGTCAGCTCCAACAAAGAGAAGGAGATCAAATAGAACGGCGCTTTCGGTAAAAAGAATTAATTTTACAATTCCTAAATGAACCAAATAAAAATGGGAAACATGGAAAAAATAGCAATATTCCCCGGATCTTTCGATCCATTTACAATTGGTCATGAATCCATTGTAAGAAGATCCATTGATCTGTTTGATAAAATTATTGTCGCTGTCGGTGTAAATTCAGGCAAAGCACCGTTGATGAGTATTGAATCCAGGGTAGCCATGATCAATGAGGTGTTCAGGAATGTTCCGGAAGTAAGCTGTGATTATTTTGAAGGATTGACGGTAGATTTCTGCAAAAAAGTAAACGCCAGCTACATGCTCCGCGGAATAAGGACAGCTGCAGATTTTGAATACGAACGTGCCATTGCCCAGATCAATAAAAAAATGCTCCCGGACGTAGAATCAGTTTTCTTGCTTACAAACCCCGAGCATACACCTGTTAACTCAACAATTATTCGCGATATTATACGTAATAGAGGTGATGCAGCACAATTCCTGCCCGAAGGAATTGATATAAACAGGTACCTCTGATATGAGAAAAGTTTTGATTCCTGGGATGTTCTTGTTCATTACACTGTTTAATGTTTGCGGACAAACAGCAGAATTAAAAGGGACAGCGCCAAAATATGCAGGTACCAAACTCGTATTGAAAAGCATTTCAAATCCGGTTACAGGCGAATACCGGATTGTTGATACACTCTGCATCGACGAAAAAGGGAATTTCAAACAACAAATCCTTCTGGAAAAACCAACGTGGGCCTATATCAATACCGGGCTTTTCAGAATATACATTTATATGATCCCGCTTACCGGCTATGAAATCTCCTTACCGCCAAAAACAGAAAAAACGCAATCTGACATAAGAAATCCATACTTCAAACCGGTACTGGCACACCTACTGGTACTCAGTGAATATTCACTCTCAGGATCCGGAGAAACATCATCCGGGGATGATATCAATTCCAGGATCTTCCGTTTTGACACGCTTCTTTTTATAAAAAACAAGGAGATGCTTGAAGCACGGCAGAGAAATGAATTCCTCAGCTCTGATTCACTGATCAGCGTTATTGAAAACAGCTATAAAAATGATACATCCTCATATTTTAAACAATACAGGAAGTTCAGATACGGGATCATAAAGATCAATGGCAGGGATACCAGGCTGAAAGACATATACGAACAGTACCTCGCTGAAAAGATCCCTGTAACCGGGAACCCTGCCTTTATGGACCTGTTTAACGAGATGTACAAGGAATTCATCTTCTATTATTCCAGAACTGAAGAAGGCAGGGGGATCAATAACATCATTAACAGAACTCACGATATCACTGCCCTGAGAAATACACTCTTGGAACATCCCGCGGTGCCATCCGGTGAATTCGCTGAACTGGTCATCATAAAGGAGATACATGATCTCTATTTCAAGAAATATTTCAATGGAGATGACCTGCTGCAACTGCTGGATACCATTATTGAATCACCTGTTTCAGAAAAGAATGCCATGATCGCTCGCGGCGTCAAAAGGCACCTTACCAGGCTGATGAAGGGGAATTATCCGCCTCATTTTGAACTGCCTGACATTCATGGAAATATTATCACTCCTGAAGACCTCAGGGGCAAATATGTATATCTCAACTTTTGCACCACGAACAACTACGGATGCCTGACAGAATATCCATTCCTGCAGGTCCTGCATCGCACACATAAAAAGCACCTTGAAATAGTAACGGTCATTGTTGCTGAAGATCCTGCCGAAATGAAAGCTTTCATGAAAAACAACAACTATACATGGACCGCTTTGTTCTATAATGAAAATGAAAAGTTGCTTTGGGATTATGATATAAAGGCCTTCCCAACAAATTACCTGCTCGACCCTGAAGGCAAACTGGTTCTTTCACCGGCAGCAATGGCAACGGAAGGATTTGAGCAGCAACTGTTCAGGATCATGCGTTCTAGAGGAGATCTCTGATGTAAAGAACATCCAGAACGCTGGGATAGGTGTTCCTTCTTATAAAATCAACATTCCCCGGATCAACCCATCGAATATCAGTAATGTTCTCCTCTTTTTGCGGGACCGGATCCTGGTCTCCTGTGTAACTCATCTCAAACCATTTGGTCTTCTTCAGGATCATCTCCTTTTTATTTATCTCGTAGGTATGGTGTGTAGAGAGCACCGGCCTGATAATCTCAAGATCACTGAGACCCGTCTCCTCTTCAACTTCCCTGAGTGCGGCATCGCGCATCTCCTCTCCGGGCTCCAGTTTTCCCTTGGGAAGATCCCAGATGCCATCCCTTTCCATGATCAGGAACTTTCCATCTGGCCTTATAACAAGACCACCGGCTGCTTCAACATAATCAAAGCAGGCTCTGAATTCATCAAAAAGATTCAGAATATCATTGTGAATGATAAATAATTTATTGATTCTCTGCAGCTGATTGAAAGCACCCAGCAATTCGGTAAGCTCTTGTATATTAGCATATTTATAGAATAGCCCGCTGTTTCTTCCAAATACCTTTGAAAAATTATCTCCAAAATAAACCGTCCTGTCCTTGAAAAAAACTTTATACATTTGTGATCGATGAAAAACAAACAACGCATCGCTGAACTGCTGTTACAAAGTAAAGCAATAAAATTAGAACCAGCAAAACCATTTACCTGGGCCTCCGGCTGGAAGTCCCCTATTTACTGCGATAATCGCAAGACCTTATCCTACCCTGAGATCAGAACGGCCATCAGAGATGCCTACGTTGATTGCATAACAGGGCATTTCTCCGATACGGAAGTGATCGCGGGCGTTGCAACCGGGGCCATAGCCCAGGGAGCGCTGGTGGCAGAATCACTTAACCTGCCTTTTATATACGTGCGCAGCCAGTCTAAAGGACATGGAACGAGAAGCCAGATCGAGGGCGTATTTGAGAAAGGACAGAAAGTAGTGGTTATTGAGGACCTGATCTCAACAGGAGGCAGTTCCCTTAAAGCCGTGGAAGCAATCAGGAATGCAGGATGCAATGTTCTTGGAATGGTGGCTGCATTCACATACGGATTCCCTGCATCTGAGAAAAGTTTCGAAAAAGCAAACCTGGTTGTGCATACTTTGACCGACTACGATTCAATGCTTCAACAGGCTGTTGAAATTGGCTATATTGATAAAGTCATGCTTCCGTTGCTGAAAAAATGGAGGATCGATCCGGCAAATTGGTCAGAGGATAAAAAATAACAAACAAATGAAGATTGAAAGTAAAATCGGATCCGTTCGGTCCCCCGCACAAAAAGTATATGATTTTATAGCTGATTTCAGGAATTTCAACAATGTAATACCTGCTGATAAAATATCCGGCTGGGAAGCCGACCAGGACAGCTGTCGTTTTAAAATGGACATGCTGGGAAACGTCAAACTCAACATTATTGAAAGGGAACCGGAAAAACTTGTGAAGATAGCCAGTGATCCCGATACATCACAATACAATTTCACATTGTGGATCCAGACCAAACAGGTGCAAACCGACGACAGCCGGGTGAAGGTTACCATCGAACCAAACATCAACCAGGTCTTGCTGGGAATGGTGAAAAGTCCGCTCAAGCAGTTCGTTGATTCCCTGATCGATGAGATTGAAAAATTTGATTTTCAATCCTGATGTACCATTTTTATCTCATGAAATCCAAAATTACGCATCCCGGCGCCTGTTTCCACCAGCAATTGGCCCTCTTCATCCACCCCCCGTATAATACCGCGGAACCTGGATTTGCCTTCCATAAAAACAGATGTTTCTCCCCTTCTGTATAAATGATCAATGTACCTTTTATCCAACAGATCACTTTTCCGGGCTCCAAGCATTTCGTATCCGCCAATCAACAATTTCCTCAGCTGATCGATTAACTCCTCAATATCAAAATCATTTTTGCGCCCGGTAACCAATTTCATGCTTGTGGCCGGTAATGGAAAATCCGGAAATCCGGTCTGATTCACATTGATCCCGATACCAATGATCGAATGCGAGAGCTTCTGCTCCATAATGCTGTTCTCGATCAGTACACCTCCAATCTTGCAGGCCCCTGCCATGATATCATTCGGCCATTTGACTGTGGCATTGATTTCGCAGCGGCTTAAAAACTCTATAATTGAAAGAGTTGCCATTTTTGACAGTTGAAACTGCTTGTTTACTGACAAAAATGCAGGAAAGACGGCCCAACTCATAAAAATGTTTTTCCCCGCCTCACCTGTCCACTGGTTCTTCTGCTGCCCTCTTCCATCCTCCTGGAAATCAGCGAAAACAAATGATTCAGACCGAACCAGACCCTTGCTGATTAATCTCGATGCTTCATTGTTGGTAGAATCAATAACTTTGTATCTGTATATATCTTTCCCCATGGTACAGTTTTTGCAAATTTTTACGCAGTTAAAACTACCTGTCAAATGATGTTTATAAAAATAACATATAAATTTGCATTAAATTAACAGGAATAAAGAATATCAGAAGTCGGGAAACTGAATGACAGAAAACCAAAAAAGTGATACACTGCAGAGGCTTGATCTGATCCTTGAGGCGCTTAAAGATAAAAAAGGTGAAAATATTGTCACCATCAACATGGAAAAAGTTGGCAATGCTTTTTGCGATTACTTCGTCATTTGTCACGGAAACTCAACCACGCAGGTGGATGCGCTCAGCGATTCCGTTCATCATAGGTTAAAAACTGAAATGAATGTCAGGGCACATCACATTGAGGGGATCAACAATTCGCTGTGGATACTGATGGATTATTCTGATATCCTGGTGCATATCTTTCTGGAGGAGCAACGTTCATTCTACAACCTTGAAGAACTCTGGGGCGATGGAAAGATGGAAAGTATAAAAGATATAAAGTAACCGAAAAAATGGCAGAAAAAAATAAGAAACCCGGGGATCCCGGCGGACCCTTAAAACCTGGTAATAAGCCCAAATTCAACACATACTGGATCATTGGTATCGTATTGCTTGCGTTGATCGGCATGCAATTTCTCAATAACTCAGGAGGAATGGTTGAAACCGATTCCAACTCCTTTTTCGAAATGCTGAACGCAGGCGATGTTGAAAAAATCGTTATCGTAAACAAGGAAAAAGTTGAGATTTACATCAAGCCCGAGCGGCTTGAGGATGCAAGACACAGTGAAGTGCGCAACAACAGAAGCAATTCGTGGCTCGGACAGAATTTACCGCAGTATTACTTCACGATAGTTTTTCCCGATGTATTCGGACAGGAACTGAACCAGGTACTGAATGAATTACCACCGGAAAAAACACCCCAGTACACTACAGTCACCCGGAAAAACGTACTCGGTGAGATGATGCTGTGGATACTGCCTTTCCTGCTGATCCTGGGAATCTGGATCTTCATGCTGCGCAGGATGGGTGGCGGCTCCGGTGGTCCCGGTGGCGCCAACAACATTTTTAACGTTGGCAAATCAAAGGCCCAGATCTTCGATAAAGATACGAACGTGAAGGTTGATTTTTCTGATGTAGCAGGACTGGATGAAGCAAAGGTAGAGATCCGGGAAATCGTTGATTTTTTGAAAAATCCCAACAAATACACAGACCTTGGCGGTAAGATACCGAAAGGAGCTTTGCTGGTTGGTCCTCCGGGAACAGGAAAGACATTGTTGGCAAAGGCAGTTGCCGGTGAGGCCAATGTTCCATTCTTTTCCATGTCGGGTTCTGATTTCGTGGAAATGTTTGTGGGTGTAGGAGCCTCCAGGGTCCGCGACCTGTTCAAACAGGCAAAGGAGAAAGCTCCCTGTATTGTATTTATAGATGAAATAGATGCCGTTGGAAGGGCCAGGGGAAGGAACCCGAATTTTGGTTCCAATGATGAAAGGGAAAATACATTGAACCAGCTTCTGACCGAAATGGACGGTTTCAGTTCGGATACCGGCGTCATCATTCTTGCAGCTACCAACCGTGCTGATATGCTTGACAAAGCATTGCTCAGGGCAGGAAGGTTCGACCGCCAGATCCATGTTGAACTTCCCGACCTGAACGAGCGGAAAGAAATTTTTAAGGTTCACGTGAAACCTCTGAAACTGGATAAGAACGTTGACCTTGTATTCATGGCCAAGCAAACACCGGGATTTTCAGGCGCGGATATCGCCAACGTTTGCAATGAGTCAGCCCTTATCGCTGCAAGGAAAGACAAAAAAACCGTTGAAACACAGGATTTCCTTGATGCAGTTGACAGGATCATCGGTGGATTGGAAAAGAAAAATAAAGTCATTAAAAAGGATGAAAAAAGAACCATCGCATTCCATGAGGCCGGTCATGCCACGGTGAGCTGGCTCCTGGAACATGCAAACCCGCTGGTAAAAGTCACAATCATTCCCAGGGGCAGGGCGCTGGGAGCCGCCTGGTACCTTCCCGAAGAAAGACAAATAACCACCACCGAGCAAATGCTTGATGAAATGTGTTCGGCCCTGGGTGGACGTGCAGCTGAAGATCTCATCTTCAATAAGATATCGACAGGAGCGCTGAACGACCTTGAAAAGATCACGAAACAGGCCTATGCCATGATCTCCTATTTCGGAATGAGCGATAAACTCGGTAACCGGAGTTATTTCGATTCCAGCGGCCAGAATGAATATTCCTTTAACAAACCCTACAGTGAAAAAACTGCAGAACTGATCGATGATGAGGTTAAGACCATTATTGATCAACAATACAAAAGGGCAATTGAAATACTGAAGAAAAACAAGGCCAAACTTACAAAGCTTGCTGAAAGACTCCTTGAATCTGAAGTGATCTTCAGCGACAACCTGGAAGAGATATTTGGTAAACGGCCATGGAAGACAGAAGAGGAAGAAGAGAAACAAAAGTCCGTTGAAAAAGCCAGGGAAAAAAAGAAACAAATTGAATCTGCCCCATCCTCAGAGAAGAAATCAGAAAATAAGGAGACAGAGAAAACAGAGAAAACAGAAAACAAGAGCAATAAGAAAAATGTCAAATGACAAAGTCCGGGTTTATTCTACAAACCAGCCCTTCCAGGCAGAAATGATAAAACGGTATCTGGCAGATCACGGGATCCTGTCATTTATCATGAATAAAATGGATTCTTCATACCATTTTGGTGATGTTGAAATCCTGGTATCAAGGGACGATGTGGTCAGGTCTAAAAAATTAATCGAAGACTTTTTTCAGCATGAATAACGTGATCACAAGGACCCTTTCAGGGATCGTACTGATAATTGTATTTGCAGGTTTGCTTTTGCTGGGAAAATACACCTCTCTTGCACTCCTGCTCTTTGTTTTCTCGGTAGCAATGTACGAGATCCGGAAAATGCTGGATTCAGAAGACCAGGTGCTTTTTTTTATAAGTTTGACAGCCGGAATGATCTCCATGGGTATTTCATATTTTATACTCGATGGTTTTATCCGGACACTTTGGATGCCTGCGGTAATTACAGGTTTTGTGCTGCTTTTTCTTTTCATGTTCACCCTAAGGGGGAAAACCGGGTTCAGACAAACCAGCCAGATCTTCCTCTCTGTTTTTTGGATAGCGGGTTCACTTATATTCTATTTTGCCCTTGGATGGTTGCCGGCAAATAACGGTTTCAATCCTGAACTGATGATCATCCTGCTCGCACTGGTCTGGATAAATGATATAGGCGCATTTGTTGCCGGCAAGCTGATCGGAAGAACTCCGCTTGCCAAAGCCATTTCCCCGGAAAAGACCATGGAAGGGCTGACAGGAGGGATTGTCTTAAACGCCGCTGCAGGATACCTGGTTTACACGGTAACCAACAGCCATACGGCCATATTCTGGATCACTATGGCAATACTGGTGAGCATTACTTCTGCCATTGGCGATCTTTTCGAAAGCAAATTGAAACGTGAAACCGGTGTCAAAGACTCAGGGAACATCATTCCCGGTCATGGCGGAATGCTCGACAGGTTTGATTCACTGATGTTCAGCGCCCCCGTATTTTACAGTCTTTTTCTAATCATTGAAAAATTATGATCAGGCTGCACCCTGAAGGGAAACAAATTGTATATTTTTCAACATGTATGCTGGTTGGATTGACCATCAGCCTGTTTATCCTCATTCCCACGCCCTGGATATACCCTGTAACCGGATTTCTCCTGATCATCTATATGCTTATTTTTAGATTTTTCAGGATCCCGGATCGCGAATACAAAGAGGCGCCGGAAAGCATTCTTTCACCTGCAGACGGAAAGGTCGTATCCATTGAAAATATATATGAAGGTGAATATTTCAATGAGGGAAAAATACGTGTATCGATCTTTATGAGCATCTATAACGTGCACATCAACCGCTACCCTGTTACAGGGAAAATCGTTTACTGCAAATACCACCCGGGCAATTATCTCGTGGCCCGCCATCCGAAATCATCCGAACGCAACGAACGGACTACAGTGGTGATCCGTCACAATTACGGTGAACTGCTGGTAAGACAGATCGCCGGTTACGTGGCGCGAAGGATCGTCTGTTATGCTGAAGATAACCGCAATGCCATCCAGAACAATGAGCTTGGGTTTATAAAATTTGGCTCCAGGGTTGACCTTTTCCTTCCACAGGGTACCCCAATTAAGGTTAAAACCGGCGATACTGCCCGCGGCGGTATCACCGAAATAGCAGCTTTAAAATAATTTAAGACCTGCTTGTCTTTTTTTTAACAGTCATTTAACAACATCCCCCTTCTATTTGACTTATATTGCGTTCAAATATTGAAACAATTACGAATTAAAAAACAAGAACCATGAAAAAGACATTAGCAGTAATAGCGCTTGTAGCATTTTTAGGAGGAATGAGTGCACCTGTATTGGCAAACGAGTCAGTTGTAATTGAATCAGTTACTGACAAAGACCCGAAAAAAGCCAAGAAAACTGAGAAATCTGAGAAATCAGAGAAGTCTGAGAAAAAAGCAAGTGAGTGCACCACCGAGAAAAAAGCAAGTGAATGCACTACTGAGAAAAAATCAAGCGACTGCACAGCTAAAAAAGAGAGCACTTGCGACAGCAAGAAGTAGAATTCATAGATTGTTAGATTAGTTGGTGTCTGTCAATACAGTCCAATAGCTGGACAGACACTGGTTAGATCCGTTACAGTTAGATTGTGAGTTTTAAAGCTGTTCCGAATATCCGGGACAGCTTTTTTTATTTTATTGGTTATGGCTAACATTTTCATTTCTATCTTTGCGATGAAAACAGAACCGAGAACCCATGAAAGATAATCAAACGATACAAGTTACTGAAGACATTTCCTGGACGGGGGTACTTGACCGTGATATCATCACCTTTGATATTGTCATGGAAACCAAGCACGGTACATCCTACAATTCCTATTTCATTGACGCGGAAAAAAAGGTATTGATCGATACCGTCAAGGAATCTTTCTTTGATATTTATATTCAGAAATTAAGATCACTCGTTGATCCTTCTGAATTAGAATACATTATTTGCACACATACGGAACCCGACCACTCGGGATCGTTGAAACATCTGCTTGAACTGGCCCCACAGGCCACTATTCTTGGGAGCGGACAGGCAATCAACTACCTGGCAGAAATGCTGGACAAGCCTTTCAAATGGCAAAAGGTTAAAGATGGTGATGTGATCGACCTGGGCAACAAATCGATTCAGATTATTGGAGCTCCCAACCTGCACTGGCCGGATACCATCTACGCCTACCTCCGGGAAGATAAAACCCTTTTTACATGCGATTCATTCGGTGCACATTATGCAGACGAAAAAATGTTCGATGACCTTGTTGGTGATTACCAGGACGCATTTACCTATTATTTCGATGTGATATTAAAACCCTACAGCAAGTTCATGCTGAAAGCAATTCAGAAGATCGAGGTCCTGGATATCGATCGCATCTGCCCGGGACACGGACCAATCTTAAGATCCGATTGGAAAAGCAGGGTTTATGAGTCAAAGAAAATGGCAAAGGAATACCTCAACAACACAAAAAAGCAAAACCGCGTATTCATTGGATACATCTCCGCGTACGGATACACCAGGGAGATGGCGCTGAAAATTGCGGAAGGAATTCAAAAAGCCGGCAACTTTGATATCGATATCGTCGATATTGAAAACATTCTGCTGGGAGATCTCGAGGAGAAAATGGTGCGTGCTGACGCGATCATGGTGGGATCTCCAACGATCAACCAGAACACGCTCCTGCCCGTTTACAAACTCTTCAGTGTGATCAACCCGATCAGGGACAAGGGAAAACCTGCCGCTGTATTCGGCTCCTACGGCTGGAGCGGAGAAGCAGTGAAGATCATTGAAGACCACCTGGTCAATCTGAAACTAAAAGTAAAAAACAGCCTCGCCTCCAAATTCTATCCCAACAACGAAAAAGCCGGGGAACTTATAAACTTCGGTGAAGACTTCGGAAGGGCAATGCTGGAAGAGGAGTAGAAACCTTTAAATTAAATCCTATTCTCTCCGAGATTTTAACCTATCCTACCATTAATAGGGAAAGAGATGCTTTATATATGTCTTGAAAATTAATGGGAATACTCAAGCATTAATCACACCTCCCCGGACTATGGGAATCCTAAATAAATATTTTGAGTAGGCTCCCCTCGACACTTCGAGTAGGCTTAGTGCGACGCTGGGGAGAATTGTAATAAATATTTTGAGTAGGCTCCCCTCGACACTTCGAGTAGGCTTAGTGCGACGCTGGGGAGAATTGTAATAAATATTTTGAGTAGGCTCCCCTCGATACTTCGAGTAGGCTTAGTGCGACGCTGGGGAGAATTGTAATAAATATTTTGAGTAGGCTCCCCTCGACTGCGCTCGGGGACCGCTAATAGGTATTAATTTTTTTAAATCTCTCGACTACGCTCGAGATAAAATATGTAAAAACATGAGTGGATATATGTACATTTTAGAGTGCTCTGATGGGAAATTTTATACCGGGAGTACCAATAACCTCAGTATGAGATTAATTGAACATGAGACTGGACAGGCTGCAAATTTTACTGCTAAAAGACTGCCTGTAAAATTGGTCTATTATGAGGAATTCAGCAGAATTGATGAAGCCTTTGAAAGAGAAAAGCAGATTCAAAAATGGAGTGCAAAGAAAAAACGGGCACTTATAAAGGGGAATAAAGAAATGCTCAAAAAAGCCTCAGAATGTAATAACCATTCGCACTGTAAAAATAATAATGGGAAAAACAAAACCGAGCGGAGTCGAGGTTTCCCTAATTCAATATAAATAAAGGGGTTCCCGAGCGAAGTCGAGGGACCTAATTTGTACCAAGTTCCGGGTTCCCGAGCGAAGCGTTGCACTGAGCGGAGCGCTGTACTGAGCGAAGTCGAAGTGCCGAAGTGTCGAGGGACCTAATTTGTACCAAGTTCCGGGTTCCCGAGCGAAGCGTTGCACTGAGCGGAGCGCTGTACTGAGCGAAGCGCTGTACTGAGCGAAGTCGAAGTGCCGAAGTGTCGAGGGACCTAATTTGTACCAAGTTCCGGGTTCCCGAGCGAAGCGCTGTACTGAGCGGAGCGCTGTACAGAAGCGGAGCGCTGTACTGAGCGAAGTGTCGAGGTAAGGCTCTTTAGCGAAGATCTGCACTGATCGGAACTGAAATACCGACGTACCGAAATAAGATATAAAAAAACCAGCCCGACGAAATTATTAGTAACGTCGGGATGGCTCCGAATCTATTATCTACCTCTTAATAATCTTCTTCACAAACTCACCCTGCTCCGTAATTCCCTTCACGAAGTAGACACCACTCTTCAGTCCCTGAACAGAGATACTTGTTCTCTCCTGTTCGGGCCGGATCTCCATAATGACCCTTCCTCCGATATCCAACAGCATGAGCCTGTCGATCTCATAATAGCTGTCGATAAAGAGCCTGTCATTCACCGGGTTCGGGTACACATCCACCAGGTCTTCCACATCGTAAAGCTGATGTGATACCTTCAGTTCATCAACACCAAGTTTCACAACCTGGTAGATCTCTTTGGTATCGGAGTTCTGAACAAAGACCACCAAACCCGCTCCAATGAAAGCTGCCTGGTTAATGGCGACACTTTCAGTGACCGTTTGCCCGGCAGCAAAAGCATCGGTATTGAGCGTGATCCCACCGGGGTCAGGCAGGAATTTCCTTGTCAGGTTCACAAAGGTCGATCCGCCAATGTCAACGGAATCCTTCACGATCGCAACATACATCACGATGTTTTTGCCGGAAAGATCAGTGTTGGCACGCAGCGTTATGTCGGCCTGTCCCCTGACCATTGTATCGCGGATAAAGATATCCACCTCCGGATCGCGAAGCAACTCCAGGTTGGTAGCGAACTCGAAGGCAGCAGTGTCAGCCAAAGGTTCACCGATGATGCCATTGGAATACATGAATGGCACCCCTGACACACCATAATAGAACACCCTCGAAGAAGGTCCGGAACTGTAACTTTCATAAGCAACGTCTCCTTCCGGACTGCCGGTGTGGTAATGTACCGGTATTACATCTTCCCGCTTCCTTTTCTCATACCTTGCCATAAATGCATCTCCTGAAGCACTGGAACCTACTTCTGTATTTGTGAAATACTCGGTCAGCACGTTCTGTCTCCGCTCCCCGATCCATACATCATCAAATGCAAATCCATCCGGTTTCTCAATGTCTGATCCGCTGAATGCATAGGCAATCCTGAACTGAACGGTCCTTTCTCCGATCAGCGAATCCAGACTGTACCTGGCGCTTACCCAACTTTCCATCTGGTCGTTCCATCCGAAGAACTGATCTTCCCCGCCTGGCTGACTGGTTACATTGTCGGAATTGAACCAGTTGATGCCTTCGCTTACATTGTCACCGAGGTTCGTCCAGGTTTCACCATAATCAGTCTTGTACTGGAGCACTGCTCCGTCAAGCCTGTCAAGGTTGGAAGCCCAGATGTTCATCTTGATCATCGGTTTTTCAAGGCCGGCAAAATCGAAGCACGGACTGACAACCTGTGAATTCTCAACATTTGATTTATCATCCAGTTTCATATACCAGGAGCTGTTCCCTGATGCTGCCGTATTGATAACCGCTCCATCAGGTTTCCCGAGCATCCACCTCGACAGATCATCTTCTTCAGTCAGTCTCTGTGCCTGCCATGTATACAGTTTCCTGGTATCTTCAAAATCCTGCAGGTATGTCCTTGCTTCCGGAACCGTAATGGTATCCATCTGATAATATGGCTGCACAACGAGGGTTTTGGTAACCGAATCCGTACAACCTCCAAGGGTTTCAAGCGACTTGTAGATGAGTTTAACATCATACTCTCCCACATCAAAACCATTCAATGACGCAACAGGTGTGTTCTGACCATCCAGGCTCAAACCGTTTGGAACAACCCAGTTAAACTCTCCTGTGTTCCGCTGTGCATCATTGGCTATTGATGTATTTGTAAGGGTAATCGGATCATCTGTATCACAGGTATTGTCCCACTTGAAATTGGCCGTTGCATAATTACCCACGATGTAACCGATCGTTGTGTCCGCTGTACACCCTTCAATGGTTGTAACGGTCAGATCAACCTCCTTCGGTCCGTTTGAAGTAAATGTATGAACAGGATTCTCAACATTGTAAACCGTACCCTCCATGCTCCAGTCCCATGAAAGTGTGCCATAATCGCCTGTATAGGAAGTCAGGTTCTCAAACGGTACAGGCACCACAAGATCCGGACATTTGATGGGTTGTGTAAAGGCTGGTTTCGGAACCGGATAGATATCAATCGCCTCAGTGGTACTGGCAACACATCCGCTGGCTGTGGTAAAGGTATAACTGATAGCGTATGTTCCCGGCACCTCTTTTGGCGGTTCGATGGTTGCCGAACGCCCGGGCGTGGTCACCGTTCCGTAAGTTCCTCCGACATATTCAAATACAGGTGTCCCGGTTAGTTCATAGTTCTGCTCGGCATTGAACACGATCAACGCATCCTGGTCTGAATTACAGTATCCGAATACAAACTCTCCTTCATCAACCATTGAGGATGTTATTTTAACCGTCCCGACACTGTCGATCTGGATCCCCTTCCTTACCTGATACCTTGTACCATTGACGTAATAGTCAAAATAGATGGTATCACGGAAAATGTCTGCAGAATCAACTCCTGCCATGCTCAGATAGTAATTAGCTGCATTATCACCGGTCTGAATCACAGCGCTCTTATCACTGGTGAAGTTTCCAGTCAGACCGACAACCTGGTTCGTTTCAAGATCGGTAATGGTCGGCTGACAGGTTATCGGTATCACAACATCCGAATCATAGCAGTAAGATGCAGCCTGGTTGAAACCCAGTATGCCTGCAGTGGTCCTGTATATAATGGTTGTGTCGCTGTACGTGTTAACACATCCCGTGTTGTTGTTCTGTGCAGTGTATGTGATCGTGTAATACTGGTTGAATTTCGTGGCATTGTAAGGTTTCAGTACACCGTTGTCCACGATCTCCGCACCTTCAAATGAAGTTGTATACAGCGGATCGCTGTCCAGGTTACCGGTCAGATCCACATCAGCAACAAACGCAGAATCAAAATTATAATTGTCACCAACCTCAAAATAGGGCACTGGCAGGGGATTGATCAGAATTGTATCATAGATCGTTTCCGCGACACATCCCAGGGCGGAAGTAAAGGTGTACTCGAGTACGTATTCTGTACCTGAGGCTGCCTTTGACAGGTCGAACCTGGCCCTGTGTGAGCCTGTTACAGATGAAAATACCGATGAAGGATCATCTGCCGTCGTGGGATAGAAATAACCTATGTCGCCTGTTTCACCTTCAAAATCACCTGTTTCACCTTCGAGTGATATGGTAACAATGACCTCCTGTCCCTGATCATCGAAACAATAAGCTTCCTCCAATCCTGCTATGCTCAACCCGGTCCTGATCGCTTCAATATTGAATTCCTGTACACTGTTGAATGAAGTGGTATCCCCGAGCGGACTGATTGCTGTATACTCAAGGGTATAATCTCCCGGTGACAGAACTGTCGGATCGATCAGGAGTGTGTCATCGCTCAGTTGCGTCCATCCGCCGGTTACCGGATCATCATTTACATCAAACACTTCAAAAAAGCCTGTATGCTGTGCCGGCAATGTTCCGGTGATGGTATCAACCGGGGCGCCGTCACAATAGGCATCGGCCAGTCCGATGATCCTTACAGGTATTGCTGATACAAATACCGTATTTGTATCCTTGTTGAAGCAGCCTGTTGAAGGATCGGTATAGGTGTAAATGATCTCCAGGTCCTTATCCAGGTTCGCTCCGGAAATGTTGCCCGGGTAGAATACATACAATCCGCCCTCATATGCAATCCCTTCTGCAGCCGTGAACAGTCCACCGCTGTTCTCAGCCGGTGTGACATACTTGTAAAGTGTATCCTTTTCGGAATTCACACTGTAGGGAGAGTTGTAATAATCGGTGGAGATGACCGGCCGCGGCACCACGGTGATCGTTGCATTTTCCAATGCTTCGGTCACATAGTTGCCTGTGGAATCAGTCAGGTTCACCAGTGTGAAAGTTCCTGATTTTGCATCGATCACGTAAGTTGTTGCATCTATTGTATCCGGACCAACATCCTCTGTACCATTGTTATAAGTCAATATAAACGGTTTCCTTCCTGTAAACTGGAAAGTGATCGGTACGGTCTGACCATAATCACATTTGTCTGTCGTACCTGTTATCTCTACACTTGGATATTCGGCAAAGATGTGCTTCCCAATTGCCGTGTAATCAAAGTAATCTGCATTTCCAATAGTATCTGAGAGTACCACCTGTGCAAGCTGTAACGGACTTTCCTGCTCAGGATCACCCTCTTCAACATGGTAAACGGCACGGTACTCTGAACCATCCACCGTTGTCCATTCCAGCGCCTGTCCGTTATAACCGGCAGGCTGAATGACAAGGTCCTGTTCCGCGGTAACCGGTGTCAACGTGAATACAATGCTGTCACCAATGATCAGGTTGCCTGCATTTTCTGCTGTTGAAACAAACGACGATATCAACGGTGTATTGGCATCGATCGTGATATTACCTCCCGAAGGAGTGATCGAGTCAATGGCTGTGGTCAATCCTGCAGGATCCTTAAGAACGATATTCACCGGCAGTGCCGTGGCATTGAACAGTTCATTGTCCCCTTCAATAACCGTGTAATTGATCGAATAGGTATTGTTCAGGTTGTTAATAAGCGTCTGTGTCTTTCCGTTCACTTCAACCGTCTCCCCAACATAGGAGCTTGCATCGGACCGGATCAGGATGGATATTTCATCACCCACTTTATACTCTCCTGAATTCACGGTTGTCGAAACAATGACGGGATTTGAATCATCAAATGTAACACTGGTGTTGTCCGATGTCGCGAATTTGGTAGCCGGACTGTTCCCTGCCAGGTCGGAAATATCAATGGTAAACGGCATCACCCCCTCTGTCTCTCCTGAAACGGCAACTTTAGTAGCCAGCCAGGCTGTCGGCCCGCCTGTGATGGCATCGGGCGACAGGTTGTTCATCACCACAGCAGGCGTTTCAACATCCTCCGAAATCTCGAACTCCAGGAAGACCGTGTCACCTGCAACAGCATAGGTGCTGTCAAGGTTGTTTGAATAGATAGAGACAAGGTTATAAGAAGGCAGGGTCTTGTCCAGGGTAACTGAAGTGGCATCGGTACTACTGGTCTTCTGTGCTCCTGTATTACCTGCCAGGTCCTCGTAATCAATCGCAAAGGTTACTACCCCTTCGCTATCCGTTGTTGTCATAAATGTCGTTGCGCTCCAGTCAGGACCGGAGACATTTTCCACAAGGGCCTGTTTTCCATTGACAAGAACAGTGATATCTTCAATTGTCTCTGTGGCCGTAAACGTAATACTCACTTCACTTCCCACCCTTGCCATATCCGGGTTCGAATGATCGGAGGCAATGCTTATCGCAGTAAGGTCCGGTGCATCCTTATCAAACAGCACACTGCTTCCGTTGGTGGTCGCTGTCCTGGCAACACCACTGTTCCCGGCAATATCGGTATAGTCGATGGTGAAGGGGAGAATAGCCTGTGTTTCAGTACCATCCATTGTTCTTGAAATGGTCCATTGTGTCGGGCCTCCTGCAACAGCTACTGCCTTGCCATCGATCGAAGCGACCGGATCCTGAATGTCCTCATTCGCCGTAATACTAATGGTCACACTATTTCCTGTGGTTGCCAGGTATGGCTTCGAATTATCAGACTCAATCTCAATCAGTGACAGATCAGGAGCCTGTGTATCCACTATCATCTGCAGGTTTTCAGACGATATACTTAAATTACCGGCATTGTCAATGCAAACGGTTCGAATTGTATAGGTTCCGTCTGCAAGGGCGCCAAATGTATAATCGTAGGCCCCTGCTGCATCCGTACTTACCCTTGTAACAATCGTATTGTTGCTGTATATGTCAACATAGGTAAGCGCTTCAGCGGTTCCTGAAATGGTCGGTGTGGTAACGTTGGTCACATCGTCTCCATCCGACGCTCCGGCGTCATCTGCCGTTATAAGAACGGGAAGTCCGGGCTGAATCGGCGCCTGATTGTCGATGGTGACAAGGAGTGAATCAGAAATACCGCTTGCATTCCCGGCAACATCCGTGGCAATAAGGGTCACGTAGTGGTTGCCGTCTGTCATTGCATTGGAGACCAACGACCATATTCCTGTCCCGTCTGCTGTTGTTGTACCCAGAACACCATCCACGTCACTGGACAGTTGCACTGCTGCCCCTGCTTCACAGGTCCCCTGGTATTCAGGTGTCTCATCACTGGTATTGTCGTCTGCATCACTCGGACCGGTATCTGAAGCTGCCAGCATATCGGGTGCAGCCGGTGCAGCCGGTGCGATCTGATCGATCACAATATCGAGTGCGGCAGACATGCCACTTGTATTACCGGCAACATCTGTTGCTGTCACCTGTATTGCATGCGCACCTTCAGCAAGCGAAGATGATAGAATCGACCAGCTTCCATCGGGTGCCGAACCACTGGCATTCAACACTGCGTCACTGTAAAGCATTACCTCGGAACCTATTTCCGATGTGCCTGTAAAGAGCGGCGCATCAATATTGGTCTCGTTATCTGTAGTGGACAAACCACTGTCGGAACCAGCATCCATATTTGGAGCACCCGGGACCACTGGCGGAGTTATATCAATCGTCACTGCCAATGGCAGGGATACTGCACTGGTATTACCAGCAGAATCCGTTTCAGTGACAGTAATGTTATGGGTGCCTTCTGAAAGCAAACTTGAAGTAACCGTCCAACTGCCTGTACCATCATCCACAACGGTACCGATGGAACCTCCCTCAACGTTGCTGAACAATTCTACCGTTGCCCAGGGTTCAGCAGTCCCGGTAAACACCGGAGTTTGAACATTTGTATTGTTATCACTGCTTGAAGAACCACTGTCGGAGCCGTCGGCAAGGTCTGGTTTCAATGGGATGACCGGCGCTGACCGGTCGACAACCACTACCAATTCAACAGATGCAACTCCGGTATTTCCTGCTGCATCGGTAGCCGTTACCGTGATCTGGTGATCGGTTTCCGTTAAAGAACCGGAAGTAATCGACCATGCTCCCGCACCATCTGCGGTTCCGGTTCCCACATTTCCATCCTTATGGCTGATCAGCGTGACCGTTGCATTTACTTCTGCCGTTCCGCTGAAGGTCGGTGTATTGTCACTGGTGAAATCATCTGCCGTATCAAAACCTGTGTCAGAACCAGCATCCAGGTCAGGGGTGGTAGGCGCTGCCGGGGCAGACTTATCAATCGTGATAACAAGCGGAGTTGTCGACGGATCACTCGTATTTCCTGCTATATCTGTAGCCGTCGCAGTGATGGAGCGATCGCCCTCTGCAAGTG
>JAIPBT010000007.1 GCA_021738565.1 Bacteroidales bacterium
TTATGCTCGACTTCAAAACAGTCATCCCGATAATATATCGGGACTCCTGTTTTTCATCTGTCATTGCTTATTTTAATTTGTCAGATGGAGCTCGCCATGACAGCTTTTCAAAGGTTCCTTGCCTATAAAGTGTTATAATCATAATCTTAATTGTTCCGCTAACCGGCGGATCATGGCTCGGTTCAGTCATCGATCCCGATGGCTATCGGGATGCTCTTGCCGCTTTCTTATCAAGCACTGCTAAATAATATGAGTTTTCTTTCTGACACTAATTTGAAAATGCGTGGTCCACAGAATTAGCAAGAGATCAACAGGAACGATACTGGTTTCGGCTGCTAATATGAAAGTATCTTGTGGTCTTTTTTTAGGCAATCGGTTAGCGGGACGCCCATGGTAAAACAACATAGGTATAGACCCAACAACCGGCACAGAAATTAATCCCGCACTCAAAGAAAGCAAACAGTATCAGTATGGATGCAAATATGAATGCAGGTATGGTTAAACCGGCTAATGCAAATGCTGCAATCATAAACGAAAAAAAGAACCCGATCCTGGCTGCAAATATTTTAGGAGCTTTGTCAATCAGATGAACCTTAAAGTTAAAATATCCGACAATCCTTTTAGAAATCCAGCTTAAAGGACTGTAGCTTAATCTGGTAAATGCCCTGATATAAAAATCAATTACCATGAAAAGGGGTATATAAGGATTTGGTATTAACAGAAATATTCCGGTGATGATAACTACCCATAAAGCAGTTGTTCTCACAATACTTTCATTAATCCGCTCTGTTGATACTGGGCAAATTATATTTCTCATCTGAAACCTGTTTTTCTTATTTGTAGCAAAAAAAATCATTCCTTACATTTATCCTTAACGATTTTCTATATTGCAGGTTCAATGGTTTAACAATGTTAACATATCTTTTCATAATTCAGCAATTAATACTTTCCGGCCACAACTGTACATGATGAAATCCTCTCCGGTAATATCGGTAATATTGCCATTTTACAATGCCGAAAAAACACTTGACCGTGCTGTAAAAAGCATTGTCAATCAGACTTATGACAATTTTGAACTTATTCTGGTGAATAACCTGTCCAGCGATATGAGTATTAATATTGCCTGAAAATGGGTTGTAAATGATTCCAGGATCATACTTTTGGAGGAGAAAAACCGGGGAGTTGTATATGCAAGTGAAGCAGGATTGAAAATATGCAGGGGAAAGTATATTTCCAGAATGGATGCCGATGATGAAGCCTTGCCTGAAAAAATTGAACTTCAAAAAAAACACCTTGATACCAACCCTTCAGCAGGCGCGGTAGCATGTATGGTTGAACACGTTCCGTTACATAATGATCCCGGAGGTTTCAGAAGATTTGTGGATTGGAACAATTCAATTGTTACCTCAGAAGAGATATCCCTGAATCGCTTTATCGAACTCCCCCTTGTAAACCCAACCCTGATGTGGCGAAAAGAGATCTCCGAAAAACATGGACTGTACAGGGAAGGTAATTTTCCTGAAGATTATGAAATGATACTGCGCTGGCTTGATTCAGATGTCAGGATAGATAAAATAGACCGTATTATGCTGAAATGGTATGACTCTCTTTCAAGATTGACCCGGACTGATAAAAAATACAGGGACCGGTCCTTTTTTAAAATAAAGAGCATCTACCTGGAAAAATGGCTGGGAAAAAACAATCCCTTTCACCCGATTGTTTCCGTTTGGGGAGCAAGCAGGATCAGCAGAAGAAGGGCACGTTTGCTTGAGGACCTTGGCATTGAGATCGAATTCTATATCGATACAAAAAAGACAAGACAAATTGACAAGCAGATCGTATACTATGAAGATCTTCCTGAAACGGGAGAGATGTTTATACTTTCATATATCAGACAACTTGATAACCGCGACAGGATCCGGAGATTTTTGATCGAAAAGGGCTACAGGGAAGGAGAAAATTTCATGATGATATCCTAAAAAAATCATTTATTACAGGGTTTTGTTAACTTGCGTAAAATTTCATAACGTACTTTTTACGTAAAGTTACCCCTTCAAATTGATGTTATCGTTTCATACAACAGATTTAATTATGCATATGTTCCGTGTAAGCACCCTGCTGAAAATAACTGCCATCATGTTAATGCAGTTCATTTTTACTGATGAAATAAAAGGTCAGGATGCAGATTATGAATTCATTACAATAAATACGGACAGCATCTACCAGCAAATTGCCGGTTTTGGCGGATCCCTGGCCTATTATGAGGGTTGGGTTACTGCACACCCCAATAAAGCAGGTATCTATGAAGCAATTTTCAAGGAACTGAGTCTTGATATCCTCAGAATCAGAAATGCTTATGCTTATGACGCAAGTATGATTGAAAAAGTAAGTGAATTTAATGTAGCTGCGGAAAATCAGCTTGGCAAACCGATCGACATACTTGTTACATCATGGGGCCCACCTGCCTACCTGAAAAGTAATAATGACAGGAAGAATGGAGGAACACTGAAATATGCGGTTGAAAACAACAATGTTAAATTTGATTATGCAGGATTTGCCCACTGGTGGAATAATTCACTTAATGCGTATGAATCAAATGGTATCTATCCGACTTATATTAGCATACAAAATGAGCCTGATTTTACAGCAACCTGGGAATCGTGTCTTCTCAGACCAACTGAGATAATCGGAGTTTCTGACACCATTGCAGGATATGATAGCGCGCTGGGCGCAGTGTATGATACAATTTCAAAAAGGACATATGTGCCCCGGATCCTTGGGCCTGAACCGGTCGGCATCGGATACAACGCAGTTCAGAATTATATCAATGAACTTGACATCAATAAACTGCATGGGATTGCCCACCACCTTTATCACGGTGTCGATGTCAATAATCCTTATGCGTCAGAAGATTTCAGAATTGTTGGCGAATTGAAACCTGAGATCCCGCATTATCAAACCGAATTCTCAGGAGGGGACTGGTGGTCACTTGCAGGATTGATCTTCAAATCACTGAATGATGAAAACGCTGTTGCATACCTTTATTGGGACCTGGCATGGCCAGGGGCAGGTCTGGTTGACATAGATAATCCATGGACACGCAGCAGCTGGCAGAACACCGATGGTTATGCTAGAACAAAGGATTTTTATGTCTTCAAACAATTTTCAGCATTCATCCATCCCGGGTGGACCAGGTTCGCTATATCTTACAACCGTCAAGAGAGCAAGATGCTGGGATTCATTAATCCGGCAAAAGATTCTGTCGCTCTTGTTATGATAAACCTTTCTGAATCAAACAAAGTGTTGACCCCGCTAAATATTCCCGGGTTCAGGATCGACAGTGCGGAAGTGTTTTATACATCTGAATCAATGAATTGCCAGTCTGCGGGAAAATTGCAAAACATGATCCTCGAAACCGGTCCGAAAACCATAGCGACCGTGCAGATGATAATTTCTGAAAGCAGCTCCGATGCATTGATTGAGGAAATACAATTGCAGCCGGCAGATACAATAATCGATTCCCGGCTCGATTCCCTTGATCTTAACCCTCAGATTGTTCCTGAAAATGCTTCCAACAAAACGTTGTTCTGGCAGATCACAAAAGGAGATACAATCGCTGCAATTTCCCAGTCAGGAATGCTCAAAGCCCTTGGGACCCATGATGGGATTGCAGGTGTAAAAGCTACAGCAGTGGATGGTTCCGGTGTATTCGCCACCCGCGAAATATCTGTCATCAACCAGGTGCTGGTTGAAAGCATAGAAATAAAGGCATCCGCCGGAAGGATCAATACCCCCGAAGGGACCATTCAATACACAGTTACAGTGTATCCCGACCAGGCATTCAATATGGATCTTGTATGGGAAATAATTAGCGGGACAGATATTGCCACCCTATCACAGGAGGGATTATTGACAGCACTGGGAACCGGAGATGGCCAGGTGACCATAAGGGTTTCAACCACTGACGGATCAGGTGTGTTTGAAGAATTCACAGTGAATATTTCCAACCAGATCCCTGTAACTTCGGTAACTATTTCATCCTTTACAACAACGATCGATGAATTCATGGGATCCCTGCAGTTGCATGCTTCTGTTTTGCCGGAGAATGCATCAGATACGACTGTTGCATGGAGCGTTGAACAAAATGACACCCTTGCAAAAATTGATCAGTCAGGGCTGCTACATGCAACCGGAATTGCCAATGGATTTGTCTACGTAATTGCCACCGCCAATGATGCTTCCGGTTTATCGGACCAGTTGGAAATTGAAATAACCGGACAGGATAATTCAGCATTGTTTCCATTCGGTTCAGACATGAAATTTGACATTTTCAAACATGCCTTAAGGTATAAAATACCTCAAAGGCACATCCCCGGAATACTGCGTATTTATTCAACGGCAGGCAAACTTTTGTACCAGGAAAAAATAGAACCAGGGCAAACAAGTGGAAATATTTTTCTGGAACCCAATGGGCGGGAGATTTTGCTTTTAGAATATACTGATTTTTCGGAACAAGTGACCATCCCATTGATAATGACCGGAGGATAATTATCATTACGCTGTGATTACATATTGACAATATTACTATTTTTGGTGATTGTATGATTATAAACTGAATTGATGAAAAAGATTGACAGAAGAATAATTATTGTTCTTTCCTTTCTGTTTATTGTTGCACTCTCTTACGGTATCATGAGATTTCTGATTGCACAGAAGGAGGAAGCCCCTGCTTTTAAATCTTTTGAAGCAAAAAGATTTGTAAGGGCCGATATCATCACTTATGGTGAGGTTATTTCACCCGTTTCTGAAACAGGCCGCATGTCATCCATTGCACAGGTAAACCTTTCTGCAGAGGCATCCGGAAAAATAGAACAGGGGGATATCATGCTGAAAAAGGGGGGAAACTTTAAAAAAGGTGATGTTATTTTCAGTATCTACCGCGACGAGGCTGCACTGGCTTTAAAAGCCAAAAAAAGCCAGTTTTTAAACACCCTTGCCTTGTTGCTCCCGGATATCGCGGTTGATTTTCCTGAAAATGAGGAAACATTCCGACAGTTCTTTTCATCCATTGATATGGAAAAACCACTGCCTGACTTCCCGATTATTGATAATGAGAAGCTAAAGATATTTCTTGCAGGAAGAAATGTGCTCAGTGAATATTACAACATCCGGAAAGATGAACTGCAGTTAAGCAGACATGTAATCACGGCGCCTTTTAACGGGACCCTGACCGATGTCTTTCTTGAGGTAGGCGCTTATACGAATACAGGCGGAACGGTTGCCCGGGCCATTCGTACCGACCAACTTGAACTTGAAGTCCCATTGCGAAGAGATGATGCGTTGTGGGTGAGGATCGGAGATCCGGTAAAAGTCAGTTCTGATTCAAGGTCACACACCTGGCAGGGAACTGTTACAAGGAAGGGAATGCTGGTAGATGAAAACACACAATCCCAGAGTGTTTATGTTCACATCAAAAATAACACAGATCAGCCTTTACTTGCAGGAGAATTTCTTTCCGCATCTTTCCCGGGAAGACCCATAAAAGGAGTAATGGAAATTCCCAGGAACGCAGTGTTCAATACCAATGAAGTTTTCATTGTAAATGAACGAAGACTGGTAAAAGAGAAGATCAATATAATTAAGGTAAATACCAATACCCTGCTCTTCAATGGTCCGTATCCGGGAGATACCCTTGTGGTACAATCACTGATCAATGTATTTGAAGGTACACAGGTAACAACAAGCCTTGACAATTCAACAGCTCAAAACGGCAGACAATTCAAAGGACGCCCTGACAACAATCAATAACTCTTAAATGAAGCTGTATTATGAAGAAGATCATCGAAAGGGTTGTTGAATTCCCGATTTATGCCAACCTGCTCATTGCAGTTGTATTGCTTGCAGGGGGGATTAGTCTGATCTCTCTCAAAAAATCGTTCTTTCCCGAAATGGAAAGCAGGTATATCTCCGTTTCTGTATATTATCCCGGCGCATCTCCGGTAGAGATGGAAGAAGGGGTCACTTCGAGAATTGAGGAGGCCATCAGGGGTATTGTCGGCATCAAGGAGATAACCTCAACAAGCGTTGAAAACCGCTCAAGTGTAAGAATTGAAACTACGGGAGAATATCCTATAAACGAAGTGCTTCTGGAAATTAAGAATGCCGTGGATGGTATTTCAGCATTACCCTCTGCGGCAGAGCGTCCCATTGTTTCCAAATCACGTTCCCGGGCCCCTGCTATCAGACTGAGCCTCGTGCCTGCGGATGGCAATGAATTTGATCTGTTGACATTGAAAAGTCATGCCCAGCAGATAGAAGAGGATTTTTTTAATTCAGGAGTGATGAGCCAGATCTCCCTGTCGGGGTATCCTCCCCTTGAAATTTCAGTCGAAATTGATGAAGCAGAATTGCTCAGGCACAACCTCACGTTCAACCATATCGTAAGGGCCATTCAGAACAACAACAGGGATGTTTCCGGGGGAGAGATCAAATCAAGGGATGAAGAGCTGCTGATCAGGTTGCGTTCCAGAAGTGCAGATCCCAATAAAATTGGGTCGATTATCATAATGGGACAACCAGACGGCAGTTACATCAGGATAAGGGATGTGGCAGAGGTGAAAACCAAATTTGCTGACTCACCCAACCGTCGCTGGACCAATGGAAAGTCTTCTGTTTCCATCAGTGTGGATAAACTTCCCGAAGAGGACCTGGATGAGATTACCGATTATGTTAGGGAATATATTCAAACGTACAATGCGCGTAACCAGGGCGTGGAGCTGATCATAACCCGTGCTCACCTTGAGATCATACAGAGCCGGCTTAACCTGTTACTGAAAAACGGACTGATCGGGTTGATCCTTATCATAACAGCATTGTCACTTTTTCTCAGCATGAGACTTTCCCTGTGGGTTTCCATTGGTATCCCATTCAGCTTCCTTGCCATGTTCATTGTGGCACACTTCGCCGGTGTGACAATCAACCTTCAGTCACTTTTCGGGATGATCCTTGTAATAGGGATCCTTGTTGACGACGGGATCGTAATCGCCGAAAACATCTATGTTCATTTTGAAGAAGGCAAATCCCCCATGAAAGCAGCGGTTGATGGGGCCCTTGAGGTTGCCCCTGCAGTTCTGACTTCCGTCACAACAACGATTGTTGCTTTTGGACCCTTATTGTTCCTTTCCGGAACACGGATGGAAATGATGTATGAAGTTGCCATCGTTGTAATTGCATCCCTTTTCTTCTCACTTTTTGAAGCGTTCCTGATTTTACCGGCGCATCTGGGAAACAATAACGTGATGGACCGCAAAAGCCTGGAAAGAAAAAAGAAAGGGATCAAAAAATACTTTCACAGGTTCCTTATCTGGTTGCGCGACGACATTTATCATTACATGCTGGAATGGCTCATAAAATGGCGAATTATCGTTGTCGGAATTGCAACATCCTTATTTCTCATCACGGCAGGATTGTTTTTTGGAGGACACATTAAAAACACCTATTTCCCGATGGTGGATTTCGACTCATTCGAGATCAACATTGCTTTTACCCCTGGTGACGGTGAGGCACAAACACTTGCTTTTCTGGAAAGGTTTGAAAAAGCTGCATGGGAGGTAAATGAAGAAATGACCAAAGAACTGGGACTTAAGGAAGACCTGATTGAACGTACCAGTGTTCAGCTGGGGAGTGCCTTCAGGGGCCAGGAATCGGGGGGTCACGCAGGTAATGTTGATGTTTACCCTGTTGATCTTGAGGGCCTTTCAATTTCAGGAAGTGACATTTCCAACCGGGTAAGAGAAAAAATAGGTCCTGTCCCCGAAGCCAGTAAATATACGGTAGGAGGCAGGAACTGGTGGGGAGCGCCGGTTTCAGTAGGATTAATGTCCATTAACCTGAAGGAATTGAACCAGGCTAAAGAATACCTGATCAGCCGCATGAAGGAAATGACGCAATTAAAGGATGTAACAGAAAATATAGCATTGGGAAAACAGGAAGTCCGCCTTGACCTGAAACCCAAAGCCTATTTTCTGGGTCTGGATGAAAATGAAATAGCAGGACAGGTAAGACAGGGGTTCTATGGTGCACAGGCCCAGCGCCTGCAGGTTGGAAGGGATGAACTCAGGGTATGGGTCAGGTACCCCAAATCCGGCAGGCTTACACTCGGACAAATGGAGAAAATGAAGATCAAAACTCCATCGGGAGAATATCCATTATCAGAATTGGCTGATTATCATATCGAAAGAGGACCAGTGGCCATAAACCGCTTTCAGGGATCAAGAGAAATCAGGGTCGAAGCAGAAACGGTCGATCCTTATGCACCCGTACCCGAAATCCTTGAACAAATTGACCAGGAGGTCATGCCGGATCTTTTGTCACAATTCACCGGGGTCCGCTATATTTACCAGGGCCAGCAAAAATCCAGCAGGGAGGCAATTGATAAAGCCTTGAAATATTTTACGCTTGCATTTATCATCATCGTTATGCTGCTTATTTTTCATTTCAGAAGCGGCTATAAAGCATCAATCATCATACTCATGATTCCCATTGCCATGCTTGGCGTTATCTGGGGGCACGGATTGCATGGAAAGCCATTGTCGATGATGAGTTTGTGGGGCATGGTGGCACTTACTGGTGTCATCGTGAACGATGCCATTGTTTTTTTGGCAAAATTTGACGGACTGCTGGTAAACGGGAAAACAGTTCATGAGGCCATCATGGAGGCAGGAAAGATACGTCTGAGACCCATTATTCTTACGAGTATTACAACCTCCATCGGCTTGTTCCCCATCATCTTTGAAAAAAGTGTGCAGGCCCAGTTCCTGATCCCCATGGCGATCAGCCTTGCATACGGCGTGGCCATAGGAACCATATTCATCCTGATATTCTTCCCGGTACTGATCATGCTTTTGAGCGATTTCAGAGTCTACACAAAATACCTGTGGACCGGTAAAAGACCGGAAAGGGAAGATGTGGAAACAGCCGTTGTACTTCACAGGAAAAAACTGGCATACGAGCAGAATGGAAAGAATGAACAAAACAAAGAGCAATGAGCAAACTGAAGAAATATAGCCTGTTTTTATTGATTGTTCTTTTCTCACCGGTCAGCGGTCAGCAAGATGAACTTTCACTTACCGATGCAATTCTCAAAGCCCTTGACAACAATTACGGGATCACCATATCAAGGTCAGAACTAAACATAGCAGAAATCAATAACAACTGGGGAAATGCCGGCAGGTATCCTGTAATAGGATTCGACGCCTCCTCAAACAACAGTTATGATCTGGCAGACCAGACCTTGAGCAACAGGATCGCAGCAGGAATGGACTTGAACTGGGTACTGTTTGACGGATTCAGAGTCAATGTTACAAAATCATTCCTTGAAAATACCGAAGAGATAACTTCCGGAAGACTCTCTGTTATGGTGGAGAATACCATCCAGGACATCATTTTGGCATATTATACCGTTCTCCTTGAACAAGAACGGCTGGAGGTATTGAAGCATGTATTGAAACTTTCATCCGACAGGTATGCATATGAATTAAATAAGAAATCAATCGGAAGTTCAGTAACCTATGAGGTTTTGCAGGCAGAAAGTATATTCCTTGGAGATAAAGCCGCTGTCCTGGACCAGGAAATGAGGGTCAGAAATGCAATGCGTAATTTTAATTTTATTATCACCGAAGATCCGGCGGTAGCCTGGCATTTCCCGGAAGAATTCAATGCCGACACATCACACTACAACCTTTCGGATCTCCGGGCAAAGATGCTCAACAATAACCAGACACTGAAAAACCAGTATACAAACCTGTTGCTCCGCCAGGATGAAACAGAACTTAAGCGATCTTCATTCTACCCTTCAGTTTCAACCTCACTGGGCATGGACAACAGTTTTAACAGGAGCAAAACAAGCGGCAGTGCAGTACTGAATTTTGATTCTTATGCCCCTTATGCCAATCTCAGGTTATCCTATGATATCTACCAGGGAGGGATCAGAAAAAGGGCAATGGAAGTGGCCCGCATCAATGAGGAAATTGCGCAGGTGAGTATAGAACAGATGGAACATGCACTGACGAATGAACTATTCAACCTGTATGATTACTATGAAGTCAGGATCGCTTTGTTCGGAGTGGCCAATCAGAGCCTTAAGACTGCAGAGCTGAATTTGAATATTTCAGAAGAAAAATACCGGACAGGCGTAATTAATTCATTTAATTACCGGGATGTGCAGCTTATATACCTGGAAGCATCTCTCAGAAGATTACAGGCAATTTATAACCTGCTGGATTCAAAAACCCGGTTAACCAGGATTACCGGAGGTTTTATCGGCACGACCCCCGCGGAAATAACCCTTCAATAAAAAACCCGATTACCTGAAGCCAATCTTGTCGGAACTGTGCCGGAATTTAAATTCAATGGATTCATTTAGATGATATTTTTAACCATTTCATTTTGTGATATGATGATTAAAATATATCATGTTCGTTTCAATTATCCGCACTGAAAAGTCATGTTGAAAACTTTATGCTATATGTCAGTCAAATTTCTAATTTTGAAAAGAATTCCTATCAGAAGTTGAAGTTGCCATCAATTGATATAAAAACCTTCTTTGATAAGAAATTGATCCAGGACCTGCTGTTCGTTTTAGTAATGCTCGTTGCGTCCTGGTACTATAATTATCATGAAATAGTGGAATACAGGCCAACCTCCAAACACCAGTGGAGAAATGCTGTAAGCGCCTCTATCGCACTTAACTATTGCCATGAGGGAGAGTTCTGTCACCCCCGAACACACAATATGCAGGTGGATAATTTTACCTCAGACATTACCATAACTGAATTCCCGGTTGTCTATTATTTCATTGGAATGCTTTACAGGCTCTTTGGATTTCACGAGTGGATCTACAAACTGGTTCAAATCCTTATAGGCTTTACCGGACTCTATTTTCTTTTCCGGCTTGGAATAAAATTATTCGACAATACCCTCTATGCCTTGCTGCTGCCGTTGATCATTTTTTCATCTCCGATCTACGTATATTACCTGAACAATTTCATTCCGGATGCCCCTTCCCTTTCGATAGCGCTGGCGGGTTTGTATTTCTTCTATCTGTATTACCAGAATGGCAAGAACAGGTACCTGTTGTTCTCCATAATGATCTTTTCCCTGGCAGGGTTGTTAAAAGCCCCTGCCCTGCTTGTATATTTTGCTCTGCTGGCCATATTTTTCCTTGAAAATATTTTTCAGATACGTTTTAAAACAGAAGCAAAAATTTTCAAACAGTGGCCCGTTCAGCTAATAATTCTGGGAAGTACTTTGGTCCTGGTATTTGCATGGTACGCCTATGCAAAAATTTATACAGACATCCATGGTGGCGTTGTTTCACTGGTGGAGATACGTCCCTTCTGGATCCTGGATCAGGAAACCATCAAAACAACCTGGGAGGTCATTAAAAACCGTTTCTGGGAGGGCCAGTACCACTCCCCTTACTTTTTGATCCTCACTGCCGCTCTCCTGGTCTTTAACCTGGTAGCCTGGAAAAAACACAGCCGCTTTTTCAGCTGGCTGGTGGTCCTTACTCTGCTCGGGGGGATCAGCTTTTCACTCCTTTTCTACAGGTCGTTGAAGGACCACGACTATTACCAGATAAACAACCTTGTGGTGCTGGTGCTCATAGTGATAAATTTTCTATTGTATTTAAAAAATAATCACCTTCGAATATATGAGCATTGGATATCAAAGATATCATTGATAATTGGAGTATTATTATTAATTATCTCATGTAATACTTTAATGTCGACCCATTATTACAACGGGTGGTTTGAATGGCATGCCAGGAAACAGCACAACAACAAGTACAATGAGATCACCCCCTATTTGCGGTCGCTTGGCATCGAACGGGAAAACAAGGTTTACTGTACACCTGACCCAAGCATCAACATTTCTCTCTATCTGATGGATCAGAAGGGTTTCACTGATTTTTACCGCAGCAAATTCCCATTTTCTGAAAAACTTGAATTTTATTCTGATCATGGATTGCAATATGTGGTTGTTGGTGATTCTGCCGCCATGGACATTTCACCTGCAGAAGCCGGGTTGAAATGGATCGGCGAATTCAATACAGCAACAATTTTCCGTGTTACGAAATAATTGCGATTGTTTTTTGCATCACTCAATTGTTAGATGCAATTTTATTGGTCAAACTGCAAACCAACTTTTGTGAAGAAAATACTTTTGTTTTCCTTTTTCTGGCTCCTGATCAACCTGGTACAGTCCTGTTTTACAGAAATCATCGACGATGAGGCTTATTACTGGGTATTTTCAAAATTTCTTGATTGGGGATATTGTGGCCACCCTCCCATGATTGCACTGATGGTAAAGGCTGGCTATGTACTTTTCAATAACGAATTAGGAGTCAGACTTTTAAGTTCACTGATGGGCGCAGGAACTGTATTTATGATCCTGTATATGCTGAAGGATTCAATCCGCGATCTCAGATTGATTATACTCATCTTATTCTCGATTCCCTTCCTGCACTCCCATGTGGCTGGATTTATAGCTGTTCCCGATGTCCCGATGTTGTTTTTCTCGACGCTGTTTTTCTTTTTTTACAAGCGGTATTTATCAGATGATAATCTTCTCCATACCCTTTTGCTTACACTTTCCATTGTACTGATGCTTTACAGCAAATACCACGCCCTTCTGATCATTGGTTTTACCATCCTCTCTTTTCCGGGACTACTTCAACGCCGGAGTTTCTGGTTGATCGTACTATTTTCAATCCTCCTCTATATTCCACATATACTTTGGGAGGTCAGGCATGATTTTATGACATTTTCCTACCATCTTGTTGAACGGAACAGGGCATTCCGAATCCATCACATCCTGGATTATTTCGGGGGGCAAATCCTGATACTTGGTCCGTTCACCGGATTCCTGCTCCTGTTATCAGGAATAAAGAAAAAAGCAAAAGATCCATATAAAAGAGCTCTCAAATACAACTTTGCAGGTATTTTTCTATTTTTTCTCGCATCCGCTATCAGGGGGCATGTTGAAGCACATTGGACCGCTGCCGGGATCATTCCTATGTTATTGTACACATTGCCTGAACTGGAGAAAAAACATCCCCTGGTAAGAATGGGGTATTTACTTACAGGTATTTCCATTCCCCTTGTTGTTATTTTGCGTTTGTTGCTTGTTTTTGATAATGAATTGATCCCTGATCATTTACGTAAGAGGTTCCATGGTAAGGAAGAAGCCATGATTGCTATAGATAAAAGGGCCAACGGCAGGCCGGTGGTGTTTACCAATTCTTATCAGAATTCATCCGTCTATTGGTTTTTTACTCAAAAACCCGCCTTCTCATATAACAACAAGCATTCCCACAAGAGCCAGTTTGACCTGATGGGAATGGAATCAGAACTGCAGGGAAAAAGCGTGTTATTTGTGCCTCGCAAAGGATTTCAGGAATGCGACACACTGAAAACAGGGCTCAACAATTATAACATTTACGATATAGAACATTACTGTACATTCAACAGGGTGGTTGTTCGTCCTCCCGATTTTAACCAGCCGATAACAGCAGGTTCGCAGACAGAAATTACACTGGAGCTATACAATCCCACTGAGGACACAGTTTTTTTTAATGACTGCTGTACATTCCCGTCAAGAATGACCTATTCATATTATGTTGGAGACGGATTCCATGATACCCGTTATGATCCCGAAGCCCCTCCGCTTCCCGATCTGCCTCCGGGAGCCGTCCTGAAATATTCCTTCCAAATAAACATACCGGATACTCCTGGTAAAGTAAGGGTTATGTTTTCTTTTGGATCGACAAAGATAACGTCCGGAATTAATGGAAAACCGACTAAAATTAATGTGATCCGTGGAAGAACGCAATAATTGAATATTCTACCCTCCAGGTTGATTAATTCAATTCTGATGCCGTTTCCCGTATCAATTTCCAGGCGCTTTGAACGTGCTCACGCGTCACACTGGTCTGCCCGATCACCATCCTGAGTGTGACCAGTCCGTTTACCTTGGTATGTGTCAGGTAAACCTTACCGCTGCTGTTCAATGTCTGCATCAGGCTGCTGTTGATGCGGTTCAATGTTTCATTATCTGAAATCCCCCTGGGAGTGTAATGGAAGCAGACCAATCCCAGGTTTTGTGGTTCAAAGAGTGTGAATTCGGGATGCTCCCTGATTGCACCGGCCAATTCCCCGGCCCAGGCAATATGGTTTCGGACCTTTTCCCGGATTCCTTCAACCCCGTAATCCCTGATCACGAACCAGAGCTTCAATGCCCTGAACCTCCTGCCGAGTTGAATTCCCCAATCCCGGTAATCATTCACTTTTCCGCGCGAACCGGTCTTCAGGTATTCCGGAAGTATCTCAAATGTCCTGAGCAGTGCCCCCACATCCTTTACAAAATAGGCAGAGCAGTCGAAATTTGTGAACATCCATTTGTGCGGGTTGAACACAAAGCTGTCGGCCATCCCGATCCCTTTTATCATATACCTGTGTTCGGGAAGAACCAGTGCGGTCCCGGCATAGGCAGCATCCACATGCAGCCAGATGTTGTGTTCTTCACACAGCTCACCGACAGGTTGCAGGGGATCAATTGCCACTGTTCCCGTAGTACCCAGTGCTGCAACCACACAAAGGGGAGTAAAGCCATTGGAGATATCGTCTTCCACTGCCTGTTTCAACTTATCCGTATTAATCGCGAGGGCAGCATCCGTTTCGATCTTCACCAAATTCGCTCTTCCAAAACCTGCCATCTTAACTGCTTTTTCAATGGAAGAATGGGCCTCGGTACTGCAATATATCCTGAAATGCTCATTACCGGAATATCCTGTTTCATTGATGCGATATTCCGAAAATTTCTCCCTGGCTGTCAGCAACGCCACCAGGGTAGCCGTTGAAGCGGTATCCTGTATCACCCCTTCAAAGGAAGAGGGAAGTCCGGTCATTTCCCTTAACCAGTTCATTACTTTTTCCTCCAGCTCAGCCGCGGCAGGAGATGTCTCCCAGACCATACACTGCGCAGCAAGTGTTGCGGTTAACATTTCAGCAAGAACCGAAGGATAACTTGAATTCGCCGTGAAATAGGCAAAGTAATTGGGACTTTGCCAATGGGTCATCCCTGGTAGAATAATGTTCTTGAAGTCCTCAAATACGGTTGACATGGATTCACCTGAAGCGGGCGGTTCATCAGGAATTGCGGAGAAGATCTCTCCCGGGTTTACCTGTGACTTCACAGGGAGATCCCCCACATTTTCCAGGTAATCAGCCATCCAGTCGACAAAATCGTGAGCGTGTTTACGGAAGTCTTTTGAATCGATCATAATGAAGCATGTTATTTTTCCTAAAATTAGGGGAATATTTCCAACATAAAATCATAAATATTTCCGGCTTCAGAATACCATGACTTTTTTAACGTGCACGTTTTTATTGCATCTGAAATATAGCAGATAGAGGCCATCTGCGAGATTCCCGTTGTTTTTCAAAGCATCGTACCAATGAACCGTGTAATTTCCAGCTAATCTTTTTTCTGACGGGAGCAGGATCCTGACGGTCATCCCATTGCTGCTGATCACCTTCAGCTCAACATCTGTTGGGACCGACAATGTAAATTCAACCGTATTTCCCCAGATCACCGGTCCCTCATATGCGACAGGTAAGTAAAGTGATGTATTAGTTGTATCCGTTTCGAACATCCGATTGAATTCCAGGTCAAACCAGTTGAAATTAAACAGGTATCCCGGTCCACCCACGAATGTAAATTTCAGGCGGTGGGATCCCGAATCAAGCGGTGTTTCCACCGGTGCGGTTGTATACCAGTCCTGCCAACCATCTGAAAATTCTCCGGTTACACCGACCAGTGCCACGATACTGTCGTCATTACTGACTTCTATGGTACCCCCTTCTGTAGCTGTGGCCACCCTGACGGTAAGGTCATAAATACCGGAGGTATCAATCTTTACCCGATAATACGACCAGTCATTGTTTTCAAGGGCTCCGAGAACCCATCCGCCACCCAGGTCGGTTGATTGCTGCAATTGGACACCACTCTGGCTGAAGAAAGCCTCAGCTTCAAACACATTCAATTCAGCCAAAGTGATTTCCAGTTTGAAAATAACCTCAGAAGTACATCCCTGGCTGTTCACAAGTTCTGCCCTGTAGGTTCCTGACTGTCCCGTACCAATACCTTCAAAATTGATTTTATTCAATTCACTGGTGAAGCCATGCGGACCTGTCCAGGACAGATCAATGGACTCCTCAATTTCGAGCCAAAACTTTAAGGTATCGCCTTCTGTAACTTTAATTTCAGTTCCTGATACCGGTTCCTGTTCATTGACCTGGTAATATGGAATGAACACAATCTCACTACAAGGTGAAAACTGCGCCTGGATACTGTGGTTGTTTGCAATATTCCTCAATACATATGTTGAGGACAGTGGTTGCGATACCCCGTCAATGAGAACCTCCTCCAGGAAAAAATTCTCATCTTCAATGACCTTGAATTCAGCAGAATCCCCCCCGCTATAATAGGAAATCCCTTCCGGTGAAATTTTCCCCCCATCGGTTGCCGAGGCATGGATCGAATAATATGCCGTCTCGCTGCTTATTCTCAATTGGTACAGCTCCAGTAGTTCTGCCGTGGTGTCCGGATTGCTGAACACCAGCTTCAGAACATGCTTGCCTTTATAGAGGAAGATAGAATCCCGGGGGGGATGTTCCTGTATGTCCAACCGGACCGTATCGGTTGGCTGATCATCGATGTACAGGTACGCCTCCGTTCCCGGGTAAGGATCGTTGATTTGCATTTCCAGTTCATAGACCTCGCTGCCCGGGATGTTCAGGATATACTCCACATAGTCGCCGTCATGAATCCTGGCCAATTGGGCAGTTGTATCTCCTTCGGTCAAAACCAGGTGGCCCTGTTTACGAAAATAATCCTCTGCTTTGACCACTCCCGGAATCCAGATACCGGGTTCGCGGGCGACCAGGTCCATGGCCACTCCTGTCCTGGTCCCGATCACTTCCCGGATGGTTCCGTCAGGATTGTAATAAAGAGAGTCAACACAAACGTTCCTCCTGTAAGCACTGCCATTCGGTCCGTAATTTCCCACATGGTAGAAGTAGTAACTTTGTCCATGGAATTCAATGATTGAATGGTGATCCTGTGCGCCCGGCGGAATCATTTTCAATTCCCCCTTGTATTCAAAAGGTCCGTATGGGTTATCAGCCATACCATAATACCCCTGGTACGGCCAGCAGGTATTGCATGTCCAGGAAAAATAATAGATACTGTCGCGTTTGTGCATGTATCCGCCCTCCCCGAAGTTTTCCGCACCATACTCAATGCACCTGGGGGTCTCTGCAAGTTCTGTCATGTTCTCTTTCAGCCTCGCGATCATGGGTCCGGTTCCCCCTCCTTCGCCATCTCCTCCTCCGCCCCAGACCAGATATGCTTGCCCTTCATCGTCCATAAAACAGGTGGGGTCAATATGATCCGGACCCTCAATGTAGCGGCCGATGTCTGTAAAAGGTCCTTCAGGTTTGTTGCTGGTTGCCACCCCTACCCTCCATTGCCACTCGTTTGACAGGGTTGGGAAATAAAGATAATAGGTACCGTCTTTGTAGGCAGCATCAGGGGCAAACATCCATGCATTTGCGGAGTTTCCCCACTTGACATCCCTTGCATGCAGGATCGTACCATGATCGGTCCAGTTGACCATGTCAGCGGAAGAATATACCCTGTAATCTTCCATAGCGCTATAGTCGACAGCATCTTCAGGATCGTGGGAAGCATAAATCCAGACCCTGCCATCGTTCCACACCTCTGCTGCCGGATCAGCACTGCGTATATGTGTAACAATAGGATTGCCCGAGGTTAGGGTATCCGGGATTTGAGGTACAAGTGATACATTGGCAAGTATACTTCCCCCTGGGTACAGAAGAATAAGTGACGCACCAATATAAACCGTATACAGGAAGGTGTTTATTTTTACAAACATATCCAGGATGGTTTTTTCCCAAAAATATGAATATTATGGGAACTGGACAGGCTTTAATACAATCCCTTGCAGATAAAGTTATTCCATGCTGCATAATTTGAATGCTTTCAGTGAGGAGTCCACACCCAGACCAGCATTTCAGGGTACAGCTTGTTGTTGACAATGATCTTTAGCAACCAATCTTGCGCTATTCCTGCAGCCTTATCATTGCTGTGGAAGCCCATAGGACAGCCGCCTGCCCGTGGTAATCTCCAGTGATCCTGGGCCTTCTAAGATAATACCCGACCCGTTTTTTGGCGTTGGTCCACATGCAGACATCGATCACCTCTCCTTTTTCATTTACAAATTCAGTTGTGAGCGCATTCCAGCCATTTTCAATGGCAGGAAGGTACTTCTCAGCCGGCAGGATACCCATGTCTACCCCAGTGATCATGGAAAAAAGAAACATTCCGGTACATGAGGGTTCGGCAAAACTTTCCGGGTTGTCAAGCAGCTGGTGCCACATGCCGTCACTTCCCTGGAACGCAAACAATCCCTGCATCATCTTCCTGTAAGCGGCCACCAGCCGGTCATAATATTTGTGGTTTTCCGGGAGTTCCGACAACAACTCTCCAAGTGCTGCCGCACCCCATCCATTCCCCCTGCCCCAGTAATGCGGAGCATCCGGTCGATGATAAAACAGTCCGTTCGGACGCTGCAGGCTGTCAATATAGGTTATGATCTGCAACGCTGCCCGGTCCAGGTATTTTTCATCCCCGGTCGACCTGAAGGCCTGTACCTGGAGAGAGCCAACCATATACATATCGTCCACCCAGAAACGGGTCAGCTCAGTCAGCCCGTCCGGACGCGGATCGCTGTATTCATGATCCGCCAAATCCTTTGCAATTTTCAAATAATCTTTTTTCCCGGTCTGTTGATAGAGTTCAAATGGCCAGATACCGAATACGTTGAAGTCGACATGTCCCCTGCGGTACTTGCGTTTGCCCAAATAATAGGGTTGGAACCCCTCTTCTATCTGCCGGGTTATATCCTTGTTATCGCTGGCCCCAGCAAAAATCAGTGCCCCGTAGTAAGCACATACTTTCTGGTACCTCCATCCGAACCGGCGGTCGATAATATTGGCTGCAATACTGTTACCTATCTCTATCGGCGAGGTATTCAGATCCAGGTCTGCAGCAGATTGGACATGCTGGTTTGAAGCTGGCCGGGTGTGAAGGTTTGCAAGGGATTGGGTATGATTGGACCCTTTGGACTGTGCAGAAAGATCCGCCTGAATCAGCAATGCAATGGCCAGTGAAAATACACTTATCAGAAGTTGGTTCCTTTTCATAGTTACCTTTTTAAAAATTCTCTTAACAGGTTATTAAAATCCAGGAACAGGGATTTCCCGTTGTGCTCAAAAGTGAGGGTTGGATCCTTCTTTTCCGCTTGCACATAAGGAGAATCATACCTGCTGTATTGTGTGTCAATGACTTCGCCATCCAGTATAAAATCCCTGCTAAAATTGAGCTCATATATTTTCCCCCTGGTAACATACCTCAATTCTAGCTTTTTGCCGTTGAAGGCAACCGGGTTATTCAGGATCCTCCTCGTGAATGCACCGAAATCGCCATCTTCTGATGCAGAGCCAGCTTCAGTGATCCAGAAAGATTGCTTGCCCTTCAGGATAAGATCATCCTTTGCTTCATCCCTGAATACAAGTGTATCGGACGCGATAAAAGCACAGTAAGTAGATCCTTTTTTGCCGAAAGCATAGTTCCCTTCGATGAAAGCTGTATCAAACAATTTTGTCGGAAAAAATGCCCGGGTATAATCCAGCAGTGCAGATTCCATGATCCCCTTTTTGCGCGGAATATCATAGATAGACAGGTTTACGTTTTCATCCTGGACAGAATGCGGAAAATGCCCATATCCCACCCAGTAATTGGGAGAGGATGCATTTGATTCTTTTTCTCTTGCCGGATGGTTATGGAATATGGCAAAATGTTTCCCGATATTCATTCCAAATACATGTTGCTGATCTGCATAGTCTCCGACCTGGTGACTCTGCACGGTATACATGGAATAATCTTTTGTTTTATATGTATAGGTATTTCCCTTCTGAATGGCGACGCCGTTGTACTGTGGATTGAGGATCCTGGAAACCGTGGGTTCCAGGTGCAACCATCGCAACAGGAAAAAATTCATGGAGCGGAAATCACTTACAAAATCGTTTGAAAACATGCGCGTATTGCGTATATGCTTGATTGAATTCCTGATGATGATGGGATTTGTAAAGGCTTCCATTCCCCACTGCATCATCATGCTCCTGTTGTCGGTTCCATAATACCCCTCTTTCTTCAGTTCAGTCAGGTCCAACCCGTTGCTTTGCTTGATGATGACGGTGCGATCATCGTTGGCAATCTCAGTGAAAACAGGTGGCAATTGATACTTTTCAGTTACCATCAAGCCATACATAATGCCCGGACCGATCTCCTTGCCATCTCCCCAGTAGTAATTGGTTACACCTCCAAAATCCCCGTCCCTGATCCCGGTACGGTTATTCTGGTATGCTCTTCCGCTCACGCTGATGAACAATGTATCAATGCTCTGGGCCGCGATATCATAAAAGAGCAGGTCCATGATCATCTGGCATCTTTTCACCAATACCTCATCATCTGCAAAATCGATCAGGTTGATCAATGGTCCTATATCCTCCTTGTAATACACATTGGAATAGTATTCAATGAAACCATAATTCCAGCGCATCTCCAGCCAGTCAAATGCGCGTATCCTGGCTTTTTCCATGTGCTCTTTCCCTGTTAATCCGCTGACCGGGAAAACCTGGTCGGGATACATTTGTCCCACCAGGTATTCTGCAGCAGCAAAAAGAATCTGGTGGTTTTCGCTCCAGTAGCACATTGAATTCTCTCCCGGATCATCCCACCAGTAGCGGAAATTGAACAGTACATTTTCAATCTTTGCCATGTAATCCTCCGGGATCCGGTCGCCGTATTCATAGAGTATGCGGACCAGGTTGACCAGCCTGAAATCGGAACAATCGTATTCTGTCTGCACATACTCCAGCGTACCGTCGAGCCGGTTCCAGTCCTTATCGAACATGCCTTTTACCAGTTCGTAATAGACCTGGTCCACTTCGATCTTGATCTCTTTTGCGGGTCGTCTTGGAAAGACATAATTTCTTGGTTTTTCCTGTGCCAGGGCAAGCATACCTGACTGCACCAGGATGAAGCCCGCTATCAATGATCTGACAATGTACTTTTTTAGAATTTCCATTATTCGCTTATTAAATTTTCGACCAATTTCAAGAATTGCGCATTTGATTTTATTCCTGGCTCCCTTGCGTTTGCAGAAAGTATCCTGAATGTTATCTTCTGGATCTGTCCGGAAATTAAAATATATTGATCTTCGAGCTTTATGCGCTCCAGGTTAAAGGATTCGGGAATGAAAATTGCTCCGCCTACAGCAATTTTTTCTGCAGCCACATCCTCCGGATGTATGCCCCAGGTTGCAATATAATTGTCGGTTACCTGTACCTCCAGATCATCGAAGTAATTGATTCCACTAACGAAACGAAGTGCTGTTCCAGTCATAGAGGTCGCTTCCACTTTTGCAATCCTTGTATTGTTAAAGACGGTCACCCGAACCCGGACATCCACTTTTTCACCCATGTAGGGAATTCCATCGGAGGTCATTTCCATATAGGAGGAATCACGGGTGCGCTCTACCAAAGCAGTGCGTTTTGAGACAGGATGCAGGGGAACAATATTCTCCCCATCCCACAGCCTGATCCCTCCAAGACCGATTGTGTTTCCTGCCTTGTAATAATCCGCACCCCAACCATCCAATTGTTCCCTTTTAGAAGGATACCACTGTTTTTCTTTCAGCTCCAGGCCCGGCTTTGCCTTGGAGTAAACGTCGATCGCTGACTTTTTATCAAAGTAAATCCGCAATGCATACCATTGGTTTTCAATGGCAGGCCCATGATGTCCCAGTTTGCGAAACAGATTGCCACGTTTTGAACTTACCGAATCGATCTGATGCCGGTCTCCCCTTTTAAAAAACAGACTTATATCGGTCTTTGCCTGTCCTGCACATTCAAGCAATGGAAAGAAAAGCACCAGGATCAATATTCTTTTCATAACAGGTAGCATAGTATTTATTTTATATTGAACTTGAACCACTCACTGCCCGGACCTGCATACATAAATGTAAACCTGAAAACCGCGATGGGTGCAATGGGAAATTGTATCTCCAAAAATGTGCCCACTGCTATCTTATTGTCCCTGAAGAGTCCGGCATACGCATCCGCACCGTTACCAAAATTTACAAAATAGGCATTTTCCAATGATAACCATTTGGTATTTAGCCAGGTAAAATGTGATCCTGCATAAGCAGAATAATAGGTCTGTCCATAGATCTCACCTGTTCTTAATCCCAACACATCACTGGATCCTTTAATGAAACGGTACTGATCCTTTGCCGTGGTATATCCTGTACGCACCCATCCCGACAATTGTACAATATCCGTCAGGGTTTTATGGTATTCACCTTCCAGGTTGAGTGTATGATAACTTTCCGTATCCTCCAGTCCAAGACTTAGTCCATATAAAATCACAGCAGTGTATCCATCTTTGCGGTGCCGCTTTTTATTGACTGTTCCAATGGACTCGGAGACTTTGATATCCAAAAAAGTAAAGTTCTGTTGAGGTACCTGTACCCCGAGATCCATCTGTTCCTGTTCCAGTATTTCGTAGTTGATCTGGTGTCGCATGTACCGGAGAGACAGGTCGGGTGAGAATCGATACTGGTAATCCAGGTGCCAGGGATTTCCAATCTCTGCATAAAACTCCGTCTTATCGTAAGGAGCAAGCATCAACGTGTTGTATTCTGCTGTTTTCACACCATCCACTTCTGAAATTACCCGCTCCAGGTGTACCTTGGTTTCATTGCCTCTTGTATATCCGATCCTGGTGGTCATGTTCTTGTAGAGCAATTGCCTTGGGAGTCCCAGACTGAAATCCCATTTGACACCCACCGGGCTCTTTTCCCATGCAATTTTCAGTTTTGAATTGCTCCCCAGAAAGTTATCGTCACCAGCACCCAGTCGGTACTTGTAATCATTTTCACTGCTGTGATCAATCGTAAAGAGTGGATAGAACTTCACGGCGTCCAGTGCCTCTATTTTCAATACATTGCTTTCCGAACTTGTTTCAAGTGTATAGTCAACATTGGCAAAGTTTCCGATGTTCCACACCTTGTTCATGGAAGTATCGATCTCTCCAAACCTGACCCATTCGTGTTCATGAAATGTCAGTTCATTCATAATGATGAGGTCCCAGGTGATCCAGTTCCTTGAGATTGCGATTTTGTCAACCCAAACAGAGTCCGAAGAAGAAATCGTATCCTGCAATGCAGCTTTTTGTCCAACAACTACACTGCTGATAAAAAACAGGCATGCTGTGATAATAAAAATTCTGTACATTTCAGGAATTGAATACATGAATACAGTTTCTATTTTCAACCTTGGTTTGCTATCCGAATTCATTTGAATCATTTGGGTGTATAAATCCAATGTGCATTGCCCTTGATATGCTTTGGTCCTGTCTGCAAGAATTTATTAGAAAGATTTCAGTAAATATAATCCAATACTAAATCAAAAGTATTGACAAAAATCAAGAAATAGCACTTTACGATCTGCTATATTGTGAAAATTAATAAGCCCCTAACCCGACAGACGGACCCGGATCGCGAACATGATTCGCTTCAAGGGAGTATTTATCAGACTCTTTAAAGTCCTTTTTTGCTGTTCCCGGTCAGCCTGGGATTTCTTCTGATGTGTAGTATTATCCTACAGTCTACTTCTTGATTATAATATCCGTAAAGATTTTGTCCTTCATGTAAATACGCACCAGATAAATACCCGCAGGAATGTTCAATTCAAATAATAACTTATTCCTGGCCGGGATGATTTTTTTTGAAAAGATAGTTTCGCCGTTTATATCGTATAGCTCAAAAAAACGAACATCATCCTGGTTGCTTGATAAAATGAATTCATTGGTGACAGGATTTGGATATATGCGAATATCATGTTCAGGATAGATATCACTTTGTAAATCTACAGCCAGTAATGCCATTATAACCGTATCAGAGGTTAAATACACACTGTCAATATAATCCGGAGCATTCTGGCTTTCTACAATAAATTTGTATTTTACATTTTTAGGCAGACCATAAAACACGGCTCTTCCTTCAGTATCAAACCAAATGGTATCCTGGTCGATATAAACATACGGATACTGAACCAGACCTGTTTCTGAATGGATATTAACCGCAAGGTTGGCGACGGATTTTTCCATAAATATGTTTAATGTTGTATCTTTTTCTATCATCAGCGCTCCCTCAACCTTGTAGTAACCCTTCCTGGTGATTTGATAAGAAAGATAAGAATCCAGCAATACTGAAGGAAATTTGCAGATGCCCACTGAATTGGAGTACAGGCTATCGGTACCCAGGACTACAAGCGCATCATTTACAGGCATTTCTCCCAGCATTAAACTGAACTTCACTTCGGCGTGCGACTGTACCATAACCAGGGTGAAAATCGTGTCCGATAATATTTGTATTTCTCCTGCATTGTTGAAATAATTTATAACTTCAGCTTTGTATGTATAACTGCCAGCAAAGATCTCCGTTATTGCTACTCCTTCCCCGCCCGTTTTAATGTCCTGCTTGCCAATGTTGATTGCAGCACTGGTTAAAGGTTCGCCTTCCTCATCCAAAACCAGGAATGACAAACTGTATCGTGTGGAGTCCATCCAGAGAACAATGTTTGTATCATTTTCCGGTATAAATATTTCCTGCTCCTTAATTGAATCCATATGAGATCTTGATGCAGATACATTGTAAAATCCCGGTATTGCTGTAAATGTTGCCTTCCCGTTTACATCTGTAAGAGCAGATTCACCATTAAAATTAACAGAGCAATTTTCTATGACCTGGCTTGACTGGGTGTTTTTTACTGTAAAGTTTACGGAAACCGGGTCCGGTGGTAGTTGATCTTTATTATCAACCAGCATATACACCACTGATCGGGGCGGCAGATTGACAGTTATACCCCCCTCTGTAATATATCCGTTGGCTTTAATATTTGCATAATGATCCGGCCCTCCCGCTGCTTCATCCGTTCCTTCACCGTTTACATTCACTTTCAGGGAAAAATCCCCATTATCCTGTCCACCCGTCAAGGTATAAGTATAGTATCTGTATCCATACTCCAGGTTTGATATTTCTATTGCAGTTGTTTCAGAAACAATGCCTTTGTTTACAATAATTATACCTGTTTCACCTGAAGAAAAAGTGGAAGCGTAGGAAATGATATCATTGTTTCCAGTCACAGTGTCAAAAATCATTCTGTCACCAAAGAATTTTTGAAAATAATACATATAGAAGAATACAGGTCTTGGATTGTAAAGATCTACTCCGGGCTCTCCTCCCCGGGAGAATGTTCCATGATCATTTCCATTGTTCCAGGCATTCGTAAGGATCCATCGGTTCGCCATACCATAGCCTTTCTCAATGAATTCACCCCATACCATGGCAGCAAGCATACCGTTAATAAAGGAAACCTGTTGCATGGAACCTTCAGAAAAGATATTCCATTCGGTCATTGCCAATGGGATCTGGGGTTTCTCAACCTCCAGCATATCTCCTGTTGCAATTTCAAATATTTTTCCGGGAATATCGTATAGTTCAAGCAGTCGCGCTGCACTTGTATTTTCTCCCTTGGGTGTAAAATATGTATGTACACTGGCAAAATCAGCCAGTTCACCCACTTCTGTCAGGACCTGCTCATTCCAGTTTGTCTGGTTCGGATCATACGAAGATTCTTCGGCGTTGAAAAGTACAATGCCTATTTTAATATCTGTGCCAACTTCCACTGCGGCTGCCCTCATAGAATCAATAAAGATCCTGCAATGCTGTCCATAAAGCGTACCTGTTATAATTTCCGGCTGGCCGTCCTGGTTAAGATCCGGATCAATCTGATGTCCGCTCTCCCAGGATCCGTAATTTTCATTCCCGATTTCCCAGAACTTAGATCGTCCGTTATCGTATCGCACCCATTCCGCCGCCATGTGAGCAGCTTTTGCCACCGGGTCTTCACTGGTACCATACCTGGCATAACCATAATTTACAATAATATGACCCATACAATTTATATCTTCCAGGAATTGGTAATATTCATCCACTGACATCTGCCAGTCAGGCGTGTCCATGCCATACCAAGGATTTATCGTTTCAGGAATATCAGTTGGCCGATCCTGGAAAGACTGATTCCAGAAATAATAATCGGAAAGACTTCCTCCCGGCCAGCGAATTACATGCGCGTTCAGATTTTTTGCATCGGTCATTCCGGTGGTACTATTCGTTAGTTCATTGTCCCATGTGATCATGTTGTTTCCATAAACATATCCGGGCACCTTATTGATAACCTTTTCCGCATCCAAAGAAATAGTCACATCCGGATCCTTATCGGTTTTTACAGCTATTTTAAAGGAAGGAAGCTCTGCAATTTTTTGCGTCCAGCTATCGAGGAAAAAACCTGCATCCTGGGCATATATATTAACCTGTGAAAGAAAGAAGATTATCAGCAGGAACAATGTTCGGGTCCTGTAAAATATTTTAGTTGAATGTTGTCCAATATCAAAATACATGGTTCAAAAGTAGCAAAATAAATATTAAGCATCGCTGGTTCGGGCCAGGGTCCTTTCCCAAATTCACCAGAATTACTTCTATGTATTCCCAAAGGTTATTGTAAATTCATTACCATAAGAACCCGGCCAATCATTGTATCATGGAAGCAAATTCCTTTATGTAAAGGTGACGTGCGGTAAAAAATTGTATCTTCGGCTAAATTGAAATTCAGCATTAAGATTGCATATGATATTCTTCACTAAAATCATAGACAGGACCAGACAGCTGAGTTGTTTTCAAAAGCCCATCTTGATCGGGTTGATTCATTGGATTATACTAACCGCGGTCATAACTTCCTGTGAACCTGAATCACATACAACACATTGGAACGATGATCAGCTCCTGACCATTCGTGAATACCTGGATACAAACCGGAATGAATATTCAAAATTCTACAGTCTATTGGAAGAAGCAGAATTACTGATCACCTTATCTGCTTACAATCCTTATGGTGAAGGCTATACACTTTTTTTACCCACCAATGAAGCCATTGATCGTTTCATCAGGGAAAACCAGCATTACGATAATTTTTTAGAACTGTTAAAAGACACCGGTTTCATCGATACGCTTACACGCTACCATACAATAAATGAAAAATTACATACAGATCAATTCCCTTTCGGAGCTCTGACAGACAAGACGCTTAGCGGGGACAGACTTACCACTGCCTTTTACGCAAATGGCGACAATCAGGTTATCAAGGTAAACAATGCAGCTCAAATCATCCACTCAAACCTGAAAATGACCAACGGTTATGTACATGTTATTTCCGATGTATTGCAACAGGCAGAATTTTCTGGTTATGAATGGCTTCAGCAACAGGATGATTACTCAATCCTGGCACAGGCTATGGAGCTCTCCGGAGTTAAGGAAAGATTGTTGTGGTGGGATAAATATACCATACTTGCCGAACATGACAGTATATATCACAGGAATGGAATTAATAACATTGAGGATCTGATCAACCGTGTTGCAACTCCCGGGATCCCTTATTCAGACCGGGCAAATTCTTTTTACCAGTTCGCCGCATACCATATCTTATTCGGCGAACTTTACCTGAATGACCTGGATTGGGGCAAACAAGAATACTGGACCCTGGGCAATGAACCAATTATAATTGATGCCAAGCTTGATATCTATATCAATCCCGGCGTTGATACCTATGGAATTACAATCTCCGAATCCGGAGATACCTCAGTGATCGACTACATCCGTCCGGTTTGGGAGGATTGCAATATTTTAACAATTACCGGCCCCTTCCATTCGATCTCAGATGTACTGGTTACCGAACCTTTGCCTGAGGCGGATTTATCAATGGATTAGCACCTGATCAATTTCATGCACAACAGAAGAAACCTCAGATCTCTCTGAAACCATTATATTGGTGGTATTCTCCTGTTCTTGAATTGAGACATATGGATCCCCGTTTTCGTCCAGAACTTCAATAATGTCCGGACCCGTTCGAATATTCAGGATTGTCCCGCCCGCAGTTTCATAATTACCTGACGGCTGCTTGTTGTCTGTAAATATGATTGCCCCTTTTATAAAATGATGTTTTAAAAATCCGCTGAGATCTTCCATGTTTAATGTATCGGCCTGGTAGTTTTCAAGGGCATCGTCTGAAGGGGCAAAAACAGTGTAATTTTCATTGTGATCAATGAAGGTAAAATCGTGTGAACCGTGATCGTATAATCCCGCTTTGCTGAGCAGGCTAAAAAACTCCGGGTACCTCCACAGGATTGATTGCATACTTTTATTCTCAAAATTAAACCAGTATTTGACACTGTAAGCCTCTCCGTTTTCATGGGGACCCTTCAGCATGACAGGATTGTTGATCATAACAACTTCTCCGTTAAATCCTATTGTTGAGGGCAGACTTCCCCGGACCGTGCTTTCGGAATTATTCCATATGATATAATTACCCCCCATTGTTGGCAGGAACTCCTTATTGGCGCTTCCGTTGGGCAGGGTGGTTGCGACATGGTTCAGTATCCTGCTGCTGATGGCTCCGCGCCCCAGCACCTCCATTTGCTGCATGTCCCTGTTGTATTCCGTAAAATTGTAATTGTTGTTATCCTTATCAATCCAATTCAATAACATTGTAGTATCGGTTTTCAGGGCGCCATCGGGGATCGGGAAAAAGCACAATTCACCATCATTATCAGCGATGGCATCAACGATTCCGGAATATTGCATTGCCAGGCGGAAATGGGAATAGGCCGGCCGGCAGAATACCGGTCCGGTTACACTGGTAAACACACGGTCAGGGATATATGAGTTCAATCCAATAAAGGTGCAATTGCTCCCAAATTCCCTCCTGATGATGTCTCCCTCATTCTGTTGGAATCTGCCCTCTTCCCAAAAAATTTCCCGGTATTGATTTTTTGAAGGATATATTGGAACAGACTTAAAGTGTGGCGGGATAATGATCCCGACAACATCCTGTGGAAGACTTTTATAATCTGACCAGTGGGGGTAGCCTGACTTATCGGTCAGGATGCCATCAATGAATTCCCTGAAAGCATCATCTGTCGGAACAAACAAACCGTTGTGTATCACCAGGGTTTCATTGGTATTGGGGCCTTCGTACCCGGTGCGTTCCTTTTGAAGATCAAATGCCAGATCAGAGAAATTCAAGTCCCACAATGTATCAACCACTCCTCCAAGCCTTACCGACGGCTGATTATTTGTGGCAGGCATGTTTGGAGAGAAATCCGGATAATACCAGTAGACCAGTTCCAGGAAAAGTTTGTAGGTTTCACCCGGTAATTCTCTTTCCAGCAATTCCTTTGCATTCAGCATGGGGTTCACAACCCTGTCGATGATGTGTACAAATCCGTTTTCTGCAAAAATATCAGCCTGCAGGATCCTCGCTCCGGCATAATAGACATTTCCCCGTTCAAACACCCTTTTGAAATAATAACTGTAATCTTCAGAAGTAAGACCATTTATATCGAGGTACCCATCATAAAATACAGGCACATATTTTCTTGATTCAACAAACACCCTTTTGTAATCGTCTGAAGCCGTTGAATCTATCACAATCATCTCCCTATTTCTACCTCTTTCGATCCAATATTTATCTACAGGATTTTTAAATATTGTCTGGCGCTTAAAAGCATATGAGTTCCTGTTTTCATCATCTCCCGTCCTCCATCCATTTACACCGAGATTCTGCAGTTGCTCCAGTGTCCAGGGATTCTGAACAATATGGAATTCGGTGAGGACCTCAAGTTCATCCAGTGGGATATCCGATAGGCTGGCATATTGATTTTCTGACAGGTAGTGTTGCATGGCTTCATCGGTCGGGGCGAAAACGGTCCAGGATCCCGAAACATCAAGGATGGTATCCAACCCGGTAAGCCGCAAACACTCATCAAACAAGGTTAGATTCTCCTGAACCGACACAGTGGTGTAGAGTTTTCCGGGCAGCCAATCGGGTCTTCTGTATTTCTCATGCGTGGAATACTCCTCACAACCTATGATTAAGAGCAGAAAAAAGCCAGTAAGAAATATGGTCCTGATAAATTTCATTATTTATTTGAAGTCCCGGGGTTTATAAAAAGGATAAAAATACAAATTAGGAATTACAAATTAGGAATTACAAACCGATTCTCCCGATTTGGAAGACTTCGATATTCAACATTTGATGTTTATCATTATTTCTCACAGGGCCATTCTCGATATTATTCAGAATCAGGGAAACTGGAAATACTGCTTTTCATATTGGTGCTGTCAACCGGCTCTTCATAGTCTCCCAACATGGTCACAGTTTTAATTTACCTCTTCCATACACAATATATCCAGGATCTCTGCCATGGCCTGTTCCTTTGCATTGTGAAATGAATTTTCTTCTTCAATGAGGAACATAACACGCTCATATTGTACATGGGAAAGGTTGACGATAAAGGTTATCCATATTTTTCGTATTTTTAGGTATAAATTTTTGCCCGATTTAAATGGTAAAAAATGCGGAAATAATTTTAAAGGATAAACAGAATGAACTTAAGTTCAGGAGAGCTCTTTTCTGGGACATTCCTATTAAAAATATTAATCTTAAGAAAAATAAGCGATTGATCATTGAACGAATATTCTCGCGCGGAAACCTGTCAGAATTTAAGCAAATCATTAATTATTACGACGAACAGGAGATCCTGGAAGAATTGAAAAAGATAAAAAGCTTTGATAAAAAGACATTGAATTTTATTAATAAAATATATAACATTAATCTGAAAGATATAAATGCTCAGGAAGGAATCGGTTGATGAGAAAGTGTTTTTGCTGATTCAACAACTTCAGCGAAAAGATTATCTGAAAAGTTTCATCCTGGTTGGAGGAACAGGGCTGGCTTTGCAAATTGGCCACAGAAAATCTGATGATGTTGATTTATTCAGCCCTGGCGATTTTGATCATTATGTTATATTGCAAGAACTTGAAAAAGAGTATGAATTCCATTTGGATTACCTGGAGAGAAATACAATTAAGGGTTCTATTGGGGGAATTAAGGTTGACATTCTTTCGCATAAATACAAACTTATTAAGCAGCCACTGGAAACTGAAGGTTTGTGCATTGCATCCATGCAGGATATAGGTGCCATGAAACTGAATGCCATATCTAATGATGGAACCCGGGTTAAAGATTTTATTGATCTTTATTATTTGCTTGAAAGTTTTGGAGTTAAAGAAATGTTGGAATTCTACGAGGCAAAATACCAGCTCAGAAACTCAATGCATGTTCTCAAAAGCATGAACTATTTCAATGAGGTTGATCTTGCAGACTGGCCGGTTCTTATCAGGGATAAAAAGCTCACATGGAAGGATGTAAGATCTCTGATTGATAAAAAATGTAAGGAATACTTTTTATCACTTCCCGGAAAAGAATAGATCTCATTTACAGAAAGCATGGTTCAGGCCTCCCCGGGCAGGGAGAAGCGAACAGTAGTTCCTGTCCCAACAGCACTTTCAACGCTGATCCGACCGTGCATCTTCTCAACAAATTCCTTACACAGGATCAACCCAAGTCCGGTTCCTGTTTCCCCTGCCGTTCCGGCTTTTGATACTGATTGATCTATCCTGAAAAGCTTTTGAATCTCTTCCTGCTTCATCCCCATTCCATTATCCTTTACACAAAATTCTACGAGTCCTTTTCCGGCAGATTTCGCCGAAACCGTGATGCTGCCCCCCATCCTGGTGAACTTATATGCATTGCTCACCAGATTTCTCAGGATGATACTAAGGAGGTCAGAATCTCCCTTCACCGTCAGCCGGTCTGACGTCTCGAATTTCAAATCAATATTCTTCTGAAACACCACTGATTTAAACAACTCCGCCTGCTTTTTAAAAACTTCTGAAACAGGAATTTCAACCGTATGAACCTTCAGCCGGCCGGATTGTGACCGGGACCATTGTAATAAGTTCTCCAGCAAGGCATACGCCGAGTTACTGGCTTCCCGGATATGGAGGATACGCTGTTTCTTCTCCTCATCAGTGTACTCATCAAACTTGACATTCAACAATTCTGCAAAACCCAAGATCACATTAAAAGGGTTTTTAAGGTCATGGGCGATAATGGAGAAGAACTTATCCTTCAATGCATTCACCTGATGAAGTTCTGCATTATTACGTGCCAGCTGCTCACTCTGGTTTTTTAATTCCTCTGCCTGGTTTTCAATCCGAATCTTATTCTCAGTAAGTTCCTTGTTTGATTGTTGAAGGATTTCTGCCTGGGCCTCCAGTTCCATGTTCTTCTCCTTTAGCTCAACGGTACGCTCACGAACCTGAGACTCCAGCAAATCCTTCTTTTTCCTTAAATTATCCGTATACCTCCAGACAGTTCCAAGGATGATAAACAATAAAAGGACCATGACCAAAAGTTTAAACCATAGCCGCTTCCAGAAGGGCGGTTCAATATACAATTTCAACAAATCACTGTTTTCGTATATCTCACCCGAAACCGTTTCCAAACGAACCGACAACCTGTAATGACCCGGTGCCAGGTTGGATAAAACCAGCTTCCGTTCATTGCCCAGGGATACCCAGTCGGATGTTATCGGGAACAACTTATAACTAAAGGAAATTTCGTTGCTATGAATGTAATTTAATACGGAAAACCCAATGGAAATCATGTTTTCCGTATGGTGTAATTCCACCTCCCCCTTGCTGTTAATCTCCGGCCCCCTATCAGATCCCGGGAATATTTCCCTGTCATAAACTTTTAAATTGCTTACCTTAATATTTGGAATCAGATGTTGTAACTTAATTTCATCAGGGTTAAAATAATCTATGCCATCCCTGCCTCCAAAGTAAATCCGCCCCTCAGGATCTGAAGAGACTCCCCCAAAGGCAAAACCCTCCTGTAAGAGACCATCATGGATGCTAAACATGTTCATTGAGGAAAGGGATGGATCTCCCCTGCTGTAATCCAGTTCAAATGAGACAATTCTGTACAGCGTACTCACCCAGTACCTGTCATTCTTGTCCTGGATCAACGCCCTGACCATTGGATCCGGGAGGCCGTTTTTTGTTGTAAACTTATGAAACACTTCATCCTCCCTGTCATATAAATTCAACCCCTGGTCATTACCTACCCACACGTTTCCGTGGTTATCAATGGTCAGCATCCGTGTCGGGTTGTCTGTAAGGGATAATGACCCGTCTGAATTATCATACCTCCTGCTGCTAAAGTCATCGGTTGATACCCTGGTGAGGCCCCATGCTGAAGTGATCCACGCGTATCCTTTATGGTCAATTTCAACCTGGTATACCCAGTCACCAAACAAGGAATCCATGATGTTGGTCGATGAAAGCTTCACTGCCTCCCGCTTATCCCTGTCCACAACATAGACCCCAAACCCATGCACCGTAAGCCATAGCCTTCCCCTTGAATCTTCTGTAACATCCCGGATATCAACACCGTCGATTATTTCCTGGTAGGATGCAGCATTCCCGAATAGTGGTTCAAATTGAAACTTGTGCCTGTTAAATTGCTGAATGCCACCCCTCCAGGATGTGAAATAAATTGTTCCTTCCCTGTCCTGAAATATGTTAAAAATGGCCCCTGACCCGGATGATCCGGTCATGGCCCGGCCTGAAAATGTATGCCGTTCCCCTGTCTTTGCATCATGCCTTTCAATCAACCCTGAAGAATATCCTATCCAAAAATTTCCTTCCTGATCGTGGAATAAAGCTGAAATATTTCTTTCAAATAGTCCGCCCTGACCGTACTCACCCTGGTACAAATGCTGAAATGACAGGTTGCCGAAGGCATAGTTGATCCCTGAATTCTCAAGTCCGATCCAGTACACTTGTTGTTCATCTTCTAAAAAGCAGGAGATACGTGAAGTGGATAAGCTCCTGTCGTTCTGCACATTTGACATGTACCGGTGATAGTCCCTGTTTTCAGGATTGTATTTTATCAACCCATCCGTTGTGGATAGCCATAAAAGACTGTCTGATGAAAGCGATATTTTGTTTGTCATAACCAGTTCAAGATCGCTCAGCAACAGTTCAACCCGGCCGGTTGCGGGATCAAAGGAATAAAATTCAGGGTCCAGTCCGCCAATCCATAGCTTACCATCAAAATGTATCATGGACTGAATCATATTAATGGGCTCCTCCCTCGGTATAACGGCAGGATAATATTTTACCTCGGCACTTTCATGGTTGTAATGAATAAAAAGGTCTCCGGAACATACCAGCCATATCCCCTGCTCCTCATCATGTGTAATGGCCAGTATATTAAAGTCTCCTAAGTCATCACTGTCGATACTTGAAAAAATCTCATTGGTAATATTGCTTAAATCACCCGCTTCGTCACTTCTCATAAAAACATTCCCGGTGGTAGCAATGTACAGATTGGTATCCGTATCCTCTGCAAAACCTGTTAATTGCTGGCCCGCAACCGTGCCGGGGAACTCCTCGAAACCAGTAAATTGAAAGGTCTGGGAAAGAGACTGATATTTTGCCACTCCTTTGGTGAAGTATCCCAACCATAGTTCACCGGACTCCGTCAGGAACAGGTCGCTGATGGCATTATCAGGTAACGCATTTAAAGTTGTGTCTGACTTAAAAACCTTAAATTCAGATCCGTCAAACCTGTTAAGCCCGTTTTGTGTTGATATCCATAAATACCCTTCAGGATCCTTGACGATTCCTGTTACCAGGTTGTCAGACAACCCATCGTGAATATCAAGGGAGAAAAAATTCAGAGCCGACTCCTGTGAAAACAGACAGCACGAAATACTTAGCAGAATTGCCAGGATAATTATTCTTCTAATGATCATGCATTTGTTATTAGTAATCAGCGTCTTTGGGGGTAAATTTACTAAATAAAGCATAATATACCATTCACTATTGTAAAAAACAGCATTTCCAGCCATGTTGCCATTGATGGTTTTAAAATCAATATAAGGTTGAATACAAACAGACCCAACAGGCTGTTTACCGCTGAAAAAGTATCATCATCAGGAAAATCGGCCGGGTTAAAGACCAAACGCTCATTGCCAATGTCCGTATATTGACCCCAATTTTAAAAGGGGTTCAGTTGAAAAGGAAAAGAGCTTATTCATCATTCCAGTCGCGGATAATGATCCTATCCTGGTAGAGTTTGACCTCGAGTTTCTGTTTGGCCCGCCAGCCCAACTTTCGGATGTACTCCATGGGCAGGGTGATCCCGTAGCTTGTGCCACCGGATACTTTTGTTAAACTCCTGATGTTTCTTTCGTTGATTTTTCTTCGTGCCATAAGCGAGTTTTTTATCTACGTAGTAAAATACGTAATTAACTACGTTGATGCAAATTGGCACCCTGGCAGTAACTTTACAGGAAGGCTTACTGCTTTGGCTTAGGCTGCTTTTCAGCAAGCGCATGGGGAAGTGTCATGGTCGAAGCAGGATCAGATCAACTCGCCGGCAGCTGTCCCGATTTAGTATCCTGTTGGCTTTGGTGTGCCAAAGCCTTACAGGTACCAGATCGGCACAGAAGGGAGGGCTGCTGGGAGGTGAGGGATTATTTCTTTTTGTTTTGTTTAAAGCCAACAAGTTCCCGGCTTCTGTATTCCAGTTCTCCCTGCTTGGCTTTTTCCAGTTGCTTGAGATATTCAAAGATTAGCATGAGTTTTTCATCTTGCTCCACATCTTTCTTTTCAAGCTGTTCAAGTTTCTGGAGTATTTCTTTGTGGGTAGAAAGCAGCTCTCGCATTTTGGTAAAAATCCGGATGATCTGGATATTTACTGAGATTGCCCTTTCACTGTTTAAGACACTGGACAACATGGCTACACCCTGTTCAGTAAAGGCCATTGGAGCATAGCGAACTCCGCCCCAACTTGAGGTGCCAGATTGGCTCCTCAAGTCTGTAAATTCGGTATCAGATAACTCGAACATGAAGTCTTCCGGGAAGCGGCTGATATTTCGCCTGACGGCCCTTTTAAGCTGCTTGGTTTCTACCTCATAAAGTTCAGCCAGGTCCATGTCCAACATTACTTTTTTATTCCTGATCAAATAGATCTTGCTCATTACAACTTCATCAGGTATCGCTATGCCTTTTCCGGTTTCACTCATAGTTTCGGGTTTTATGTATTACAAAAATATTATTTCTTACCTGCTTTTTTCATTTAAGGTCGCAATTTGCGATCATAAAGGTTTCTGCTTTCCAGTGGATGATACCTCTCCAACTGCCCTTGCAGCTTATCCAGGTTATTGAGCTGGTACCGCTCCGTTGAACTGACATACTTGTGCCCGACCATGTACTGCACCTGCCTCAGGTTATAGTGCTTCAGCCAGTGGGTGATCACGCTGCTGCGGCTTGCGTTTATCTCTTAATGTCTTTTTGCTGTAATTATCGTATAGATCCTCGAGCGATTTGTAGTCCAGGTTCCCCGATGGAAGCCTTTTTAGATATCGCACAAATTTATCACTGTCACAAAAAGGAATAATGTTGTCCCATCCCAGAAATTCTCCGGTAATTTCCGGGATGGGATGCCAAAATATCCACAAATCCGTCAACAAATAAATTCCCAATCTAGTCAATCGCTGTATTTACCGATATCCGGGAATTAGGTTCAAGTGCTACTTGAACCAAATCGCAAAAATCAAGCTTGATTCAGAAATCAGGCCTAAATATCAATTGTCCTAAAAATCGTAATCATGGAACCGAAAATATTGTCCAAACAGAAAGTAACTGAAATAGAATTGAGATCCAGAACCAATGTTAAAAGACAATATTCAGAAATGGATAAATCAAAATCTTATCTTTAAACTTAAATTCCATAAACTTGTAATTAAAACGCATGCTGCCTGAACTCCTCTCCATACGCAAATCCCTTAATAAGGCCTACTTAAAAGTCAAGCCCACCCGCTCGCAAATCGAAACCTTCAAATCAGGCCTTATCTCACTGTTTGGACAGGTGCAAGAGACTGAATCAGAAGAGCATCACAAGAATATAATTGCAGAATTTCTAAAGAACACCTATTACCAACCCAATCACTACATCAATACGAAAGGAACAACTGACCTTGTAATTCACAATGGTAAAGATGCTAAAAGCACTGTTGGAGTTATCATTGAAACCAAACGACCTGGAAACAAGGCAGAAATGCCGACCAGGGAAAACATCAATTCCAAGGCGGTTCACGAACTTGTTCTGTACTACCTCAGAGAAAGAATCTCCAATAAAAACCTTGAAATTAAACATCTCATCGCCACCAATCTTTACGAGTGGTACATCTTCAATGCACAGGAATTTGAAAAAGTATTTGCCAAAAACAGGAAACTTGTTGCTGACTTTGAAAAATTTGAAGCGGGAAGCCTTTCGGGTACAAAAACGGATTTTTTCTACAATGAAATCGCAAAACCTTTCATCGATACGCAAGCGGTCGATATTCCGGTTTCCTGGTTTGATCTCAGGGACTATGAAACCATTGTGAAAAATGACTCGAAGGAAGATGATAAAAAGCTTATCGAGATATATAAAATCCTTTCCCCAGAGCATCAGTTGAAGCTCCCGTTTTCCAATGATAGCAATACACTTGACAAAAAATTCTACAATGAATTGTTGCATATTATTGGTTTGGAAGAGCGGAAGGAAAAAAGTAAGAAGCTTATTGGCCGAAAGGATGAAGGGAAGAGAGATAATGGTTCTCTAATTGAAAATGCGATCAAGATCCTGAATTATGAGGATTGTTTGAGAGATATTAAAAATCCATCTGACTATGGTGAGAGTAAAGATGAACAATTATATCATGTTGCGCTTGAACTGTCTATTACATGGATCAACAGAATACTTTTTCTAAAGTTGCTGGAGGGCCAATTAGTTAAATATCATAATGGGGATACTTCATACAAGTTTTTGAATTCTGAATTGATTACTGATTATGATGCTTTGAATAAACTATTCTTTCATGTGCTTGCTGTGAAAGAAAATGAAAGAGGAGATCATGTTAAAGAGAAATATAAGAAAATTCCTTATTTGAATAGTTCTTTATTTGAACCCAATGAGCTTGAGCACAGAACTATTCGCATAAGTAATCTTGAGGATGATTACACGCTGCCAATATTAAATGGTACTGTATTAAAAGACAATGTTGGAAAGAAAAGATCAGGAAAACTGAATCCACTCAATTATTTATTTGATTTTCTGGATGCTTATGATTTTTCAAGTGAAGGAGCTGAGGATATTTCTGAAGAGAATAAGACGCTAATCAATGCATCTGTATTAGGACTTATTTTTGAAAAAATCAATGGATACAAAGACGGATCTTTCTTTACACCGGGATTCATTACGATGTACATGTGTCGTGAGACTATTCGAAGGGCCGTTGTACAAAAATTTAACGATGCCAAAGGATGGAAATGCGATAACCTGGAAGAGCTTTATAATAAGATAGATGACAAAAAAGAAGCGAATGAGATCATCAATAGTCTGAAGATCTGTGATCCGGCAGTTGGATCCGGTCACTTCCTGGTTTCTGCACTGAATGAGATCATTGCTATAAAATCTGAACTAAAAATATTGGCTGACTCCAAAGGAAAGGTATTAAGGGATTACCATGTAGAAGTTATCAATGATGAATTGGTTATTACTGATGAAGATGGAGAATTCTTTGAATATCATCCAAAGAATCCGGAAAGTCAGCGCATTCAGGAAACCTTATTCCATGAGAAGCAGACCATCATTGAAAACTGCCTGTTTGGCGTCGATATCAACCAGAATTCGGTAAAAATCTGCCGGCTCAGGCTCTGGATTGAATTATTAAAGAATGCTTATTACAGGCCAGATTCCGGTTTTACTGAACTGGAGACGTTGCCCAATATCGATATCAACATTAAATGCGGAAATTCGCTTATCAGTCGTTATCCATTGAATGCCGATATAAAATCCGCCCTTGCCAAAAGCAAATGGACCATTGACAGCTACCGGCTGGCTGTTATGTCATACCGGAATGCAGAGAATAAGGAGGAGAAGGTCGCCATGCGAAAACTGATCGAGGAGATTAAATCCGATTTCGAAAGCGAGGTTTCAAGCAAAGATAAACGGTTCCTGAGGCTCCATAAATTAAAAGGAGAATTATTCAGTCTTACGGGCCAGCACAACCTGTTTGAAATGGAAGGAAAAAAGAAGGATGACTGGGAGAAGAAGTTAAAGAAAGCTTCGGCGGAAATCGAAAAACTGGAAACCGAACTGGAGGAGATCCGTACCAACAAGATCTATGAAAATGCTTTTGAATGGCGATTTGAATTTCCTGAAGTGTTGAATGATGAGGGGGATTTTGTGGGATTTGATGTGGTGATTGGGAATCCGCCTTATATAAGCGCTTGGGAAATGCACGAAAATGATGAAAATCAAAGGGAAGAAATTAAAAACATCGTAAAAAACGGTGCTATTCTGACTGGTCATTGGGATTTATATATGGCTTTCATACTTCTTTCTATTGAAATAGGAAAACCTAATTCATACAACACTTACATAATCCCAAATCCATTCTTGCGTGAGAAATATGCAGCATTATTAAGAAAACATCTACTTGATGAAATGGAATTGATAAGTATAACACTTTTTGAAACAAGTAATGTATTTGATGAAGTCGCAAGGAGAACAATAATATATCTCTTTAAAAACGCACTAAGTGTTAAAGCTGACGTCGACATATTAGAAACAAATACAACAGAATTTAGAATTGATTTCAAAAACACTATAGACAAAAATGAATGGCGAAAATCAAGCGAATACAGGTTTAACACAAGTGCAGATAACAATATTTTCAGTTTGCTTGAAAAAATTGAATCACACTCTTACAGATTGGGAAATATCTGTTATGTAAACTATGGTGCACAAGTTTCAAGCAAAATAAAAGGTGGTTTTAAGAAAAGCGAAGTAGTTGGAAAAATTGAGAAAGGAAATAGTAAAAGGTTTGTAGAAGGGAAAGATGTTCATAGATGGGAACTTGCATATAGAAACCTTTGGCTCGACTACAGAAAGGACGAATTGTATGGTCCTCGTTTTGAAGAATTATTTGAAGCGGAGAAATTGCTGATTAGAAAAATATCAGACAAAGGACATAGAGTAGCAGCAACATTTGACGACAATGGCTATTACACAGACGATGGTTGTGTAATTGCAGCATTATTTACTTCATTAAAGAATGTGCTACCAAAGAATACTTACTTTGATTACGAAGTAACAGGACAAGAATATAAAATAAGTTTCGTATTAAGCCAGCTTCTTTCTTCTGTTACAACATTTTATTTCAAAAACAGATTTTCAACGGAAAGTTTGCAAGGAGAAACATCACATACTTATCCTAAATCAATTAGAGCATTACCAGTTATGAACGCAAGTATTGAGCAACAAAAAGAAATAACATCAATAGCTACCAAGGTTTTAGAAATTAAAAGTCAAGATGTTAATGCAAACATCTCCGAACTTGAAAACATAATGGACAAATTATTTTATAGCCTTTACGGACTTAGTAAAACTGAAATTGAACTCCTTGAAAATAACATTAACAAATGATGCCAAACGGCTAGTAAGCAAATGCGTGTTCAAAATAAAAATTGACTTTTACCTCAAAATTACCGTAATAAATTATATCTAAACCTGGCAGATAAGATTGGAAGTGAGATTCTTGAGGAAAGAATATGGAAAATCAGGAATTTAAGATATAAGCTTTCAGAAAATCCATTAGTTATTAGCTAACTTACAAGAATAACAACGATATTTAATTCTAATTACACAATAACTCTATAATTCAGCATAATCCCCAAGTTTGAAAATCCATCAACACTTCCATCAACACCCCCATAAAAAAAGCCCGCAAGTCATTGACTATACGGGATCATCGTGTTAAGTAATTGTATAACGACTGTGAGAGTTCCAGTGTGAGAGTGGTTTTTCATTGTGCTCAAAACAAAAAAACAGAGCAGTGTTCATCGCCCCCGGAAGAACAGAGTGAGTGTGAGTGTGAGAGTGTTTCGCCTGCGGCTCAAAAAAAACAGAGTGCGAGTTCATCGCTCTCGCTCTTCACTCTCACTCTGTTTTCGGTGGTGCCACCAGGAATCGAACCAGGGACACCAGGATTTTCAGTCCTGTGCTCTACCAACTGAGCTATGGCACCGACACTTAATAAAACTTCCGGCCCTTTCAGCAACAGCCTATTATGCAAATGCATAAGCAAGACGCGAAAGCGTGGCAAATTTAAGCAGTTTTTTTTAACAATAATGCATATCAATAAAGAACTTCTTCTTTAGAGCTTGTCTAAATAGTGTCTGTCAATAAATTAAAATCATGCCCGTTTCACTTACACATTCGCCGGATTTACTACTTTTGCAAACGATGGAGAGGAGATATGAAGCATACAGGTTATCGAACGGTATCCGGTTGATACACATACAAAACGCTTCGGAAGTGGCGCATTTCGGATTGCTGGTTCATACGGGAACAAGGGATGAAAATGAGGATGAACACGGACTGGCGCACTTCATGGAACACATGTTCTTCAAAGGAACTCCCAAACGGTCGGCCTACCAGATCATTTCCAGGCTGGAAGATGTGGGAGGTGAGATCAATGCCTATACCTCCAAAGAGGAAACCGCGATCTATGCTTCCATTCTTAAAAATGACTTTAAAAAAGCCGTTGAACTGATCCAGGATATCTTCCTACATTCACTTTTTGCAGAAAAAGAGCGTAAAAAGGAGATCGAGGTTATCATCAGTGAAATACAGAATTATGAAGACACACCGTCGGAACTGATCTTCGACCAGGCCGAAGAGATCCTCTTTCCCGATCACCCCATCGGAAGAAACATCCTGGGAACCAGGGAATCGCTCCATCGCTTCCGGAACGGCATGGTTGAAAGGTTCAGACAGGAAAATTACGCCACCGAAGAGATCGTTCTGTGCTCCTCAGGCAGCCTTCCCTTTTCAAAGGTCAGGAGATACGCTGAGCGCTATTTTCATGACCTTCCCCAACAGTCACGATCCAGGGAAAGACGCTCCCCTCAACCTGCCGGAAAACTACTCCACAGAATTACCCGAAACACATTCCAGACCCATTGTGTAATTTCCGGAGCCGCCTATGCATACCACCACGAAAACCGCATGGCGCTGCATTTACTGAACAACATACTCGGGGGACCTGGCATGAATTCCCGCCTCAACATGGCCCTTCGCGAGAGGAGGGGGTTTTCCTACAGCGCCGAATCACACTACCTGCCCTATACCGACAATGGCAGTGTAAATATTTATTTCAGCAGCGATAAGGAACGTTTTCCAAAATCACTCGAAGTTACAAATGGTGAGTTGAAAAAACTCCGCACCAAACCCATTCCTGAAAAAAAATTGTCGCATGCACGCAGGCAGCTGCTCGGACAGATAGCCATATCCTCCGAAAGCAGTGAACACCTCATGCTCAGCGCTGCAAAAAGCTATCTCCTGTTCAACCGGGTAGATTCACTTACGGATATTTCAAAAAAACTTGATGCAATATCCGCGGAAAAACTGAGGGATGTTGCCAATGAAATACTTGATCCTTCAAACCTGAATACACTCGTTTACCTGTGATGGCATATTTTGAATTCCCCTACGATATTGAACGCTATGCCGAAGACCATACATCGGATGAGGAGACTGCCCTTTTTGAACTGTACAGGAAAACTTACCTGAATGCCGCTCACCCGCAAATGATTTCCGGGAAGGTACAGGGACAGTTTCTTTCAATGATCAGCAAAATGATCCGCCCGCAAAGGATCCTTGAGATCGGAACCTTCACTGGATATTCCGCCTATTGCCTGGCAAAAGGACTGCAGGAAAAAGGGGAACTGATCACCATTGAGGCCAATGAAGAACTCCGGGATCAGATTAACGAATTCTTTCAACAGTCGGGGTTGGATCAAAAAGCATCCCTTCTTATTGGAAATGCCCTTGAGATCATACAAGCATTCAGGGATCCATTTGATCTTATTTTTCTGGATGCCAACAAAGAGGGCTATCCTGAATATTACACTGCCTGTATTGATTTGCTGTCTGCAGGAGGAATTTTGATCGCAGATAATGTGCTCTGGAGCGGTAAAGTGACAGACAGCAAATCAAGCGATCTGTCAACAAATAAACTACAGGAATTCAACCGGCTGGTGCAACACGACAGCCGGGTTGAAAATGTATTTCTCACCATACGTGACGGATTGTTGATGATCCGAAAGAAATAAATGTTTAAAAAACAGTCCCCAATAATAAACAATTTAGTCCTGTAAGTTGTTATTTTTGAGGAATCACAAGGAGAGGACCATCACAATGGCTGTTTATTCAATCAAAGAATTAGAAAACCTTTCAGGCATAAAAGCGCACACGATAAGGATCTGGGAAAAAAGATACAACCTTATTGAACCGCACCGCACCATAACCAACATCAGGTATTACACAGATCAGGAATTGAAAAAAATTCTGAACGTTGCGGTGCTGAACAGGCATGGTATTAAAATCTCCAACATTGCACGCCTGAGCGAAAAAGAGCTGAAAGAAGAGATCTTGCGGGTATCAGTCAGCTACCCGAGCATGGAAAATGCCATTGATTCCATGATCATATCAATGATCGACCTGGATGAGATCAAGTTTTTGTCAACCCTCAACAAAGCCATATCCAAACACGGATTTACCGATGCCTTTCTCAATGTTGTTTACCCTTTTCTCGATAAGATCGGAGTACTGTGGCTGGCAGGAGATGTAAATCCTGCCCAGGAACATTTTGTGTCCAACCTTGTAAGGCAGAAGATCATTTCCGCGATCGACGGTTTTTCACATGTATTTAATCCCAATGCAGAAAAGTTTCTTCTGTTCCTTCCCGAAGGTGAATGGCACGAAATTGGACTCCTGTTCTCATTGTACCTGCTGAAGGAAAAAGGGCATGACGTGATCTATCTCGGACAGTCGGTTCCCTATTCAGACATCCTGGCAACCGGCGCTTCACGACATTTTGACCACATCATGGTCTCCTCCACCATACCGCAACCTGAATTTGACTTTGTAACCTACCTTCAGGACCTTGGCGGTGCATTCCCTGATAAAAACATTCTCTATTTCTCTGCTTACATGGAGAAGGATGCAGAATTCTTTGGGAAAAACTACCAAAAGATAAAGCATATAAAGGACTTCAAAGTTTACCTCAAAAAACTTGAAGCATAGCTTCCATTCAATAAAATAAGACCCCCTTCGACCTGTTTTGTTAAACAAAACCTCCTTTTCTTTAAACGTTTGCTTTTATTTATACAATTTATATTGTAAAAGATTTTTATCTCCCTTTTTCCTTTATTAACAAGGGTTTCAAAAATGTTGTTTATTTAGAATTGATTATGTATTAATATCTTATGTATTGTTATCATTTGGAATGTGTTCAATTTTTTTGTATGTTTGTTAAACATTTAGATTGATAACCCCTTAAAGCAATAGATATTATGACAACAATGGAATTCAATACAAAGCTGATCAACATGGAAGATCGACTGGAGAGATTTGCCTTAAGCCTGACATCCGACAGGGAAGCGGCAAAGGACCTGCTTCAGGAAACCTATGTAAAAGCATTGTCTTCGAAGGACAAGTTCATTGAATTTACAAACTTCGAAGCATGGGCGTATACCATAATGAAGAACACCTTTATAAATAATTACAGGAAAGCGGTAAGGCAAAAAACCATCGTTGATCAAACAGAGGACCTGTATTATCTGAACAATTCAAAGGAGGAAAAAAGTACCAAACCGGATTCCGATTACCAGCTCAAGGAGATCCACAAACATATTGACGCGTTGCAGGATGAATTGAAAATCCCTTTCCTGATGCATACGGAGGGATACAAATACAAAGAGATTGCGGAAGGTCTGAATTTAAAGATTGGGACCGTGAAAAGCCGGATTTTCTTCACAAGGAAGAAACTGATGGAATCCCTCAAAGATTATGCAAACTAATAAGTTTTTTCATGTAGCACATGTATATAGATTGGTAGTAGTAAAGTGAAAGAGGGGCTGTGTCAAAAATATTTTTGACACAGCCTCTTATTTTATACCACTTCAATGATCTGATCACGGTAAAATCCAAGTGACGTATAATCTATTTTATTTCTCAGGTAGACCTCCTGGGGGATCCCCACATCTGCAATGAAGAGCCGGTACTCATCAATGTGGTTAAGCAGGATCGTTTTCGGAGCCGCAACAGTCAACACCTTATCTGTCTTGAAACGTACACTGCCCTGCTCATCACAAATCCCTGTGGGTATGTCAAGGGATATTTTCGCTGACCTCATGGTATTCATGATGCTTATCAGCTCTGATATATCTTCCGGGAGGGGAAGCCGCTGGCTGAATCCAAAGAAGCAATCAAGCACGAGGTCATATTCAGATTCAATGGTTTTTTCAACGCCGTATGCGATGGTACGCTTCAGTTGTTCTCTGATCATTGGATGGTTTGTTGCGATCGGCATCTGAATATGTACCTTATATCCCCAGGCTTCCAGTCTGCGTGCGGCCACGAGTCCTCCCCCTCCGTTGTTTCCCGGACCCACACCCACCAGCACTTTCGAGCCGGGATGTACCACGGTTGCAGATAATCTTGCAAGCTGTAATCCCGCGCTTTCCATCATAAGCTCCACCGGCAGGTGGTAATTATTTACCGCGTAATAATCCATCTCCCTGAATGCTTCCAGGGAAAGGGTTCTTATTTTCGAAGCTTCTACTTTTGGGAATGACATAATCAACTTGTTTTGGCCGAATATAAGAAAAAAAATTACTGTTTGATGGCTTAATGGCAAGGTTACACTGAGAACCGCTGAGAATAAAGAGGTTTACAGAGGGGTTGCTGGTTGCTGGTTGCTGGTTACTGGTTACTTCGACATTCTATATTCGATATTCGCTCTGGCTCCCGGCCTTTGGCCCCTGGCTCCTGGCCCCTGGCTTCAATTGTGTTGCGGTATCTTTAATACTATACAGCCAATTCCGTTGATCATTTACTGCCTCCCTGCCTCACTGTCTCACTGTCTCACTGCCTCACTGTCTCACCGTCTCACTGCCTCACCGTCTCACTGCCTCACCGTCTCACTGTCTCACCGCCTCACTGCCTCACTGCCTCACTGTCTCCCCCGTAGCTTCAGCGAAGGCGGACTCCTACACCACCGATTGCTTGTATTGGGCATCTACAACTGCGAATGCTGCCATATCAACAATTTCACGAACCGAAGCTTCCATCTGCAGGATATGCACCGGTTTTCCCATACCCAGTAAAATTGGTCCGGTTACCTCCGCTCCCCCGATCTCCTGCATCATCTTATAGGCAATGTTTCCGGAGCTCAGGTTCGGGAAGATAATGGTATTCACTTCACGTTCACCGAGCTTGTTAAACGGGTATTTCTTCATTCTCAGCGGAGTGTTCAATGCATAGTTCATCTGCATTTCACCATCCACGATGAGTTCGGGATACTCTTCATGAAGAATACCGACCGCTTCTCTTGCGCATTGCGGACTGTCTCCTTTGATGGATCCAAAATTGGAATAGCTCACAATGGCAATGACCGGCTCGATGTTAAAATGCCTTACAGAATCTGCCACAAGGAGCGTGGTATCAACGATGGTTTGTGCCGAGGGCCGAATGTTCACCGTTGTATCGGCAAAGAAATAGGTTCCTTTCTTGGTCTGAACAATATACATTCCCGCAATATGCTTCTTCGGGTTGTTGGAGCCCGTTATCTGTATGGCCGGTCGTATTACATCGGCATATTTGCTTGAAAATCCAGACAAAAATGCGTCTGCATCACCCATTTCAACCATCATGATCCCGAAATGGTTTGGCAGCAGCATCTGGGCAAAAGCATCTTCATAGGTCATCCCCTTCCTGCTCCGCTTTTCAAAGAGCCTTTTTGCATAGCTTTTTCTTAACTCATCTCCTTCCGGACAGCGTTGCTCAATCACTGTAACATCTTCGATATCCAGGTGATATTCTTTGATCAGCTTCTCTATTTTCTTTTTATCTCCCAGCAATACCGGTTCTGCTATTCCTTCGTGTTTAATTGTCTGAATGGCTTTCAGCATCATGTAATTGTCTGCCTCACCAAACACAAGTTTTTTTGGACTGGATTTTGCTTTATCGCGAACCTCCCTGATCAGTTGGTTATCTATACCCATTCGCTTCCTCAGAAACGCTTTGTATGCATCCCAGTCTTTGATGATTGTCCTTGCCACTCCTGTTTCAATAGCTGCCTTTGCCACGGCCGGCGCCACATGATAGATCAACCTGGGATCCAGTGGTTTGGGAATGATGTAATCCCTTCCAAAATATAGGTTTTGTGTCTTATATGCCTTATTGACTGTATCCGGGACGTCTTCCTTGGTAAGCTCTGCAAGTGCATGGACGGCAGCAATTTTCATTTCTTCATTGATCGCCTTTGCTTTCACGTCGAGTGCTCCCCTGAAAATGAACGGGAAGCCAAGCACATTGTTGATCTGGTTGGGATAATCGGAACGTCCCGTGGCAAAAATCAGATCTTTCCTGGCTGAAATGGCCTTTTCATAAGATATTTCCGGATTGGGATTGGCCATGGCAAAAACAATGGGATCCCTGTTCATTGTCTTAAGCATTTCGGGTGTAAACACATCGGCCACAGAAAGGCCCAGGAAAACATCGGCCCCCTTGATTGCATCTTCGAGTGTATTTGCATCAGTATCCCTCACGAACTCCGCTTTGTATTTGTTCAATCCCGTACGCCTTTTGTTCAGCACCCCCTTGCTGTCGCACATGGTCACATTTTCTGCTTTTATTCCAAGGGAAATGTAGAGCTTTGCACAGGATATCGCAGAGGCACCGGCGCCATTTACCACAACTTTCAGATCTTCAATCTTCTTATTTACCAGTTCCAGTGCATTGATCAGTCCTGCCCCGGATATGATGGCTGTTCCATGTTGATCATCATGAAATACGGGTATGTCAAGTGAAGCTTTCAGTCTCTCCTCGATCTCAAAACATTCAGGAGCTTTGATGTCTTCCAGGTTGATGCCGCCAAAAGTGACAGCGATCGCCTCCACAGTGTTAATGAATTCCTCTACATTGTGCGTGTCAATTTCAATGTCAAACACGTCCACATCCGAAAAAATTTTGAACAACAGACCCTTGCCCTCCATTACGGGTTTCCCGGCCATTGCCCCGATATCTCCGAGTCCGAGTACAGCGGTCCCGTTGGAGATCACTGCCACCAGGTTTCCAAGCGCGGTGTATTTATATACATCATCGGGGTTCTTCTGAATTTCAAGACAGGGTTCTGCCACCCCCGGTGAATAAGCCAGCGAAAGGTCGAGTTGTGTGCTGTGCGGTTTTGTTGGAATTACCTCAATTTTTCCGGGTCGACCGGAACTGTGGTAATTCAACGCGTCTTCTTTTGTAAATTTTGCCATGATTATGTGGATTTTTTCAAATGCAAAATTACGACAGCCCCGCAGGAGTATATATGTTAATGGACAGGTGGAAAATGTGTTGTAAAACAGGGGGCTCGCGAGCTCGTCGTTTTTTCAGAACTCCTCGGTTGTGCCACCCTTCCCAACAATAAACCGGAAGAAACAGGCAAATTGAAGTGTGAGAGCGAGAGCGATAGTGAAGAAAAATCAGAGTGGTCATTCATCGCTCTCGCCTTTCTGCCGAAGTTTCAACGAAGACAGGCTCTTCACTCTCTCTCTTCGCTCTCTCTCTGATTTTGTACCCGAGACCGGAATCGAACCGGTACGGCCATTGCTGACCACTGGATTTTAAGTCCAGCGCGTCTACCTATTCCGCCACTCGGGCTTTTGAGCGGTAGACCTGCTCATTAGTAAAACATTTTCATCCTGCTTTCTCACTCGCTACCTGAAGGCGGGAGCTCGTAAACTCGGTTCCGCCACTCGGGCTATTTAGCGTTTTTTAGGATTTGGCAGGGCAAAAATACATAAAAAAACCACCCCCCGCAAAGGAGGTGGTAAAAATTACGAGCGGGAAACGGGACTCGAACCCGCGACCTCGACCTTGGCAAGGTCACGCTCTACCAACTGAGCTATTCCCGCAATTTCGGATTGCAAATATATAACTGATAATCCATATGTGCAACAATTAGTTGACTTAAACGGGTTGAAGAGCCAGCCTGACAGATCCTGCAGCGTATAGCGTAAATTATTTGACTTACCTGAAAAAAGTGACCTTCCCGGTAATCAATTCCCCTGATTTCAGTATGCGTACCACGTAAATACCTTCCGAAAAACCTGTCATGTCGATTTCATGTGCTGAAGAACCCTGGGGAATTGCTTCGTCAATGATCCTTTTTCCTCCCAGAGTATAGATCAATACCCTTTCTGCTTTTCCGGCAACAGGATACTCAAGCATCACCTTTTCTCCTTTTGTCCATGCATGAAACGGTTGTGCAGGCATACCGGTTATACCCGAATTCTGGTTGGTAAGCGTGATCTCCATCTCATCATACACACCGGAACCATCGTTTGCCGAGGCCCTGACTATTACGATACCGTTTCCATCTCCTGTAGCTGTTAATAACCCATCCTGGTCGATGGTTGCCATCGGCTTTCCATCAACCACATTCCATGCAACCATTTTCCTGGATGCATTTTCGGGCAAAACCTCAGCTTCCAGCTGCAAAGAGCCCTGCAGAACATCAATCACGGTCGCGGGGGCCAATATCTCCACGCTTTCTGCCATTACCTGGTTGGTAAGTGTTATGACCACTTCATCGTAAAGATTTGAACCGTCTGTTGTAGCGGCTCTTACGGTTACATCCCCATCACCCGTTCCGAGTGCTTCCAGTAAACCGGACTGTGAAATTTCTGCTATGTTTCCTCCCGAGGTGGTTTCCCACAAAAGGGTTTTGTTTGAAGCATTTTCAGGCAACACTTCGTTAAATATCCTGGCGGTTCCCCTGTAATCATCTATTACTGTTGTTGTGGGATCCAGGGAGATGCTCTCCACCAGCAACTGGTTGCTTACCTCAACTTTTATGAGCCCCGTCACTCCGGAGCCATCCTTTGCCTTAGCCTCCACAAGCACCTCCCCATCTGCCACGCCTTTGGCTTTAACCATTCCGTAACTGGTGACCTCTGCAATATTTTCTCCCTGCCTGACCGACCAGGATACCTCTTTGCTGTTTGCCGCTTCCGGAAGGATCTCTACAGTAAGCTGCAAACTGTCTCCTTTTTCAGTAATTTGTGCCGGATCCGGACCGATCTGTATCTGTTCCACAAGGACAGGTACAAAGAGTTGCTTCATTTCAATGCTGTCAAGGTAAATTGTTCCCGTTGAGTACCCGAGGTCAAAAACAAGCCGCGCGGTCTTATCTGATGGCTCCTCCATGGTAAACAACAACTCATACCTTGCATTTTCTCCCGACAATTCAAAGTTTTTATATTCTGTGTAAGCATTGTAGGGATCGGTGCTTTTCCCCAGGTAAACGGTGATGTTCATTCCCGGGGTGTCCGACCACGCGTCAAATGTCAAACTGTATTCTCCCCACTGGATGAGTTGGATGCCGGTCTGCGACATCTGCACATGCCAGTTGCTTCCATCAACTGCATTTACATTCACCGTGGCTGTTTCCTGCTGCACTTCAGCAGTTGCCACCGCCTCTCCCTGAACTTGAAAATTCCATCCGTTCAGTTCGTTTGAAAAATCCCCGTTCCTGACATCCCACGGATCCGGAAGAATTGAATTGGGATCAATGCGTTCGGTAAGCGCATTCAGCAGAAAATTTCTCCACATCCCAAGTGCCGGATCATACACTCCGAATCCTGCCTGGTATTCCCAGTACGACCAGCTGAAACCAAAAGATTCAAAGGTACGTGCGCAATAGGAAGTCCAGCGTGCCCTGGAGGCATCGTCTGCAGCCGAATAGGCGCCAAATTCCCCCACATGAACAGGCACATTGTGTGTCTCTGAAAAGTTTCTGACCTTTGCGAAATCATCGATCACGGCCTGCCTTTGTGCTTCCGTGCTGTCCCAGGTTGTTCCCAGCCAGTCATCAGATTGATCACCTACCCATCCGGCACCCTGGTGGGTGAAATGAAACGGGTTATAATAATGTACCGTCAGGATCATGTTTGTATCTGTTGTCCATTCCAACTTGTCCACGCTGTTCACATTGTTCCAGTCTGGCGGACCAACCACGCAGATCCTGTCGGGATTTTCAACCCTTACCGTATCCAGTACCTGCTTGAATATCGGGTTCCAGTGTGCAGCGTCCATGGATACATGGGGTTCATTCAGGAACTCAAACAACAAACTGTCGGGATAATCCCTGAATGTATGGGAGATCTGCTTCCAGATGGCAAAAAACCGGTTCTTGTGATAACTATCAGGATTATCATTGAATGCATCGTAATGATGTATGTTGATGATCGCGTACAAACCATTTTCAAGGGCAGCATCCACAACCTTCTGAACGGTATCAACGAAAAATGATTCAATGGTATAGGGAGCCGCTTCAGATGCATAGTCATTCCACCTGATGGGAATCCTGACATTTGAAAATCCCTGGCTCGCTATATTTTCCAGGTCGGCTGCATCAACCGATACCCCCCAGCTGTTGTTACGTGGAGCTTCAAAGCTGTTCCCCAGGTTAACCCCCCTGCCCAGTTTGTCATTAATTTCATGTGCCCGCGTCTGTCCTGATACAGGAAAGGCAACAAATAAAGCCAAGAAAACAAATGTTAATGCTCTAACTGACATGTTTTTAATATTCTTCATTTCTACTTTTTCTTTATTCCAATGAATTTTTTTATCTCGTTCAATTTATTCAGCGCTTCCACCGGTGTGAGGTTATCAATATCCGTGCCGGCGATTTCATCCCTGATCTGTTTTAATACGGGGTCATCAAGGTTAAAGAAGCTCATCTGCATCCCTTCCCTGCTGTTTCCGAGATCACTTACCGGTTTGCTGATCTTCCTGTCGCCTTCACCGGTCTCCAGTTCATTGAGTATCTCACCTGCGCGTTTCACCACGCTCTTAGGCATACCGGCCATTTCTGCCACGTGGATCCCGAAACTGTGTTCACTTCCGCCGGGTACCAGTTTGCGAAGGAAGATCACCCTGTTGTCCATTTCCTTTATGGAAATATTGTAGTTCTTCACCCTGCCGAACGAGGATTCCATTTCGTTCAACTCGTGGTAGTGTGTAGCGAAGAGTGTTTTTGCTTTCCATTTGGGATGTTCATGAATGTATTCAACCATGGCCCATGCAATGGAGATCCCGTCATAGGTGCTTGTTCCCCTGCCAATTTCATCCAGCAAAATAAGGCTCCTGTTGGAAAGGTTATTCAGTATGCTGGCTGATTCAAGCATCTCCACCATGAAAGTCGATTCCCCCAGCGAGATGTTGTCTGATGCTCCCACACGGGTAAAGATCTTGTCCACCCAGCCCAGCGTTGCCTTCTCTGCAGGAACAAAGCTGCCCACCTGGGCCATCAGGGTGATCAGGGCCACCTGGCGTAAGAGCGCTGATTTTCCAGACATATTCGGACCTGTAAGAATGATCACCTGCTGGTTGTCGTTATCAAGGAAAACATCATTGGCAATATACGGCTCATCAACAGGCAGCTGTTGTTCTATCACGGGGTGCCTTCCCTGTTTTATGTCTATGGAAAAGGAATCATCCAGAACGGGTCTTACATATTTGTTTTCCGTTGTGATCTTTGCAAATGAAAGCAAGACGTCCAGCCTTGCAATAAGAGAAGCATTCAGCTGTATGGCGGGAATAAAATCATTCAGATCCGCAACCAGCTCATTAAACAACCTTGCTTCCAGCTCCATGCTCTTTTCTTCAGCTCCGAGTATCTTCTGCTCGTATTCCTTCAATTCAGCGGTAATGTAACGTTCCGCACTTACCAGGGTCTGTTTTCTTATCCAGTCATCCGGCACCTTGTCTTTGTGCGTATTCCTCACTTCAATATAATACCCGAAAACGTTGTTGAACGCGATTTTCAAGCTTGATATGCCGGTCCGTTTTATCTCTTCCTGCTGCAATTGTCTCAGGTAATCTTTTCCGGAATACATGACATCCCTGAGTTCATCCAGCTCTGCAGAAACACCTTCTGCAATGACCCCTCCCTTGTTCACCTGGTTGGGAGGCTCCTCAACAATCTCTTTTTCAATTCGCTCGCGCACAGAGGCACAAGGATTGATCTGCTCGGCTATCTTTTTCAACGCCGGTTCATCCGATCCCGCACATTTTTCCTTGATGGGAAGAATGGCTGCAAGTGCATTTTTCAAATGCACGATATCCCTTGGGGTGACCTTACCAACTGCCACTTTGGAAACGATGCGTTCCAGATCGCCGATCTTGTGAATATGACCGCCAAGGAAATCGGAAAATTCATCATCCTCAAGAAAATATTGCACCATGTTGTGCCGCTCCCTGATCAGAAGAATGTCCTTCAGGGGAAGGGCAAGCCACCTTTTCAGCAGGCGTGATCCCATGGGGGAAACCGTTTTATCCATCACCTGCAATAAGGTCTTTCCCCCCTCATGAATGGACTGGAATATCTCCAGGTTCCTGATGGTGAAGCGATCCAGCCACACGTAATGGTCCTCTTCAATTCTGGAAAGGTTTGATATATGGCTCTTGTCGTTGTGCTGCGTGAGCTCCAGGTATTGAAGTACAGCTCCGCTCGCGATGATCCCGTGTTCCAGGCGATGCACCCCAAAGCCCTTCAGGTTTTTTGTCCTGAAATGCCTGAGCAATTTGTCCCTGGCATTGTCCTCCGTGAAAACCCAGTCGTCAAGCGGATAACAATAATAGCCCGTTCCGAGTTTCTCCTCGAAAAATGACATCCTGCTGCGCTGAACAAGCACCTCCTTGGGCTGGAAACTTCCCAGCAGCTTATCGATATATTCCAGGTTGCCTTCAGCTGTAAGAAATTCCCCCGTTGAAATATCCAGAAACGATATGCCCGCAATATTGGCATCCAGATAAACACCTGCCAAAAAATTATTCTCTTTGTGCTCCAGCACATTGTCGTTGGTGGTAACTCCGGGCGTAACCAGTTCCGTGATGCCCCGCTTAACAATCTTTTTGGCCATTTTCGGATCCTCAAGCTGTTCGCATATGGCCACCCGCTGACCGGCCCTGACAAGTTTGGGGAGATAGGTTTCAAGTGCGTGGTAGGGGAATCCTGCCAGCTCAACAAATGAAGCTGCCCCGTTGGCCCTTCTTGTAAGTGTTATTCCAAGGATATCTGCTGTACGGATAGCATCCTCCCCGAAAGTCTCATAAAAATCACCTACCCTGAACAGCAGTACTGCATCAGGATGCTTTGCCTTAATGGAGTAATATTGCTTCATTAAAGGTGTTTCAACCGTATTTTTTACCGGCTTTTCCAATGCCAGGGCATTTGAACTTCAAAAATAACAGATTGCAGCGTAATAGTGAAGGAAGTTGCATCTAAATTGTTGGCTTATCCAACACAATGATATTGGGGCTTTCATCCATTGTTGCTATATTAACGCGATGAAAAATCGTAAATACACGCTCACGATTTTAATTTTTACCGGCTTTTTTCTGGGTATTGCAGCAGGGTGGATCTTTGGAGAACCGATTGTGAAGATTGCTGCCCCCATGAAAACCCTATTTCTCCGGTTGCTGAAAATGGCCATACTGCCACTTGTGATCACCTCCATTATCAGTGCCGTTGTAAAAGTGGGATCGTCAAAAGGACTTGGGCAAATAACCCTGAGGACGATTGGTTATTACCTTTCCACCAGCATCCTTGCCATTCTTACGGGACAGGTCCTTGTGAATATTTTCAAACCCGGCATAGGGGTCAACCTGGGCCTGGATGCCGACCCCGATTCGATCGGAGTGGTTGAAAAAGGGCTGGGAGACCTGCTACTGGATATTATCCCTGAAAATGTATTCCGCGCGATGGCCTCCGGAGATGTCCTTCCGGTAATTTTTTTCAGCATCCTTTTTGGATTTTTTGTAACACAGCTTAAGGAAAAACAGCGGATCCTGCTGGGTGATTTCTTCCATGCAGGTTTTGAAGCAATGATGAAACTTACGCTTTTTGTGGTCTGGACTGCACCGGTCGGGGTTTTTGGCATTGTGGCCATCATTGTTGCAGAAACCGGTTTTGATGCCTTTGTTCCACTGGGAAAGTATTTTCTGGTCGTACTGGCAGCGCTCTGCATACATTTTTTCATTACCCTGCCCCTTATTCTCAAATTTATCGGGAAAACTTCACCATTCAGACACTACCGCGGAATGATCACCGCCCTGCTTACTGCTTTTTCTACCTGTTCAACCATTGTTACGCTCCCCTTTACCATGAAAGCAGTTACGGAACATTCCGGGGCATCAGAAAAGGCGGCCGGTTTTGTTCTGCCCATCGGGGCTACGATCAACATGGACGGCACTGCACTGTACGAGTGCGTGGCAACGATCTTCATCGCACAGGTGTATGGTTTTGACCTTACTTTTGCCCAGCAGGGCATTATTGTGATCACTGCCGTACTGGCTTCCATCGGGGCTGCCAGCATTCCAATGAGCGGTTTGGTTATGATGACCATCATCCTCAATGCCGTGGGGCTTCCTCTTGAGGGAATAGGTATCATTCTTGCCGTGGACAGGATCCTGGACATGTTCCGAACCACTGTGAACGTATTCAGCGACAGTGTTGGTGCTGTGGTTATTTCAAAATATCATTAAAATCTCCCAACAAAACATATGGTTCAATGGTTATCTTCTTAAACCATTCACGATGCAACAATTTTGGGATCAGCGATACAGTATTCGCAATTATGTTTATGGCAAAGATCCAAATGACTTTTTCAAATCGGTTATAACCAACCTGGCTCCCGGAAAGATCCTTTTACCCGGAGAGGGCGAGGGCCGGAATGCTGTATATGCATCACGGCTTGGATGGAATGTAACGGCTTTTGATGTAAGTACTGAAGGAAAAAACAAAGCGTTAAAACTTGCTGAAATAGCAGGTGTAACGATAAATTATGAAGTCAATTCCTACCTTGATTTCATCGCGGAAGACCATTCCTTTGATATGATCGGACTGTTTTACACCCATCAGCCCCCGCTGATGCGGCATGCATTTCATAAAAAACTGATCCGAATGCTTAACCCCGGGGGCCTTATCATTCTGGAAGGTTTTGAAAAAAAGCAAATAGAGAAAACCTCCGGGGGGCCAGGGAACATTGACCTTCTTTTTAATGAAGAGAACCTATACCATGATTTCATGGAACTGGAAATTGAAAAACTTGAAACAGTGACACGGGAGCTTAAAGAGGGAAAACTTCACAACGGGGATGCTGTTACTGTTCAATTAATTGCTCACAAGAACTCCAACTGACAGATGCGGTACTGAAAACCATATGGATCAAATAAGCAATTCATAAAAATACGACATGCTGTTTTCTCAGGATAAATATTGAAATCATCGGTAAATAATTGACTCCTTAATACCAGAAATCATGAAAAGAATTACAATTGAAATCAAATGGGCCATCATATTCTCTTTGATGACGTTATTATGGATGATGCTGGAAAAACTTGCAGGACTCCATGACGAGCATATCGGCAAGCATGCAATAGTCACCAATTTTGTTGCAATTCCAGCCATAGCAATATATGTATTTGCTTTACTGGACAAACGGAAAAACTACTACAATGGCAAAATGACCTATTTGCAGGGCGTAATCTCCGGTCTGATCATATCTGCTATTGTAACCGTTTTAAGTCCTCTAAACCAATACATTACATCAACATATATTACTCCTGGATATTTTCAGAACGCTATAGACTATGCTGTTGAAACAGGAAAAATGTCATTTTCTGAGGCTAATGACAATTACAACCTGAAAAATTACATAGTCCTGGGATTAATATCCGCACCTGTTCTTGGATTGATAACAACCCTTATTGTTGCAATATTTACTAAAAAGAGATAATATTCACATGGACCTTGGATTAAAAAATAAAGTAATGATGGTGGCAGCTTCCAGTTCCGGATTGGGATTTGCAGTTGCCAGGAACCTGGCACTGGAAGGGGCCAGGCTTTCCATTGCAAGCAGAAACCCAACAAACATTCAAAACGCAGCTGCCAGGATCATCAATGAAACCGGTGCAGAGGTCTTGCCCCATGTTATGGATGTCAAAGATCCGGCCTCCATAGCATCATGGACACATAAAACCATGGATACCTATGGCAGCGTTGATGGTTTGCTGATCAACGCCGGCGGACCTCCTTCAGGAAGGTTCGATGACCTGGATGATTCCAGGTGGAACGAAGCTTTTGAACTCACCATGATGGGAACGGTCAGACTGATCCGGGAAGTGGTCCCTCATATGATAAAAGTTAAGCATGGATCTATTTTAACCATTACTTCAATCAGCATTAAAGAACCCATTGACAACCTGCTGCTTTCAAATGTAATGAGGTCCGGAGTTACCAGCCTTCTGAAAAGTCTGTCCACAGACTTTGCCAGGTACGGCATCAGGGTTAACAACCTCGTGCCCGGGCTATTTGCCACCGACCGGCTTCAATCACTTGACCTCATCAATTCCGGGGAGTGGAGAATGACCCTTGAGGAGGTCAGGAAAATAAATTTCAGCAATATTCCCCTTGGCAGGTATGGTGATCCGGATGAATTTGGTAAAGCGGCGGCTTTTTTACTTTCCGATGCGGCCTCCTATGTCACCGGTGAGACTTTTATAATAGACGGAGGAAAAACCCGCACCGTTTGGTAAATTTTTTGAAATGCACGTTCAGCAGCATACTTTAACAAGACAATCCGTTCTCTATTCCGAAAAAATTGCAGAAGACGTTTTTATCCTCGGATTTCAAAAGAATTTTGATTTTGAGCCCGGACAGGTAGTGGGCATCTCTGTTGAAGAAAACGGTCCGCGCCGCCTGTACAGCATATGCAGCGGAAAAGAAGAAGACCACATTGCAATCCTCTACAATGTGGTTGATGAAGGATACCTTACACCCCGCCTGAGCAGCCTTTTCGCAGGCGATTCCATTTGGGTCACTGAACCCAGGGGTGATTTCCTGTATGATCCGGGGCCTTCCTTCTGGATTGCCAGTGGTACGGGAATTGCCCCGTTCTATTCCATGCTGAAGTCAGGTAATTTCGACCGGAAGATCCTGCTTCACGGCGAAAGGCACCTTGAAAAATTCTACTTCTATGATGAATTTTATGACACCCTTGGACATAATTACATACGCTGCTGCTCAGGGGAGGAAGATCCGGCGGTGTTCCATGGAAGGGTCACCGGTTATTTAAGAAGCCTTCCTTCGCTTCCGCTTCATTACAAATATTACCTTTGCGGAAGAGCGGAAATGGTTGTGGAAACAAGGGATATCCTCATAGAAAGGGACATCCCTTTCAACCACATCATTTCGGAGATATATTTTTAGCATGGAAAGCCTTTTTGGAAAAACACTGGATGAACTCAGGGATGTAACCGTAATACTCGGGTTGCCTTCCTACACTGCAAAACAAATCGCAGACTGGCTGTACGGGAAGCACGTTTTTTCAATTGACGATATGACCAACCTTTCCTTGTCGGCCAGGAAGCAGCTAAAGGAAAACTATAAGTTTGGTACGGAGGCCTGCTCAAAAGTGCAGACTTCCATTGACGGCACAAAAAAATACCTGTTCAACACCTCGGTAAACAAATACATTGAAACGGCATACATCCCGGATAGCGACAGGCACACGGTTTGTGTCTCAACCCAGGTCGGTTGCAAGATGGGCTGTCTGTTTTGCATGACCGGTAAACAGGGATTCCAGGGCAACCTCACTGCCGGGGAGATATTGAACCAGCTGCACAGCATTGAAGAATCTTCCCGGATCACCAACATTGTTTACATGGGCATGGGAGAGCCGCTGGATAATCTTGAACCTGTGCTGAAAAGCCTTGAGATCCTTACCTCAGAATGGGGATATGCAATGAGTCCCCGCAGGATCACGGTATCAACAATCGGCCTTCTTCCTGCCATGAGGGAATTTCTGGAAAAAAGTGAAGCCCACCTGGCCGTCAGCCTGCACTCCCCTTTCGAAGAAGAAAGAAAAATGCTGATGCCGGTACAGCAGGTATACCCACTGAATGAGGTACTGCAGGAGATCCGCTCCTGGGATTTCGGCAAACAACGCCGGGTCTCTTTTGAATACATAATGTTCAGGGGCCTCAACGACACACCTGAACATGTAAAGGAGCTGACAAAGATCCTGTCGGGTATCCGTTGCCGTATTAACCTTATACGTTTTCATCCCATACCGGACACACCGCTTGACACCTCATCAGATGAAACGATCAGTGCATTCAAAGACGCCCTTAATGACAAAGGTATTACCACCACCATAAGGGCTTCAAGGGGAGAGGATATCTATGCGGCATGCGGACTTCTTTCCACGAAAAAACTGCTGAAAAAATCATAGTTCTCTGCGATTTTACATTCGCTCAACACATATAGTATAAGGAAAGATGACGCTATATGCGGAAGGCTGCTCCATTGAAAAAACACTGCAATATCCTGTTCTGAACAATATACTCACAGAAGCAATGCAAATAGAGTTGTTACCGAAAACAGCTGGCTCTACGGAACGATACCGTGAGTCGGTAAAACCAAGGCAAGCTGTTTGAAAAGCAAATGTCCCATAAATCGTATGTATGTCCGGCAATGGTTGTTTGACATTACCGGATTTTTCTTTCCGTTGTATTGTCCGGTTTGCGGAAATATTTTGTGCCATCCCGGGGAGGTCATTTGCCTTGCCTGCGAGCTGAAAATGCCGCGAACAAATTTTGTGAAAGACCCGGAAAATCCTGTGGCACAATTATTCTGGGGACGCACAAAACTGGAAGGAGCAACTTCGCTTATGCGATTCGAAAAAGGATCGAAATACCAGTCATTGATCCACGGATTGAAATACCGTGGCGAGAAACGGATCGGGCTCTTCCTGGGTAAATTGATCGGAAAAGAGCTGCTGCCAACTTCTTTTTCTGATGTAGATTTTATTGTCCCTGTACCGCTGCATCCAAAAAAAGAGAAGAAAAGGGGATTCAACCAGAGTGAAGTGATCGCATCCGGTATATATGAAATCACAGGCATTCCTGTCAGGAATAACATCCTGTTCAGAAAACAGCATACCGAAACCCAGACCCATAAAAACCGCTACCAGCGATGGGAAAATATGGACGGGGTGTTTGAAATTTCAAACGAAAATGGGGTACTGCACAATAAAAAAATACTGCTCGTTGATGATGTGGTTACGACCGGTTCCACGCTTGAAGCCTGCGCGGAAACATTGCACCGGTCGGGGCCGTCCGCTATCTATATAGCCACCATTGCCTGTGCATGAACAACACCATCAGTTCAAATAATAAAATTCTATCTGTCAATTCTTTATAAAATAATACTTCATGTTTATGCTCAACACATCATGGAAAAATCCCGTATCCCTGTACCGGACAGCATAGGCATCAAATTTATAGAAGGGAAATACAGAATAATTAAACCTTATACCGATGGAAATTCTTTCCAATACATCATATGACAGTCCTCCCAATACAGTAATACCAAAAGTCCTGAGTTCACTTGCATAGTCCGGTGATATGAAACCGTTCTCGTCTGCATACTCCGCTTTCAGCAGCACATCAGGGGCAAATCCGAATTCAGCGGAAATGCGATCATTTATAAAATATTGGAGGGACAAAGGCATTTCGGCATATTTCAGATCAATGATCTCAATTCCCGGATCGGCAATGGTGGGTCCCTGGTATTTCCCCCGCGCTGAGTATTTCAATTCCATCTGCCAGTAAAGAATTTCCGGCATGATGGCCCTTGAAACAAATGCCCCGGCATTGAGGCCGAACTTGCCCCACAATTCATGACCGTCCCCATCGATCCTGGCTGCATTTAAGCCACCGGTGACCCCGCCCTGGAAGTTTTGCGAAACAGCGTAGATCTGCAGTGTAACAAACAATATTGATAGTGCGGCTCTTCTAAACATAATGCAAATAATAGTGGGTTAATTTAGAAGAAATTCGCTTCATTAACAAGAATCTTTACATTTGCACAAAATCTTTCTTATGAAGCGATGTGCAGGAATAGTGATTTTCATGCTGATGATCAGCGGCTGCCTGGAAACAGAAGATCCTGAGGTTCATTTCCTGCGGGAGATCATGTATGATGAATTCAAAGACTATATTGCCATACTGGACAATCCTGAAAATACCGATTTTCAACTGAATGTTGTTGATATACGTGAAAAGACCGATTACCTCTCGGGGCATATCAGGAACTCAGTAAATATTGAAACAAACCTGGTCATTGATACAGCCGGTTACGTGGTCAACCAGGCACGGGCACTTACAGAAAGATTTGACAAACAAACACCGATACTGTTTTATTCTCATCAAGACGATACCATTGTATATACCATGGCAAAACTGGCACAGCTATTGGAATTCAAGCAAGTATATTTTTATGAAGGGGGCATTGAGGAGTGGCAGAACATACATGGTAATTATTTGAATATTTTATACACGGCATTCAAAGCATGGCATCAAAACCATTTTCCATTCGAAAACAGAGCAGAAGTGCTGATCGATATACACCCTTCAACATGGTACCATGGAATTGAGGTGCTCGAAGGACATATTCCCGGCGCCCTGAATCTTCCTGTTGATTCACTGGTGGAATTTACAGGGGAGGAATGGTCCCTTATCAATGGTGGAAAATTTTTGACGGATTCCCTGTCTTACCGTTCAGCAAGAATGATCATTTATGATACCGGGGAAACTGCCGAACAAGCTGAATATTTTTTAAAAGCAGTTCAAACGCTTGGATATACACATTTGTTCCTTTTCAGTAACGGATATGATGAATGGATCAGCAACGGGAACCAGCTCGACATTTAGTTCAATGTTTCCCCGCCATTCTGTATACACTTACAGCAGAATCCTTACTTTGAGTCCTATAACGGAATGCAAAATACACTTTTCAGAACCAGTTAATGAATATCCAGTTTATATTTATCAAGCAGTCCCGGCAACCCCTCCATGCTTACCTTCATTCCCTGGATTTGATTCATTTCGGGGTCAATAATGAAATTTTCAGCTGAACGCAAATCAGCATGTTCAAGTATTGTATTTTCAAAAATAGCCCCGTAAAGTTCAGTGTTTTTAAATATCACATTGCTAATATCTGTTTTTGTAAAATCTGCTTCCTTTAGGTTCGAATCTGAAAATACAGTTCCGCCAATCTTAAGATTATAAAATGAAGATATCTGCAGCATGCAATTTTCGAACCGGAAGGAAAGCAATGCGGGGTTACAATCAGAAAATTGCAATCCGGTCATTTTGCATTGCCTGAATTCAGTGTCCCTGAAAGTAGTACCCGCTAAGATTGCCATACTCAAGTTGCAACCTTCAAAAACGCAGTTGTTAAATACAAATCCACTTAACTCAACCTCACTGAAATCACAGGAACTGAAAAGACAATTCTCATACAGACCCTTAACGGGTAACTCGGAATGAAAATTTACAGAATCATATGTTTTCGAATCAAATATCTGATCAATTGCCATGGGTTGTAATTAATTGTCTCTTTTTTCGAAGGTCTCCTTCTTTTTGATCTTTATCCTTCTGAAAACCAAAAAAATCACGGCGATTACCGCTGCAAGGAAAAGCAGTATTTCAATTCCAATCAGCCATTTTGCAATAATCTCACCCATTTTACTTTAGTTTAACTGCTGTTCCGTAGGCAAGGATTTCAGCAGCCCCCTGGGTAACCATGGAAGTCGTAAGGCGTATATTGATAACCGCATCCGCTTCCATTTTTATTGCATCTTCCTCAAGGCGCTGCAAGGCCTGTTCCCTGGACTGAGCCTGTAGTTTGGTATACTCTTCAATTTCGCCGCCCACTATATTCTTCAGACCGGCAAATATATCACGGCCAATATTCCTGGCACGCACTGTACTTCCACGGGCAATGCCCAGAATTTCAGTTATTTCCCTTCCGGGAATGGTCTCTGTGTTTGTAAATATCATTTTTAATGAATATTAAGTTTACCATATAAATTTAAACTATTTAACAATATGTATGATACATCTCCTTTTATTTTCAAGAACAATGAATATGATGCGCTTCTACGCAAAGCAACAACACCCAATCGTTGAATTCTATCGTACCGTCTCACTGTCTCACCGTCTCTCACTGTCTCACTGTCTCACCGTCTCACTGTCTCACCGTCTCACTGTCTCACCGTCTCACTGTCTCACTGTCTCACCGTCTCACCGCCTCACTGTCTCACCGTCTCACTGTCTCACCGTCTCACCGTCTCACCGCCTCACTGTCTCACTGTCTCACTGTCTCACTGTCTCACCGCCTCACTGTCTCGCTGCTTCTCAAGGATCCCAAAGAGCTGTATAATAAAATATATATTTATATAGTGAGTTAAATATATATTTCTTGCAGGGTCGACTTATTCTTTGGTCATTTTAATGAAATCATAGATCCCTTCCGTTGCCTTTTTATTGATAAAAGTAACGTTCATGTTCCTTATCCCTTCCGGTTCCCCGGGATCGATCACATAAACAGGAGTTTCCTGCCTGGCATAAGAAATAAGTCCGGCAGCAGGATACACGTTCAGTGAGGTACCGATGACAAGGAGAATATCTGCTTGCTGCACCATGGGAATGGCCTGTTCCATTGCAGGAACCGGTTCGCCGAACCATACGATATGCGGACGGAGCTGGTAACCGCTCCTTGAAAGGTCCCCTTCGTTCAACTCCCATCCCTCCAGTTCATAAATATCATCTTCGTTCACCGTGCAACGCACCTTGTTTAATTCACCGTGCAAATGCAGTATTTTTGAGGACCCTGCTCTTTCATGAAGATCATCGACATTCTGTGTAATGATCTGAACATCAAATTCATTTTCAAGGCCTGCCAGTTCAAGGTGGGCAGCGTTTGGCTCCACCTCCAGCAATGCTTTTCTTCTTTCATTATAGAACCTAAGCACCAGTGCCCTGTTGTTCTCCCATGCCATGGGACTTGCAACTTGCATTACATCGTACTCCTCCCACAAGCCTCCCATATCCCTGAATGTTTTTATGCCGCTTTCAGCGCTGATACCGGATCCGGAAAGTACTGCCAGTTTTTTCATCACGATAATTTTAAATTCATTAGAAAATAAATAAATGGTATTAAACCTCAGAGTATCCCGATGATATATCGGGATGGACTCTTAAATTCGGAGTAGAACTCCGAGGAACCGATTCGCCGCGGCGAAGAGCTCTCCGCCAACGGCGGAAATTAAACCATTACCTTCTCGTCCGCCGAAGCGGAACGCGAAGGAGGATTAAAAATTTGAGAACGTATGTAACCGCTGCGCCTTCACATTGATCTGTAATCAGGAATCCGTTTAATTCTGCGTTCATGATCTTTCACCGGTTCCTGCTGCATATAAAAATAGGTTATTTATCAAACTTTAACTAATTTTATCACTTGAATATTTTATTAAATCGTTTGATATACTGAATGTTACATGATTAATCAGGAGACAGTAAACAAAATATTTGATACAGTTGACATTGTAGAGGTCATCTCCGATTTTGTAACATTAAAGAAATCAGGTACCAATTACAAGGGGTTGAGTCCGTTTACCAATGAAAAAACACCTTCCTTCATGGTTTCCCCTTCAAAAGGTATTTTTAAGGATTTCAGTTCGGGCAAGGGAGGAAATGCAGTCGGTTTCCTCATGGAACATGAGAAGTTGTCCTACCCTGAAGCCCTGAAGTACCTCGCCCGCAAGTACAATATTGACATTGAGGAAACCGAGGTTACACCCGAAGACATCCAGCAAAGGAACGAAAGAGAAAGTATGCTAGCAGTGACACAGTATGCCCGGAAATATTTTACACGGCAACTACAAACTGCTGAAGGGAAAGCCGTTGCATACAGTTACCTGAGGCAGCGCGGGATCAGGGATGACATCATAGAGAAATTTCAACTTGGCTACAGTCCGGGAGAACGCAGGGCGCTCACCGAGGATGCCATTAAGAACGGCTATAAAAAAGAATTCCTGGTCAAAACCGGATTAACCATAGAGAAAGAAGATTATTCTTTCGACAGGTTTGCCGGAAGGATCATCTTCCCCATCCACGGAATATCCGGGAATGTCATCGGTTTTGGAGGAAGAACACTGAAAGCAGGCAAAAATGTAGCCAAATACCTCAACTCTCCTGAATCTGACATCTACCACAAAAGCCGTGTATTGTACGGGCTTTTCCAGGCGAAGAAATCTCTTGTCAATAACAACCGTTGTTTCCTCGTTGAAGGCTACACGGATGTGCTGGCCCTGCATCAGGCGGGAATAGAAAATGTAGTGGCTTCATCAGGTACTGCACTGACTTCGGAGCAAATCAGGCTTATTAAAAGATTTACCGAGAACATCACAGTGCTTTTTGATGGAGATGAGGCAGGGCTTAAGGCATCATTTCGTGGTATTGATATGATCCTTGAAGAAGGATTGAATGTAAAAGTTGTCCTGATGCCTGAAGGCGAAGATCCCGACTCTTTCTCCCGGGATCGAAGTTCATCGGAATTCACTGAATATATTAATTCCAGCGAACAGGATTTTATTACTTTCAAGACCCGTGTACTCATATCAGATACGAAAAACGATCCGATAAAAAGGGCCAATATGATCACTGACATAGTGCGATCAGTGGCGATAATTCCGGACGGCATAAAAAGAACCGTATACCTGAAGGAGTGCAGCCTTCTCCTTGATGTGGAGGAACACGTTCTCTATTCTGAAGTAAATAAGATCCGGGCAAGGAAACGGGAACAAAACTGGAAAAAAGAAAAAAGCCGTCCCGACCAGGTATACGTTCCTGTTCAGCCCACCGTACCATCCTTTGTAAAAAATGTATACTCCGAAATTGAGGAAAGGGAGATCATATACTTTTTATTGAAATTTGGCAATGAATCATTGAGGCTCAGGAATGAAGAAAACACTGAAATATCAGTATCGCAATACATCATAAGGGAAATCCAGAACGATGATCTTGAATTTACAAATCTCATATACAAACAGGTATTTGAAAATGTAAAGGCCATGATCGAATCCGGAAAACCGATCAATGAAAAAGTATTCACATTCCATGACAGCAAAGAGATACAGGACCTGGCAGTTGATATAGTCACTTCAAAATATGAATTAAGCAAAGTCTGGAAAAGAAAGGACTCCTACATTGAACTTCCCGGGGAAAACCTTGCCGTGGAAGTCCCAAAAGCACTTTTATTGTATAAGTTAAAGGTTATTGACATGGCCCTGGAAGGCCTCCGAAGACAGATCGGGGAATATGAAAAGGAAAAAGATGATCGCAAGGTAATGGAACTGATGGCCCATCTCAGGGATGTTGAAACGGCCAAGAATGAAATATCAAAAGTAATCGGGGAACGGATAATATTAAGATGAACCCATTCAAGGGTTGATCATTCAACATATGTTCATTTTTCGCGGAGCTTCTTTTCCATGCCGGTATGGTTTCTTCAAAACTTTGCTACATAAGTTATGTTAATCCTGGCACAAATAAAAGCAGCTCTTGCAAATTTCATTATTTTTACATCGGAAAACATAATACAATATGGATAAGAATCCGGGGTTTTTTAAAAAATGGCTCATCAGTATCAGGCCTTTCGCATTGCCCGCGTCAACCATGCCGGTGATATTTGGCGCTGTGCTGGCTGCAACCTACGGCAATTACAGTTTCAATACATTGTTGTTTATACTGTCACTATTTGGAATGATCGTTCTTCATTCTGCTGCCAATATTCTCAGTGATGTTTATGACTTTAAAAGGGGCCTGGACAAAGAGCCCAATCCGGTCAGCGGAGGGGTTGTTAGAAAAATTATCTCTTTGAGGGAAGCCAGGAACGCTTCGATCATCTTGTTTTCAATTGGAGCGGCCATCGGATTCCTGCTGGTCTATCTCACGGGTATCTGGCTGCTGGTTATAGGCATCGGCGGATTGCTAATAGGCATATTTTACACCACTGAAACCAGGGTTTCACTCAAATACCACGGATTGGGTGATCTTGCCGTCTTTTTGAATTTTGGAATACTTGGATCCCTGGGAAGCTGGTATGTTCAATCGGGTGAATTGTCATGGATCCCGGTAATCTGGGTTGTTCCCATGTCCACGCTGGTTATAGCCATCCTGCATGCAAATAACTGGCGCGACATCGTCTCCGATAAAAGTGGCAAGATAACAACCATCGCGGGAATCCTGGGAGACAAAATCTCACTGGCATATTATGGTTTCCTTGTTTTCGGACCATTTATTATGATCCTCTCGATGATTTTTCTCCCCCGGTTGTTCTTTGACAACCTGCCCGTAATGCCCTATACCTTTCTTCTTACATTGCTTGCATTTCCACTGGCAATAAAACTTTGGAGGATTGCTTTCCGAAGACATTCGTCCAGCACACCAATTGATTTTGTGACACTTGACGGTACAACAGCAAAACTGAACCTGCAATTTGGTTTGCTTTGTACCTTTGCCCTTTTGCTGAATTTTTTATTGATCCATTTCATCTGATTTTGCAAATTACCTATCCAGCATAGGAAACAAATATGGTATTTTAATTCTCTGTTGTGAATATCATTGCATAGAGATTTTATTATCAATTGAATAAATAATATGAGTTTTCTTTCTGACACTAACTAGTGCTTGTCAATAAAGTCGGGTGGCTGGATCATAATGTTCGTTTGCAAGGCCTGCGAAGTCGGGAAATGAGGAGTCCCGTTATATTATCGGGATGAGCAATTTACCGACGAGCGTAACGCAGCAAACGGACATTATGGACAGACACTAACTAAATTATTTTCTAATGATAAATGAGGAGAAACCTGTAAAATTCTGGTTGATCACCATTCCGGCATTACTTTCCTTCTCAGTAATGTTTGTCTATACAGGTCTGGGGAAATTTGACTTCTGGTGGTGGATGAGTTCCAACCTTTTGGTATTCATTTCATTGTCTACTTTCCTTTATAAGGATTATTTACCAGGCATTTTAGATGACCTCAGGGAAAGGTTATGGTATAAATTATTTCTGGGGATATCCTCTGCTGTTGTTCTCTACCTGGTTTTTTATGCCGGCAACTTTTTTTCCTCCCTTATGTTTGAAAATGCGGGAAATAAAATACAAGAAATATATAGATTTAAAGGAGATGCCAGTTCTTTTAGGATATTGTTATTGATGTTGCTGGTCATAGGACCTGGTGAAGAGCTTTTCTGGAGGGGTTTCGTCCAGGAGCAGTTAATGAAAAGACACTCTCCATTTGGAGGTTTTGTTTTTGCTACAGTCTTGTATGCCCTTGTTCATGTAGTGACAGGAAATTTCATGCTGATCGTGGCTGCCCTTGTAGCAGGAATATTCTGGGGCTGGATGTATATGCGGTACCGGTCTGTTACAGCCAATATCATCAGTCATGTCATTTGGGATATCACCATTTTCATCCTGCTTCCCATTTCATGACTGTAAAATGGTCTCCTTAAGTTTATAAAGCAGAAAATTTATTGATTGTCTGATTTCCTGACTGTTTTTAATCTCAGTAGACTGGTAAATAAAAACGATTTCCAAATGAGATCTCTTGCTTTCCAATGCCTGGAACAGGTCTTGCTTGGTAGTCCTGTATGCTTCTCTTATTCTTCTTTTCAGCAGGTTCCGGTCAACTGCACGTTTAAAATACCGTTTGGGAACAATCACACCCACCTGAACCGACGGAATATTCTTAATATCATTTTCCCTGTACAATAACCTAATTGGCGGAGAGGAAAATGATTTTCCACTGCTGAACAGGCTCTCAATTGATTTCCTGCTTTTTAATTTCTCCTCTCTTCCAAAACTAAATCTTGACATAGATACTTATCAGGTTCCTGACAAAATTACGCCAAGAAAATCAAAAGCTGCAATCCCTCGGTAAAATATTGATGCAAACGGTCAGGAATATAAAAAGCCGACCCTTATAAAACCAACCGGTTGGTTCTATCTTTGTTGATAAGATGACTGGAAAAGGTTCTATTCCCTGCCGTTCTTGTTGTGCTCCTGGATAAAATTCTCCAGGGCCATGGTCATGGAAGGAGCCTGCGGTGCCGGCGCTTTTATATCCAGCCTTAAACCAGCTTCCTTCACGGCCAGGGCAGTTTTGTCACCAAATGATGCAATCTTCGTGTTGTTCTGTTTGAAATCGGGGAAATTCTTTAGCAATGATTTAATTCCTGAAGGACTGTAAAATACCAGTACATCGTAATTTACGTCAGCCAGATCAGAAAGATCACTACACTCTGTTTTGTAAAGAATTGTTTTTGTGAATTTGTAGTTGTTTTTATCAAGGAGGTCTGGTATTTCTTCTTTATGTGCATTGCTGACCGGCACCAAAAATTTTTCGTCTCTGTGCTTTGCCATGATCTCGACCAGATCCTCAAGTTTTCCATTCCCAAAAAATATTTTTCTCTTCCTGTAAACGATGTACTTCTGAAGGTAGTAGGCTGTTGACTCCGATTTACAGAAATATTTCATGGTATCGGGTATGGTAACCCTCATTTCTTCAGCAATCCTGAAATAATGATCAATAGCAGTCTTACTTGTAAAAATTATTGCAGTATGATCAGAGAGATTAATTTTGGATTTTCTGAATTCCTTTGAAGAAATCGCCTCAACATGAATGAAAGGCCTGAAATCAATTTTCAGGTTGTGTTTTTCGGCAAGATCAAAGTAAGGGGATTTTTTGTTCTGAGGTTCCGGCTGTGAGACCAAAATTTTTTTAATTCTGCTCATTTTTCTTCCTTTTAATTCAAATCATAGTGTACATACTATGCCTGAAAACCACTTTAATACCAATAAAATTGGTACCAATTCAAGGGCACAAAGATATAAAAACAAATAGAAATTTAAAATACCATGTTTAAATGAAAATACAATTCCTCGTAATATTTTCATAATGAATATTGTAACCAGCAGTGCCAATGATGTATATAACACAATATCATTGAGTATTTCAACCGTAAAAATCAACAGAAAATTTAATGGCAACAGCAGAATTCCTGCAAGTTTGTTGTAAAAATACGTGTGATAGATATATGCATGAAAAATATCAGATTTTTCAAAAATATGACCAATAATAGAAAGGATCGCTATTCTTAGAAGAAAAGAAATCGTCAGGAAACCAACATTAAGAGCATACAATTTAATCCCTTCCAGCTGATAAGGGATCCAGCCTGTTCTTATTTCCACCTGCATCAAAAAAAAACCTGCTGACAGAAAATAGAACACATACAAAACCTGGTCTATTTGCCTTTGCAACAAACTATTATCATCAAAAAGTTTTGATGCTACATTGTATCTTATTGTGGCAGAATAGGTTGTTCTGAGCAATTGTCCCAAGGACAACCTGGCAACAGCATAACCGGCTATCAATAAGAGGAGAAAAAAAAAGTACAATTCATTTTCGGGCATCTCCAATACGAAACCTGGATTGCCGGCCGTTTCTGCAAAACCATGAATGGTCTCTCCATTTATTGGTCCGCCGGCAGAATAATATGAAGAATCAACAGGCATGGTATTGGTTAATTTATGCATAGAAAGAATACAATTGCTGTACTCAGAAACAGGGTGTAAAGATAATTAATTAAACCAAGCTGGGTCCCCTTCTCTTATTAATGAATTATGAAGTAGCAACATGGGAGGTCACATGATTACAAATTCAGGGAACGATAAATAAATAATTCAAATATCTTTGCAACAAACAAACTGAAAAGTGATGAAGAAGCAAATAATAACGGGCAGCATTCTTATCCTGCTCATTGCAGCCGGGTTTACGACCATACGAAACAAGGATCTTGAGATCGTGAAGAACCTTGACATTTATTGTACGCTGTTCAGGGAACTGAATATGTTCTATGTGGATGAAACATCACCCGAAAATCTTGTAACCACCAGCATCAATTCGATGCTGGGTTCCCTTGACCCGTATACCACCTATATACCTGAAAATGAAATGGATAATTTTAATTTCCAGACCACAGGAGAATACGGGGGCATCGGGAGCCTGATCAGAAGATCAGGCAATCGCATCATCATAGCTGAACCTTATGAAAATTTTCCGGCAGAAAAATCCGGTTTGCGTTCCGGAGACGTATTAATGCGCATTGATGGCACCGATACAGAAAACATGAAAATCGAAGAGATCAGCGAGTTGCTCAAGGGAAAACCAGGTACTGAACTGGAAATAATTATTGAAAGGCCGTACACCGAAGGGCAGCTCACCCTGGAATTAACCAGGGAGAAAATAGTGATCACCAATGTACCTTATTATGAAATGCTGAATGACCACACCGGATATATCAGGTTGAGTAATTTTACCACCAATGCCTCTGAAGAGTTAAAAAACGCATTTCTGGACCTCAGGAGCAATCCGGGTTTCAGCAGATTGATCCTGGACCTCAGGGGGAATCCCGGAGGGTTGATGATCGAGGCCGTAAGGGCCTGTAACCTGTTCATTGATAAAGATGAACTCATCGTAAGCACAAAAGGGAAAGTCAAACAATGGGACACAGAATACAAGACCACCAAGACGGCCCTGGATTCTGAAATTCCCCTCATTGTTCTTGTAAATCGTTCCTCTGCATCTGCTGCAGAAATCGTTGCAGGAGCCATGCAGGACCTTGACAGGGCTGTTGTCATTGGCCAGAGAACATTTGGGAAAGGGCTTGTACAAACCACAAGACCGCTCAAATACAATGCACAGTTAAAAGTCACAACTGCCAAATATTATATTCCTTCCGGAAGATGTATCCAGGCACTTGACTATACCCACCGCAACGAGGACGGCAGTGTGGGAATTATGCCAGATTCCCTGATCAGCGAATATGAGACCAGGAACGGCAGGATCGTAAAAGACGGGGGAGGCATCAGGCCGGACATAGAAATTGTCCCTGAACTTTTTAGTCAAATAACGCTGCGTCTATATACAGAAAACATCTATTTTGATTATGCAACAAAATACCGCAATGCGATCGATTCCATAGAAGAAGCTGCCACATTTGAAATATCAGAAAATGAATACAACGACTTCAAAGATTTTGTGATAGATAAGGATTTTGAATATGAAACTGCAAGCATGAAGGCGCTCAGGGAGCTTATAAAAACCTCAAAACGAGACAAATATTACGTACTTGCTGACGAAGAATTTGATGCGCTTGAAAAAAAACTGTCACATGACAACCTTAAGGACCTTGAAACATTCCGGTCGGAGATAAAGCAGATACTCGAGGAAGAAATAGCAGGGCGGTATTACTACCAGTCAGGCAGAATTGCAAAGCAGATCACAGACGATGTTCAGCTGGACAGGGCGGTTGACCTGTTGCATGATCCATCCCGGATTGACAGCATTCTCAATGGATCGGAGGGCGCCCTTACCAGAAAATAACAATCAATGGGCTTCCAGCCAGTTGTTTCCTGTATTCATATCTACTACAAGGGGTACAGATAAATCAACTGCATTTTCCATAGCTTTTCTCACGATTCTGCTCACAGTTTCTTTTTCATTAAGAGGCAGTTCGAAATTTAGTTCGTCATGGACCTGAATGATCATTTTTGAGGACAACTTTTCCTTTTTAAACTCCTCAAAAATCTTTACCATTGCGATTTTAATAATGTCCGCCGCCGTGCCCTGTATGGGTGTATTGATCGCGTTTCTTTCTGCATTGCCACGGATCAATGAATTCCTTGAATGAATATCCGGAAGGTTTCTCCTTCGACCGAACATGGTTTCAACAAATCCATTCTCTCTGGCTTGTGCTATACATTCATCCATGTATTTTCTAACATCCGGATATGTTTCAAAATAACCATCGATCAGTTGTTTTGCTTCACTCCTGGGTATACGCATGCGTTGAGCCAGACCAAAAGCTGATATACCATAAATAATACCAAAATTTGCTGTTTTTGCCTTTGACCGCATTTCCCTTGTAACATCTACCGCCGCAACATTATAAACTTTAGAAGCTGTTGCCGTGTGAATATCTTCATTGTTCATGAAAGCACTGATCATATTGTTATCCCCGCTCAGATGTGCCATCAACCGCAATTCAATCTGTGAATAATCAGCTGATAAAAAGCAATTTTCTTCGGTCGACCTGGCAAATGCCCTTCTGATTTCCCTTCCCCTTTCTTCACGGATAGGTATGTTCTGCAAATTGGGATTGTTTGATGACAAACGTCCTGTTGTAACAAGGGTCTGGTTAAAGGATGTATGTACGCGTTCGGTCTTGGGATGGATCAATTTGGGAAGGGCATCCAGGTAAGTGGAAAGCAATTTTTTGGATGAACGAAAATCCAGTACCTGTCGGACGATTTCATGTTTGTCAACCAGGCTCGTCAGCACATCTTCACTGGTTGAATATTGTTTCGATTTTGTTTTTTTTGCATCCGGAATGATTTTCAGTTTATCAAAAAGAATCTCTCCCAGCTGTTTCGGAGAACTTACATTGAATTCCCTACCAGCCAGGTCAAATATTCGTTTTTCTGTCTTGATCAATTCTTTCCTCAGATCACCGGCAACATCAGATAATATATCCCTGTCAATGTACACACCCTGATGTTCCATTTCCATCAGAACATTCACCAGCGGCATTTCTATATCATTTGCAAGTTTTGCCATGTTCCCCTTTGCCAACTGTTCGGAGAGCAATTCATACACCTGCCATGTAATATCTGCATCCTCACACGCGTATTCCTTTACCTTCTCCTGTTCCACCTCTGAGAAACTCCTTTGGTTTTTTCCTTTTTTCCCTATCAAGTCCTCCGTGTGGATCTTTTTATACCCCAGCAAATCTTCCGCAATTGCATCAATACCATGTTTTCTTTCGGGATACAACAGATAATGTGCAACCATAGTATCAAATAAGCTTGCCTTTGTGGTTATGCCATAATTCTTTAATATGTGCAGGTCATATTTTAGATTCTGTCCGATGATCATCTTTCCTTCTGCGTCAAACAGAGAAGAAAATTCATTTTTCCAATCGTCAAAAGATGCATTTTTCTGTGAAAAGTCCACATATACAGCTTTGTGCTTTTCCCAGGAAAAAGATACCCCAACAATTTGTGAATCAATGATATCCAAACCTGTCGTTTCAGTATCAAAACAAAATTTATGCAATCCCTTCAATGTTTCAATCAACTGATAAAGTTCATCTCCTGGTTCAACAAGAGCGTAATCATGACTGGTGGAAGAAATGGTTTTAAACTGCTTCCCGGTTGAATATTCCTGTTGAATATTTGATTCAAATAAAGATCCCTGAGCATTTGTTTTTAAAGTATTTGATACAGTACTTTCACCAAGAACTCTATGTTTTAAATTCTTGAAATCAAGTTCATCGAAAAGGGATTCAATCATTTTTTTATCACGTCCTTTCTGTCTGGATAGTTCAAGGTCATATTCAACGGGGACATCGATCAGAATTGTGGCAAGTTTTTTTGAAAGATAGACCTGTTCCCTGGATTGCATAAGATTTTCTTTTTGCTTTCCTTTTAAATCATCAATATTGTCATACAGGTTTTCAACAGATCCATATTTGGAAATTAATTTTTTAGCGTTCTTTTCTCCAATGCCTGGTGCTCCCGGAATATTGTCTGAAGAATCTCCCCACAAGGCCAGTATATCTATTACCTGTTGAGGATTTTCCACCCCAAATTTTTCACAAACTTCAGTAACACCCCACTTTTCAGCCTGGTTGCCAGATCTGCCTGGTTTATACATCTGAATTCTCTTGCTGACGAGTTGTGCAAAATCTTTATCGGGAGTTACCATAAATACCTCGTATCCATTTTTCTCTGCTTTTTTTGCAATGGTTCCAATAACATCGTCTGCCTCATACCCGGGCTTTTCTACAATCGGAATTCTGTAGGATTCAAGGAGTTGTTTTACATACGGTACAGATTCTTTGATCTCTTCAGGTGTCGCATCCCTGTTTGCTTTGTACGCTTGAAAGAGTTCATGTCTGAATGTGGGGCCTGACACATCGAAAGCGGCAAGTATGTGGGTTGGTGATTCCTTTTTTATTATTTCATCCAAAGCAAGTGTAAATCCAAAAACCGTGGAGGTGTTCATCCCTTTTGCGTTGCGCATCGGGTTATTTATAAATGCATAATAGGCTCTGAAAATCAACGCATAACTGTCGATCAAAAAAAGTTTTTTATGTTCGCTCATTTGTATCAGGAATTATTGTCTGAAGCATACCACTCAGCAAATGAAGTGGCAGTTTCATATAACTTTACAGAAAAAAGGGCAACGTGATCCGGCATTTTTTTTCCGAGTATTTCTGCAATATATGTCACAAGGTTTTCGCAGGTAGGCTGAAAATCAAATACGTGTACCTTTTCATACATTATTTTCACCTGGTCAAGGCTTGGTCCTGCTGCATTTCTATATACTACAAGACTGTGGTCCAGGATATTGATAACGTTATTTTTCACTATGGATTTTAGATCCTTGAAGTCCATGACCATGCCGAACTTTACATTTGATTCATCATTCAGGGGCATTCCACTGATGGTAACATAAAGCCGGTATGAATGGCCATGAATATTCTTACATGCCCCGTCGTAATTCCAGAGGGCATGGGCCATTTCAAAATCAAATTCCTTGGTAACACGGATGATGGTCATTGAAAATAAATTTGCAATTAATCAATACAGGCGCATTTATGAATGCACCCGATCAGCTCCTTGAAGTTCTTGTTTTTCAAAAAATAAAGGGTGTTTTTCCCAATTCTGCGTGACATCAGAATTCCTTTATCCTTCAGGATCCCAAGATTGTGTGATGCGGTTGATTGTTCAATCCTTGCCAGTTCATGGATTTGAGTAACGGTGAGATCTTCACCATCAGACAAATATCCCAATATTGAAAGACGCACAGGATGTGCAACAGCTTTCATCATTTGTGCTGCTTTTTCTATTTTTTCCGCATCAATTTCAGTGTAGCCTGCCATTTTTTTCGGTTTCATAAGTATGATATATCTCCATATACAAATATATCAATAATTGAAGATTAGATCAGCATTTTTCACCTTGTTTACATGCATTTGATGGCATTGCAATGCTTTTCATAATGTTGTACCTCAGATTGCCACACTCTCAGTAATATGTGCCATAATAAACTAACAAATAGGGCATCAGACTGTTATTTATTTATAAATTTGCAGCTGTATTTATTGATACATGCCAAACCTCTCACAAATACGTAGTCCGGTAAAACAGGAAATGAAGGTATTCCAAAAGATCTTCAAGGATGCTGTAAAAAGTGATGTGACCCTTTTAAATCTCATTTCCTCCTTTATTTTGAAAAACAAGGGCAAGCAGATGCGTCCCCTGTTTGTGTTCCTTACTGCCAAAATGGTCGGAAAAGTCACTGAATCTACATATACAGCTGCAGCTTTGATTGAATTGATGCACACGGCAACGCTTGTACATGACGATGTAGTTGATGAATCCTATGAAAGAAGGGGGCTGTTCTCAATAAATGCCATCTGGAAATCAAAATTAAGTGTTTTGCTTGGTGATTACTTTCTGGCCAGGGGCCTTCTGCTTGCAACAAAAAATCATGATCATGACCTGTTGGATATCGTTGCTGGTGCTGTAAAAGAAATGAGCGAGGGAGAATTGTTACAACTTCAGAAATCCAGAAAGTTAAATTTTGATACTACTTCTTATTACGAGGTAATCAGAAAGAAGACAGCTACTTTAATTGCCTCCTGCATTTCCTCAGGGGCAAAATCAGCCGGTGCCGCACAAGATGAAATGGAGCGGCTTTATGAAATGGGAATTCATATTGGAATGGCTTTTCAAATTAAAGACGATCTATTTGATTATCAGCCTCATGGAATCATTGGGAAGCCTACAGGAAACGACCTGAAAGAGAAGAAATTTACCTTGCCACTCATTTATGCATTGGAGCAAAGCAGCAAAGAAAACACCCGCTCAATCCTTAAACTTATCAGGAATGGAAGTATGAGCAATTACAAGATCAATCACATTATCGATTTCGTCAAAAAGCATGATGGATTGACTTTTGCTGAGAAGAAAATGAATGAATACAAGATCAAGGCTGAGGAAATTCTACATCTTTTCCCTGAAAACGAAGCCAGGAAATCACTTGGCGACCTTGTGAATTATACGGTTGAAAGAAAAAAATAGACCGTAATTTCACTTTTTCCTTTTAAAATATTCTTTAACACGTTTTGCCTTTACGGTATCAAGGACCTTGCTTAATTCATCAACTGGTGCTTTGCTGATCTTTTCAATCGTACCATATTTTTTGTATAGTTTTTCAACCGATCTGGTTCCTATGCCAGGTATGGTATTTAATCCTGATCCTGTCATCCCCATTGATCTTTTAAGCCGATGAAATTCAATGCCAAAACGATGTGCTTCATTTCTCAAATACTGAATTAACCGAAGCGTTTCGGAATTCTTATCTATATAGAGGGGTACCGGGTCATCTGGAAAATATATCTCTTCAAGCCGCTTTGCAATTCCAATGATTGCGATTTTTTTTCTGAGGTTCAATTTTTCAAGGCTTCTGACTGCTGCATTTAGTTGTCCTTTTCCTCCATCAACTACAATCAGCTGAGGTATTTGGTTGTTCTCTTCAATAAGCCTTCTATAACGCCTGAAAATGACCTCTTCCATAGATGCAAAATCATCAGGCCCTTTTACTGTTTTTATATTGTAGTGCCTGTATTCTTTTTTTACGGGACGCCCCTTTTTAAATACCACGCAAGCTGCTACAGGATTTGAGCCCTGCAGGTTGCTGTTATCAAAACATTCTATATGTTCAGGAATTTCCCCGAGCCGCAGATCCTTTTTCACGGTTTCAAGTACACGTGTATCTTGACTTTGTTTGCTGGCCATTGAAGACCTTTTCTGTTTTTCCAACTGATACAAACGGGCATTTCTTTCTGACAGGTCCAACAGCTTTTTCTTATCCCCCCGCCTGGGAACCGTTATGCGGAACCATGGAAATTCTTCCGAAAGATCGATAGGCAAAATGATCTCTTTTGCATTACTTCTTACTCTTTCCCTGATATCTGTAACCGAAAAAGCCAGAATTTCCCTGGATGTTTCCTTCAGCCGTTTTTGAATTTCTGCCGTATGTGCCTGAACAACAGCGCCTTTGCTGATTTTGATGTAGTTGACAACCGCATATTTTTCTGTATCTATAATACTGTACACATCCACGTTGTTTATTGAGGGGTTAACGATCGTGGATTTGGTCTGAAATTTTTCTAATGTCAAATATTTTTCTTTGATTTTTTCGGCATCTTCAAATTGGTATTCATCTGCAAGTTTTTTCATCTCCCTTTTCAGAAATACAATTACTTCCTGTAGGTTTCCTTTCAATATTTCATGAATCTGCCTGATGGATTCATTGTATTCCTGTTCTGATTGTAATCCTTCACATGGACCATTACAATTTTCAATATGATATTCAAGACATACCCTGAATTTGCCTGCATCAATATTTTCTTCTGAAAGGTTATATTTGCAGGTTCGGAGTTTGTACAATTGCCTGATCAGGTTAAGCAATGTTCTTGTTGTTGCAGCCGATGTATAGGGACCATAATATTTCGATCCGTCATTTACAACCCTGCGTGTAAGAAATATCCGTGGAAATGGTTCCTTTTTAATACATATCCATGGAAATGTTTTATCATCTTTCAACAGGATATTGTATTTTGGTTGAAGTTTCTTAATCAGGTTATTTTCCAGCAAAAGTGCATCTGATTCTGAATTAACAACCACATGTTTAATATCCCTTATTTTCTCTACAAGTATTTTTGATTTAAAACTTTCGTAGGATTTTTTATGAAAATACGATCCAACCCGTTTTTTAAGGTTTTTTGCTTTACCCACATAAATAATCTGTCCCTCTTGATCCAGGAATTGATAAACTCCCGGTCCTTCCGGAAGCACCCCCAATATTTCGTTAATGTGGTCATTCCCCGATTTCATATATATCAAACATGAACTGAAGTGTATGAAAATGTGTTACCGTTGAACAACCCTTTGTCACTGATCTTTAATTCAGGAATAACAAGCAATGCCATAAAAGACAGTGTCATGAATGGAGCTTTCAGATTGCACCCCTGCCATATTGCTAAATCCGACAACCTTTTATACATCCTTGCTGCATATTCAACTGAAGAACGTGTCATAATGCCCGCAATTTCCAACTGAAGTCCTTCGATATTTTTGCCATTATGAATGGCAATACCTCCCTTGTTCTTTGCAATCCAGTTAATTACTGAAGCAATTTCACGATCGGATGATCCAATGCATATAATGTTGTGGCTGTCGTGCGCAATGCTGGATGCAATAGCACCCTTCTGGAGGTTAAAACCAGTAATAAACCCTACAGAAGGAGTAGAATCCCTGTACCTGTCCACTACAACGATCTTAAGAATATCCCTGTCTGTATCTGCAACAACATTTTTATTTTCAACAGTTGGACTTGTGATTTTCTCCCTGGTTATCAATTCACCCTCCAGTGCTTCAATAACCCGTATCCTATTAGTTTCGGATGCCACTTTAAGCTCTGTTGCCAATACGTGCAATTCTCTGAAATTATTTGCTTTCTCTTCTTTTTGCCCTTCTATTTTTACCTGACCATCCTTATAGTATTCCTTCCCATTAATTACCGTTGCAATAATATTCAGGTTGCTCAGGTCGTCTGCCACAATAAAATCTGCCGGGTCTCCCACTTTCAGCATTCCAATGTCGAGTCCGTAATGCTTCACCGGATTGTAACTTGCAGCCTTCAGCACATCAAAAAGATCATATCCGGATGCTATGGCTCGTTTCACCATCAAATTGATATGGCCCTTCATCAGATCATCCGGATGCAGGTCATCTGTGCAAAACATAATGCTATCCGGATGCTGTTTCAACAAAGGAATCAGGGTGTCAAAGTTTTTTGCTGCACTTCCTTCCCTGATAAGAATTTTCATTCCAAAACCTATCTTTTCCTCTGCCTCTTTGTATCCGTAACATTCGTGATCTGTAGAAATACCTGCAGACACATACTTTTTCAAAGGCTCTCCTGTTAAACCCGGTGCATGGCCGTCAATGGGTATATTACGTTGTTTTGCCAATTGCATTTTTTTGATCACTCCCGCATCTTCTGATATTACTCCCGGAAAATTCATCATCTCGGAGAGAAATCCTATGCCAGGGGTATTCAACAATTTGGTTATTGATTTTTCATCCAGTACTGCTCCGGATGATTCGAACGGAGTGGCAGGAACGCAACTTGGTGCGCCGAATAAAATCTTCAATGGTGTTTTACTTGCACTTCCTATCATGAATTCCACACCTTCCATTCCCAAAACGTTGGCTATTTCATGTGGGTCCGATACAACCCCTATGGTTCCATGACAGATGGCTGTCCTGGAAAATTCCAGCGGCGTTACCATTGAACTTTCAATATGAACATGTGCGTCCACAAATCCAGGCAGAACATACCGGGTTGCCTTTTTATCCAGTTTTTCAATTGACACAATCATTCCATCCCTGATCTTAATACACCCTGGATAAATGGTCCTACCTTCAAGATCGATAATATTTGCACAATATTCAGAATTCATATTGATTCATGATTTATCATCTTCGGATGTTCCACGTGGAACAAATCACAATTGGTTCCACGTGGAACATTCTATTACCTTCCCATGTATACCAATAAAACACTTATATCGCTTGGGGAAACACCTGATATTCGTGATGCCTGTCCAATGTTTTCTGGCTTGTGCTTATTAAGTTTTTGCCTGGCTTCCGTAGATATGCTCCTGAATTTTTCATAATCCATGTCAGACCTCAATTTGATCCGCTCTAATCTTTCAATCTTTTCTGCAAGTGACTTTTCCCTGGCTATATATCCCTCATACTTAATTTGAATATCCACTGCTTCAATAATCTCATCAATGCCTGTAATTTTATGTATGTTGTTCCTCTTATTGAAACCAATGACATTTAAAAGCTCTTTCAATTCAACCTGTGGTCTTTTTGCAAGTTCGATCGCTTTTATTTTTTGTTTCAAATTTGAGGTTCCCCATTTGTTTAAAAATTTATTAACCTCTTCCGGTGCAACCGATTTTTCATTCAGATCTTTCAAAAGTTTTTGAACTTTACTATTTTTTCTTTCCAGTATCTCCATCCGTCTTTTTGAAGCCATCCCAAGCTGAAAACTCATTGGTGTAAGTCTTTCATCGGCATTGTCCTGTCTCAAAAGAATTCTGTATTCCGCCCGTGATGTGAACATGCGATAAGGTTCATCGACTCCTTTTGTTACAAGATCATCTATTAAAACACCTATGTACGCCTGGTCCCTTCCCAAGACAAATTCATCCTCTGTATGGATGGCCAGGTGGGCATTAATCCCTGACATTATACCTTGGGCAGCCGCCTCTTCATATCCTGTTGTTCCGTTTATCTGACCTGCAAAATAAAGACCGGAAATATTTCTTGTTTCCAGGGTATGTTTAATTTGCGTTGGTGGATAATAGTCGTACTCAATCGCATATCCCGGTCTGAAAATCTTAACCTTTTCTAATCCTGGAATTTTTTGAAGTGCGTTGAACTGTATCTCCAGTGGCAAAGAAGATGAAAATCCATTTATATAATATTCCACTGTAGATAATCCTTCTGGTTCAAGAAACAACTGGTGCTGTTCCTTTTCAGTAAAAGTCACTATTTTGTCTTCAATGCTTGGACAATATCTCGGTCCAACGCCATCTATTGATCCATTAAACAGTGGACTGAATTTAAACCCTTTCTCCAATTCACTGTGTACTTCCGGGTTTGTGTATGTAATGTAACAACTTTTATGGTGATCATATGACACTTCATAATCCAAAAAACTGAATTTCCTTCCCTCCTGATCTCCCTTTTGTTCGGTCAGCTTTGTAAAATCTATTGAGCGTCCATCAATTCTTGCAGGCGTTCCTGTTTTCATGCGCCCAACTTCAAAACCATGTTCATTCAGTTGCTCACTCAAACCATATGAAGCAGCTTCACCTACCCTGCCCCCTTTCATTTTAACGTCACCAATATGCATCAATCCATTGACGAATGTCCCTGTTGTCAGAATGACGGCCTTTGCTCTAAATGTCACTCCCATACCGGTCACCACACCGGTGACCTTGCCTTTTTCCAGTTTAAGCCTTACCACTTTGTCCTGCCAGAATTCAAGGTTGTTCACACCTTCAAGAATTTTTCTCCATTCCAGTGTAAATAAGGATCTGTCTGACTGTGCCCGCGGACTCCACATAGCCGGACCTTTGCTTCTGTTCAGCAACCTGAACTGTATCATGGAATGGTCTGTAACTATTCCAGAGTATCCTCCCAAAGCATCTATTTCTTTAACTATCTGACCTTTAGCAATTCCTCCCATAGCCGGGTTGCATGACATTTGTGCAAATTTTGTCATGTCCATCGTTATCAGAAGCGTTTTGCTGCCAAGGTTTGCAGCAGATGCTGCAGCTTCGCATCCTGCATGTCCACCTCCCACAACTATTATGTCATACCTTTCCTTCATTCCTAATGCTATCCAATATTTTTAACGCCTTATTTTCGTTTTTACGCATCGACCTTTTCCCCTTTTCGCCATGATCCTCCATCCCCAATAAATGTAAAATGCCGTGTATCATAACCCTTGACAATTCTGTATTAAAGGCCTCGTCCAGTTTTTTGCTGTTCTCCATTACCGTTTCCACACCAATAAATATATCTCCTGATATGACCATTCCGTCATTGAACTCAAATGTTATAACATCAGTATGGTAATTGTGTTTTAAATACTGCTTATTTATATGCAGCATTTTATTCCTTGAAGTAAATATAATATTGATGTCTCCGGTAATCCTTTTGTCAGCCTCAATAACTTTTTTAAACCATTTTCTATAGAGGCGCAATTGGGGGAGCTTAAATTCAATATTGTCTGAATGAAAAAAAATCGGCACTAAACCTTAAACTTTAATTCAACAATCCTGCCCTCTTCCTGAAAATTCAATTCATCTGAAAGGCTTTTCATAAGAAAAACTCCCCTTCCGTTTATTTTTTCGAGATTCTCCGGCGCTGTAGGATCAGGTACGTTTATATAATCAAATCCCTCTCCCTGGTCTGCAATTAAAATTACCAGATCATTTACATTCTTTTCCACCTTTACATGTACCTTTTTGTTCGGGTTTGCTTTGTTGCCATGTATGATGGCATTGTTTGCAGCCTCCATGGTTGCAACAAGAATGTTTCCATAAACTTCATCAGTAAGACCAAGCTCTATCGACATCTCATCTATGAATTTTTCAATAATCCTAAGATTGTCGACTTCAGAACCTATTTGAATGTTTTTTCTCATAGATACATACCATGGACTTTACTTAGTGTCTGCCAATAGACTACATTGGCTGGATCATAATGTTCGTTTGCAAGGGTTATTCCCTGCGGTCATGAGCTCAAAACTATTCGTTTTTCGGTTGCGTAGTCGGGAAATGCGGAGTCCCCATATATTATCGGGATGAGCAATTTACCTACGAGCGTAACGCAGCAAACGGCTATTATGTACAGACACTACTTATACGCAAATTTATTTAAAAGGTTACAAAAATTATTTACTTAACCATTTCTCTGGATTCAGTATGTCTCTTTCCCTCCGTATTTGAAGATGTAAAACAGCTATATTTTCCTCAGGATCTGAATGTATTGTTCCTATTTCCTGCTTGCTTTTGACCTTGTCCCCTGCTTTAACCTTTAAGTCAACCAAATTCTGATAGACACTGATGTACTCACCATGCATTACTAAAACTGCATAATTTGCTCCCAGTATGGCAAAGACACTGGTTACTTCACCATCAAATATAGCCCTCGCCTTTGTACCCTGTGTTGCACTTATGTCTATCCCATTGTTGCTGATCTTTACACCAGACAATACAGGATGATCAATCAAACCGTAATGGGCCGTAACTATTCCCCTTTCCACCGGCCATGGTAGCCTTCCCTTGTTTTGTGAAAAATTATTCCCTACGAGCCTTTGTTCCGGTGTTAGAGCGCTCAGCAGACTCCCGGAGGCATTTCTGCGAGCCTCCTCTTCTATCATTTCTTCTATTCTATTTTCCAGTTCCTTCCTAATTCTCTCTTTTTCACGTATTTGCTTACGTATCATTCTTTCATCCTGTGCAAGCCTCCTTACAATACTGTTCCGCTCTGTCCTTTCCCTCATCAGCTCAAGATTTTCTGTCTCTTTTTCATTCAACAAGGAGATCTTTTCCTCCTTACGCTTCTGCAACAATCTGTTTCGGTCTTCCAGTTCAATGATATTAAATTCAATCTCTTCCACCTTTCTCTCCCTGTAATCATTCAAATATTTTAAATATTTTATTCTTTGATAAAACTGATTTATGCTTTCGCTTGCAAGCAGGTACATCAATTTTTCCTCGTCGGTATGATTTATATATACACTGTAAATTATTTTTTCGTATTCTCTTTTTCCCCTTTCCACAGTTTTCCCGAGCATCTCTATTTCTTGCTCAAGAGAATCTATCCTTTGATCCATAAATACTATTTCTTCAGAAATATTACTTATCATCTTTCCCCTGGCACGTATACCGCCATTTAAAATTGCCAGTCGCTGCATTGTGTTTTGCTTTCTTTCAGTGATCTTTCCCAGCAATTCCTTTGCCAGCTGAAGTTCCTTAATGGTCGATTGCTTCTCCCCTTCAAGGTCCTTCCTTGTTTGTCCACAGTTAATGCCAACATGCGCTAACAGAACAAATATGAAAAGAATCCGTTTCATCAGAAATAGAAGGTTTCGTATTTTCGCCTGTTTATTTCAAGGTTTACTTTTAACTCCCTGTTATATTCTATTGTTCCTCCGGTGGCCTCAATCTTTATATCATTCAATATATAATCTGCGTATATTGTGAGTGTATCATTACTTCCAAATTCCCCTACTACATATTCTCCTGTTCCTTTTTGGAAGAACTCAAAACTTTTAAGATTCAGATTGCTGGTTTCAAATGTTACTGTTTTTCTAACATTGCCAGCAGATGTGTCTATTATTAATTGACCGCTATCGGCCTCAAAATTATTACCATGATTACAGATGGCTTTTCTATTGATCATCAACTCCAAATCATAAAAGTCTATTGGAGCTGCCATTCCTCCCGATCTTTCCTGAATAATATATGCTTCCCTTTCCAGCCGATTGATCAAAACTGTACTGTCCTTAAGTATGCCAATCCTTATAATTTCAAAACCAGCATTGACTGCACTTGCAAAAAAAATTGAATCCGGAATGTAATACAATGACACATTCGTTTTATATTGATCACCAAATATTTCTATATTCGCATCTATTTTTCCGATAAAAACAGATTTATATCCTGAAATTGTATCACAAAACTCCCTGAAATTAAATTTTCCTTTAATAACTTGACTTTCTGTTATTTGCGTCTTTTTTAATGAGGCACATCCAACAAGTAGCACACACAGTGCCGCAATATATTTCCCCTTACTGAACACTTTCCTGAATGATTTGATTCAATTTCTCCTCTATTGATTGCTGATCGCCTCCTAAAATCAGTGCCCGCTGAAAATATTCTTCCGCCTGTTCATACTTACCCAGCGTCATTTTTATATCTCCTGCATGCTCGTTCACATCCGGATCCGCATTGCCTCCCTGTTCCAATGCTTTCATAATAAACTGTTCAGCCTGCACATATTCACCCATTCTGAATAATATCCATGCGTATGTGTCCAGGTAGACTTCATTGTCTGGTTCTTTTTGTAAGGTTCTGTTACTCAGAGCCTCTGCTTCCTCCAAAGATTCTCCCCTTAGTGCAAGGTAATAACTGAAGTTGTTCATTACCAGATAATTATCGGGATCTATATTTATTATTCGCCTGAAGATACTATCTGATTCCTCAAAATTTTTTAATTTATACTGGGATTCGGCAACAATCATCATCATCTGCATAAATTGCCGTTTATTCTCCGTTTTCTCCATTGTATTTGTTGAAAATATATTGATCACATCATTGTATTTGCCAAGTTCAAATGAGGCCAGGCCCTTAAAATAATAAAGATCAATACTGTCATGAAATAACTCAATGGCTTTACCTGACAGTTCAATTACCTTTTCATATTCAGATACTGCATTTGCAAGCAGAATTCCCTGTCTCCAAAGTTCATATTTTCTTTCCGATCGAACGAGAACAGGAACAATCGCACTTAGTGCTTTCTCATATTTCCTTTCCTGGATATAGAAGTCTGCAGCGAACAAATGAATTTCCCTTTTGTCTGGATATTGCTCCAACATTGTTTGTACCAGTCTTTCCAGTGATCCTTTATATTTATTTCTTATTTCCTCATCTCCCAGGTAATAGCTTAAAATTGCCATTTTTTTATCATATGATATATCCTTGTTTAAGAAAGAAATATTCATATAATAAAAACTCTTTTCAAACGCCCCTTTTTCCCTGTAATAATCTGTAAGATTGGTTAATGCATATATATTCAGGCTGTCGAGCTCAAAAACATCTTTGTAATATTGCATAGCCAGCTCCCTGTCCTTGTTGCTGAGTGCAAGTTCTGCGGCAACAACTTTGAAATTGACAGATTCCGGAAACAATTCCATGATCCTATTGATCTCTTCCAGGGCTTTTTCATATTTCCCCCTGCTTTCGTATATATTTGCTTTAAACAATGTGATCCTATCTGACACTCCGTATTGGGCCTCAATTTTCTCGAGCAATCTTATTGCTTTTCTATGTTTTCCTTTCTGAAAGTAAATGTTGGATAACCTGAACATATATTCCGCATTCTCTCCATACTCGTCCATTCTTTCTATGATCAGGTTTATTGCTTTTTTATAATTCTCATCCATAACCAGGATGTCTATATAACTTTTAAAATACCATTCATTACCCCTGTCCATCTTGCAGGCAATTGAAAGATGTTCAGCAGCTAAATCTGTTTCTCCCATCATTGCCTGCAAGGTACCTAGTTCATAGTGCGCCACAGCAACGGAATCATTTGCTTCCAGCACCATCTTATATAATTCTATTGCACCAGGGATGTTTCCCAGGTTTTTTTGCTTCACAGCTTCGATAAGGGCATACTGGTAATCCGTATTTTTCTGTTGTGAAAATACAGGGAATCCTAAATAGACTAATAATATTGCGAAAATTAATTTGTATTTCATTTTATTGCTTCCTTACAAAATCGTTCCTGTTACTTAGTGCTTGACAATAAAGTTGGAGTGGCTGGTTCATAATGTTCGTTTGCAAAGCCTGCGAAGTTGAGAAATGCGGAGTCCCGGTATATTATCGGGATGAGCATTTTCCCAACGAGCGTAACGCAGCAAACGGACATTATGGACAGACACTACTTAACGGAACACTATAAATAATCTTTCGCTATTTGTCACTCTTTTCCTGTTGAACCAAATCCGCCTTCTCCCCTTTCTGTATCATTAATTTCTCCTACTGATTCAAGTACCACCTGTTCGTATTTAGATACAACCATCTGGCATATTCTCTCCCCGGGATTAATGGTGTAATTTTCAGATGAAAGGTTGACCACAATAACACCAATTTCCCCCCGGTAATCAGCATCAATCGTTCCCGGAGTATTCAGCACAGAAATTCCGTGTTTGATTGCCAAACCACTTCTTGGCCTGATCTGAGCCTCGTATCCCTCAGGCAGTTCTATAAACAGTCCTGTTGGCAGCAATTGCCGCTCCAGGGGTTTTAATTCCACTGGTTCCGCAATACTGGTGCGAAGATCCATCCCCGCAGAATTTCTTGTTGAATAGGCTGGTAACTCATTCTGTGAATTATTGACGATCCTAACTTTCATTTTCTGCTTTTTGATAATTAATACTTTTATATTTTTCAAGGCCTTTTCTTTCCATAAAATAAAAAACAAGCAGGGAGATTATGATCAAAACCGGCTTCATATAATTTGAAATGCCCGGTAAATTAACTACAATAAATTTGTCTGCAGCAAAAAGTCCCGCAATAAATGCGATATAAAACAGTATTCTTTTTATATCATATTTGATGTGGTAATGTTTTCGTGACAAAGCATAAGACAGCGCTACCATAACACTGTAACAGATAAGATGTCCCCATGCTGATGCATAAAATCCGTAAACCGGTATAAATATAACATTTATGACAATGGTAATCAGTGCGCCAATAATAACCAATCCGGCTCCGTATATGGTCTTGTTTGTCAATTTATACCATATCGACAAATTGAAGAAAATACCCATTACCAGGTTTGCAAACAATACAACAGGCACAATTTTTACACCAGACCTGAATTCGCTCCCAATAAATAGTTTAAAATAGTCTATGTACAACATTACAACCAAAAAAATAAGCAGGGCGGGTATCAGGAAATACCGTAGTACATCTGCATAAAGTGCTTTTGCGTCCAGTCGTTTTGATTTAGAGAAAAAGAAGGGTTCTGCAGCGTATTTGAACATCTGAACATACAGGGTCATCAATACGGCGATCTTGTAATTGGCACCATATATCCCCAACTGCATCAATGGATTGTCGTCAGGTGCAATCAAATGTTTAAGCAGCACCCTGTCAAGCGCTTCATTTACCGTTCCTGCCAGTCCTGCAATTAGCAAAGGATATGAATATTTCAGGATCTTTCTGAGAAGTACCCTGTCAAATTCCCCTTTTACAGCGCCAAATATCTCTCCTGACAAAAGAAGCAATTTTATTACAGAAGCCACCAAATTCGATATCAACACATATCCCACACCAATCTGTGGATTATATACCACATCAACAAATGCTTTGTCGCTGTTATTTGGACAATAAAGGAGGAAAAAAAGGTTCAATCCAATATTTACCAGAACTTCAGCAATGCGAATTATGGTATATTTAACCGGTTTGTTCAACAACCTTATCCTTGCAAAGGGAATGGCGGTGAAAGCATCAATTCCAACAATGATGCTCAGCCACAAAATGTACCTGGGGTTTTGTTCATAGCCCAATCCTGAAGAAACCGGACCTAAAAAGAAAATGATCAGGACGATAAAAATAACGCTTGTAGAAAAAACAGCACTTACCACCGTCTTGTATATGTCTCTCCCTCTTGCAGTGTTACTTGAAAATCGGAAGAAGCCTGTTTCCATTCCATAGGTAAGGATCACAAGCAGGAACACCACATAAGCATACAGTTCTGTTATAACACCGTATTCATCTGGGCGGAATACCCTCGTATAGAAAGGAGTAAGAAGAAGATAATTCAACAGTCTTGGCAGGACTATTCCCATGCCATACACAGCTGTCTGACCAAATAATTGTTTAATTGGGTTCACTTTCTAACAAAAGATTGTTCAGTGCATCGTCAATTGAAGCAAAGGTAAACTTATATCCCTGATCCTGAAGTTTCCGCGGGTAAACAGTTTGTCCACCGGTAACAATTTCTGAAGACTTTCCCATTACAATTCTCAACATAAATGAAGGGACCCATAAGAGCGCCGGTCTTTTCAAATGTTTTCCCAATGAGGCTGTAAATTCTTTATTAGTCACAGGTTGTGGGGAAGTCAGGTTATAAACCCCCTCTTTTTCGTTCTCTATCAAAAACCTGATGCTTTTTACAACATCGTAAATATGTATAAAAGAATAGACCTGTCTTCCTGATCCGATAGGTCCGCCCAGTCCTGATTTAAACAGCGGAATCAATGGATTCAGTGCTCCGCCGCCTTTCCCCAGTACCATGCCGATACGCGGCTTAATTAACCTCACAGAACCATCGACTTCGTCCGCAGCCTGTTCCCATTTTATCACCGTCCTTCCCAGGAAACCATTATCCATATTTTTACTTGTCTCTGTATGCTTTTTGTCCTTTTCATAGATCCCTATTGCCGACGCATTGACAAACATCCGTGGCTTGTTCTCCATGCCATTTATCGCTTTTGACAGGTTCCGGGTCACAAATTCCCGGCTCATGGTAATTGCTTTCCTGTTCTTTTTTGTCCACCTCTTCGATATCGAAGAACCTGCAAAATTCATAACAATATTTGCCCCTTTCAATTTTTTCTGAAGAACCCTGTAGTCTCCATAGATGTCTTCACGGGACAACAGTGTAAATTCGTGTTCGCTTAATTCCTCCATTACTGCTGTACCGATAAATCCGCTGTAACCTGAAACCGCTATTTTCATAAGTTTCATATTTTATTAATTTCGCAAGTATTTTATAAAGTTATTACCCATTGCATCACAATAAATTTATCATCATAATATTATGAAAGGTTCCTAACGAAATTAATAAAATATGAAACTTATGAAACAGTTATTTCTCTATATCATTGTTCCGGCATTGTTCATCACGGTGATGCCTGTTCAATCCCAGGAACAAACAAAAGATCAGATTATTGTGATAGAAACACAATATGGCAATATTGAAATTCTATTGTACGACAAAACACCGCTGCACCGTGACAACATGATCAAATTGATTAAATCTGGTTTTTACAACGATTTGTTGTTTCACCGTGTGATCAATAATTTTATGATACAGGGGGGAGATCCTGCTTCAAAAGGTGCATCAAAGGGTGTCAGACTTGGATCGGGCGGTCCCGGTTACACGATACCCGCTGAAATTGAGCCTTCATTGTTCCATAAAAAAGGTGCGCTTGCCGCAGCCCGCAAAGGCGACAATGTAAATCCTCAAAGGGAATCGTCAGGCTCACAATTTTACATAGTTCAGGGCCAGCTGTTTTCAGAAGAACAGCTCGCCATGATGCAGTCAGGCGAACATCATACCCCATTTACACCTGAGCAGATAAAGGCTTATACTACCATTGGAGGAACACCCCACCTGGATGGTGCATACACTGTTTTTGGAGAAGTCATAAATGGTTTGGAAGTTGTAGACAGGATCGCCTCACTCCCCACCGACCCGTATGATCGTCCTTTAGAAAACGTTACGTATTCTATCGGTCTCAAATAGGTTCAATTATTTATTAACTTTATCGCCTCAAATAAATGTAACATGCGGGAAAGGATAAAACAATTAAAAGATATTGCTGAGAAATTCAAACCTGAAAATTTAGCGTCTATTGAAGATTTCAGAATTTCCTTTCTTGGCAAAAAGGGACATATTGCTGCATTGTTTTCTGATTTCAAATCTGTTCCCCCGGATCAAAAGAAATCAATTGGATTGGAAATCAATGAATTAAAAAATTATGTTGCGGATAAGATCAATTCATTAAAAGACACTTTCTCACAAAGCAAAACTTCAGAATTCATTCCGGACCTAACGGTCCCTGGTAAGTCCTTTGTAGCCGGGTCAAGACACCCAATCTCCATCGTCAGGAACCAGATAATTGATATCTTTTCCAGGATAGGATACAACATTTCCACAGGTCCGGAAATTGAGGATGACTGGCATGTTTTTTCTGCTCTTAATTTTCCCCCTGAACACCCGGCAAGGGACATGCAGGATACTTTTTTTATTGAAAGGGATCCGGATGTTTTGTTGCGAACACACACCTCTTCTGTTCAGGTCCGTGTTATGACAAACAACGAACCACCAATAAGAACGATTTCCCCGGGCAGGGTATTTCGAAATGAAGCAATTTCAGCAAGAGCTCATTGCATATTTCATCAAATAGAAGGTCTATACATAAACACGGATGTTTCATTTGCCGATCTGAAGCAAAACCTTATGTATTTTGCAAAAGAGATGTTTGGAAGTGAGACCAGGATCCGGCTCAGACCCTCATTCTTTCCCTTCACCGAGCCATCAGCTGAAATGGACATCAGTTGTAAAATATGCGGAGGAAAGGGTTGTAATGTGTGTAAATACACCGGCTGGCTTGAAATACTGGGTTGTGGTATGGTGGATCCCAATGTCCTTTCATATTCCGGTATTTCTCCCGAAAAATATACCGGTTTTGCTTTTGGGATGGGCATCGAAAGAATTGCAATGCTCAAATACCAGGTGAAAGACCTTCGGCTGTATTTTGAAAATGATGTTCGTTTTCTAGAACAGTTCTCAGCTGCCTTTTAATTCTCTTCCAGAATTATTTCGTGGGAAAGCGGGAAAGAATCCTTGTAATTTGCAGACACTCCGCAATACCGGTCTTTTGAAAGATCTACTGCTTTCTGTATTTTATCCTTGGGAAGGTCTTTTCCCCAGAACCTGTAAATTACTTTCATAGATGTATACGGTTTGGGAAATTCATCATCAAGTTCTGCATCAATAGAGACGGTTAAATCATCATATTCCACCCGCATTTTGCGCAATATTGACACTACGTCCATACCTGTACATCCAGCCAGGGCAAGCATCATCATTGCTTTGGGTCTTGGTGCTGAATTTTTGCCGCCAACTGATTCATCTGCGTCAATGTAAACTTTGTGACCATTCATTTCGGTCTCAAAAGCCATTCCTCCAAGAAAGTTAATATCCAATTTTTGTTGCATCCCCTTATATATCCTTTTTTAATAAAAATCCCTGATACTCCGGGATTTACCAAACCGCAATATTTGATGAAAGATTCATTCGATATATCTATTAATAAGTATGTGACCCAGGAAACCAACGACAATTAAAATAAGACTGACGGCTAATTTTGTATTGGTGGTTGCTTCCTTAAAAACAGCAATACTTAAGATTACAACACCTATGACAATTAATAGAATACCAATATTTTTGATAACGTCTTTCATTAGAAAATAATTAAATTATACTATTAATATTTAATCTATTATATCTTTAAAAAACAGATGTCTTAATCCTAATGCCATGGAACCCTCATATTATTTTTATTACCTTTTTCGAACTATAGTGCATAAGGGTTTCACTAGTATATAATTTAGTTAAACATTTGTATTTCTGACAATTAAAAACTCAAAAATATGACAATTCAGATATTGATGTAACCGCTATGCTTATATATGATATTTTAATCATTTCCCTTAAATTGTGATTAATAAATATCACATTAATTTCTTTTTATGTGGCTTTAATTCCAATTCAAATATAATACAAAATATCAAAATAACCGGTTCTGTTCTCCTTTATATTTGCCTGTATGCCTGTATGCAATTTCAGTGGCTTCCCTCCCCCGGGGTGTTCTTTTGATATACCCTTCCTTTATCAAAAAAGGCTCGTATACCTCTTCAATGGTACCGGCCTCTTCACCCACCGCTGTTGCTATTGTAGTAATGCCTACCGGTCCGCCCTTAAATTTTTCTATTATGGTATTAATTATTCTGTTATCCATTTCATCCAGGCCGAATTTATCGATGTTCAATGCTTCCAGTCCATATTTCGTAATTTCAATATTTATGATTCCCCTTCCCTTCACCTGTGCAAAATCCCTTATTCTCCGCAACAATGCGTTGGCGATCCTTGGTGTTCCCCTGCTCCTCGAAGCAATTTCAAGTGCTGCCTTTTCTTCAATATCGATTTCAAGTATTGATGCTGAGCGCAATACAATATTCATAAGAACATCTGTATCATAATATTCAAGAAGAGAATTGATTCCAAACCTTGCGCGTAACGGACCTGTAAGCAGTCCGGATCTTGTTGTTGCTCCTATCAGTGTAAAAGGGTTCAAAGTTATCTGTACGGAACGTGCAGCGGGCCCTTTGTCTATCATAATATCTATCCTGTAATCTTCCATGGCTGAATAGAGGTATTCTTCAACTATGGGAGACAACCTGTGAATTTCATCTATAAACAGCACATCTCCTTCTTCCAGTCCTGTAAGCAGTCCGGCCAGATCACCCGGCTTATCCAGAACCGGGCCTGATGTCGTTTTAATATTTACCTCCAGCTCATTGGAAATAATATTGGCCAGCGTGGTCTTTCCAAGTCCTGGCGGTCCGTGCAGCAGTACATGATCCAGTGCTTCATCCCTTAAATTTGCAGCTTCAACAAAAACGCGGAGGTTATCTGTGATCTTTTTTTGTCCCTTAAAATCATCAAATGACAACGGTCTTAACTGCCGGTCGAATTCCTTATCCGCCAAAGCATCGTCCCGTACATTAAAATTATCTTCATTTTCCATTACCTGATCAATTTAATTTCGCTTTCTGGAAGGTTTACTTTTATCCCGTTGATGCGAAATTCCTGGTTGTTTTTATAAGTAATCGCAATGGTAATATTTCCTTCCGAATCGTATTTCCTCCAGGTTCTTTCCCTAATGCCTGATTCATAATATTGTTCTTCCTGTATATTCCCGTTCTTGTAATAATATATTTGCCATCCGTCCAATTGACCCTGTGTGTAATTTCCTTCGAATTTCTTTTTGCCATTTTCATAGTAATAGATCCATTCTCCTTCACGCAATCCGATGATGTATTTACCAACCTCTTTATGATCTCCTACTGTATGAACCCATTTCCCATCTTTTTCCCCGTTAATAAAAGAGCCTTCTGATATAATATTACCTTCTTGATCATATTCCACAGAATAACCATCTTCATAACCATTGAAATAAGATTCCTCTCTCCATATTTTACCGGAAGGGTAGTACCACATCCATTTTCCATCGTTCCTTCCATTGATAAAATTACCTGTTTGTTCCAAATTCCCGTTCTTATAATAATAGTTCCAGGTTCCTGTTTTTCTGTTCTGATTATAAATTCCTTCTGCCCTAATTTCCCCTGTATCGTAAAAATCTGTCCATGTTCCATCCCTGTTTCCCTGCATGTCAACAATTCCTTCGGAAACCCTATTTCCCCGCACATTATATACAAATGATTTGATTACATTCCCCTCTTTATCAAAGAATCTGTGTATACCTAAAGGTTTACCATCCCTGTATCCTCCTGAAAACACCAACCTTCCCTGTTCATCAAAGGTTCTTTTGAAATCTATTATTTCCTTTGCTTCTTCATCAATCTCCTCCACCAGCGCACCCCTTTCATACCTCAGTGTCTGTAACAATTTCCCTGTTTCATCGAATTCTCTGTAGTACCCGTGTAATTGTCCGTCCAGGTAATTTTCCTCCTTTTTTAAATTGCCATCATCATAGAAATATTTATGTTTTCCCTGTTTAATGCCCCTCTCATCCAATCTATTGATACGTTCCCTGCTTATAAGAAAATTATCTTTGAATTGCTGTAAAGTTATAACAGTGCTGTCTTTGTCAAATATTTTTGCATATCCCTCTCTTTTTCCGTTCTGATAATTTTCAATTTTCCTTAATTCACCCGTATCATAGTAATAATAAGAATCTCCTTCTTTCTTGTTGTTGATGTAAAGTTCTTTTGAAATCACTGTTCTTTTTCCAGGTTTTACCGGATTATCATAAGCGTACCTGTACCTGTATCCGCTTTTATTTCCCAATTTATAATTTATCTCTTCTACCAGATTTCCCGATTGATCATAGAACTTCCAGGTACTATCAAGTAAAAAATTTGTTCTTTTTCCTTCAGATTTTAAAATACCTGTCACATAATAGGTCTTCCAGTATCCATCAGGTTTGCCGTTTTTTACAAATCCTTCGCTTGATACCTGTCCGTTAGGATAATAGATTTTTACCGGACCATTTTCCACATCAAATTGTCCTAAAACCGTATTGCTGCATACTGCCAGTATCAATACACCTGATAACCTGAATAAAAGGTTTATTATGCCTGTAATGTTTTTCAATTTTTATATTCCCAACTTGTCCGATATTTCCAGCATTCTGCGAATTGAAACTTCAGCTTTTTTCATTAATTTTTCTTCCATCAATATTTCAGGTTGTTCATATTTTAATGTATTGTAAATTTTATTTAAGCTTATCAATTTCATGTATTTACAGTCATTACAAGCGCAGGTTGAATCTTTAGGCGGAGCAGCAATAAAATGTTTATGCGGACTGGCGAGTTTCATCTGATGCAGTATACCTGACTCTGTTGCTACTATAAAAGTGTTTGCATCGTTTTCCTGTGTATATTTTAATAATGATGAAGTCGAACCAATATGATCCGCTACCAGTTGTACTGGTTTTTCACATTCCGGATGGGCTATGATCTTTGCTTCTTTGTTCTCTTTTTTAAGTTCAAGAATCCTTTCCAGGCTGAACTCTTCATGAACATGGCAGGCTCCTTGCCAAACAACCATATTTCTTCCTGTAATGCTGTTTATATAATTCCCAAGATTCCTGTCGGGTGCAAAAATAATTTTCTGGTCTTCAGGAAGGCTATTTATGATATGATATGCATTCGTAGAAGTACACACAATGTCTGTCATTGCTTTTATTTCAGCAGTTGTATTTACATAGGATACAACCATATGGTCAGGATGCTGCTCTTTAAATGCAGAAAATTCTTCCGCTGGACAGGAATCTGCAAGTGAACAACCAGCCATTAAATCAGGAATAAGAACTTTCTTTTGAGGAGATAAAATTTTTGCAGTTTCTGCCATAAAATGAACTCCGGAAAAAACTATGATATCAGCGTCTGTAGTTGCTGCTTTCCTTGAAAGATCAAGACTATCTCCAACAAAATCAGCTATATCCTGTATTTCACTTTCCTGGTAATAATGCGCCAGTATAACTGCATTCTTTTCTTTTCTTAATGATTGTATTTCTTCGATCACATTTATACCAGGATCTATTTTTTTATTGATATAACCATTCTCTATTTTAAAGATTTCAACATTTTTCATTATACCAATATTATTATTTATATTTAATTATATCTCTTATTATAATGATAATATTCTGTTAATAATGTTTATAAAAAAAAGCAAAAAGATCACAAATATTTATTCTTCTGCCAAGTAACAAATAACTAACAAACTTATAGGTATATCTGTTTTGATTATGTGATAATTACAGAAATTATTAACGAATTGTTGAAACAGATGAAGTTCATAATTTACCAATACAGGCGGACGAAGTATCTGTTTATATAATGTTTAATAATTTCATATAAATCATGTCCGATCAATTTGATTGTATCAAAAATATTTATATGTAATTCCCTGTATATAAATTCCAAAAATTATTTTTGATATGTTACAAATATCAATTAACAACAAATTAACACTATTTTTATGAAATCTTGCATTTGGGAAGCATTCAAATAAGGGAAATATAAGAAAATGAATTCACCAATAATAATAGGAAGTGATCATGCGGGTTACAACATGAAAAAGGAACTGGTAAAACACCTTAAGAAAAAAGGAATAAAAGTTGATGATATTGGAACAAACAGTAATGATGCGGTAGATTATCCCGACTATGGGCACAAACTGGGAAAAATGGTAGGTGAAGGTAAATTTAAGATGGGAATATCCATTTGCGGATCCGGAAACGGGATCAGTATGACGACAAACAAGCATGCAGGGGTAAGAGGAGCAATTTGCTGGAATGAGGATATTACTGAAATGGCGAGGAGACATAATGATGCAAACATTTGTTCCTTGCCAGCCCGCTACATCGACCTTGATACTGCAAAAAGAATTGTAGATATTTTTGTTGAAACGAACTTTGACGGGGGAAGACATGAAAAGCGAATTAAAAAAATTGATATTTAAATAATGTTATCAAATACTTGTAAATACGCCATCAGGGCATCTGTATATTTGTCGCTTTTTACAGATGAAAAAAAGAAAGCTGGCATAAAAGAAATAGCAAAAAAATTGGACATTCCGTCCCCGTTTTTGAGCAAGATCATGCAAAATCTTGCACGACACGGAATACTTCTTTCCACAAAAGGACCCAATGGGGGATTTTGCCTGAAAAGACCCGCCCAGGACATTTCACTCATGGATATAATTGAAATAATAGATGGTCATGAAATGTTTGTTACTTGCCTTGTAAGAACTACAAAATGTTCAGATGAAGAACCATGTGGAATACACGATAAAGTTACTGCGATGAGAAGGGAGCTTAAAGAATTTTTTATGAATCAAACCATAGATGATCTCGCGACAGAGTTCAGAAGGGATAGTAAAAGAATCAGGATCTGACCTTTTTAAAGGTTAAAAAAATTGCAGTTCCGATAATAATTCCTCCCATATTTGCCAGTACATCATAGATTTCACCCGATCTTGTTTCAACAACGAAATATTGGATCAATTCCATAATGATGGAATATATCCAGGTTAACAAAAGCAGGTAAATTACCCCCTGATAATTTACAACGCTGTTTTTAAGGTATTCTCTTAATATGAGAACAATAAATACACCATACATTATACCATGAATCACTTTATCCATGCCTTTGAAAAAAAAGGAAGGGGTAGGGGCGGTATCGGCCGGCCAGACGCTTAATATAAAAATAACAATAGCAAACAGTATAGATACAATATATTTGCCGGATTTAATTGATGCCATAATTGGCAGTAAAGTTAGAATTTCTTAAATTCCGTTGCGCTCTCAAAAGTGTTTTTTTTAACAGGGGATCAATGAATTATCATATTACAACAGGTGAACTGATAAGTCAGCTGAAAAACGAAAACATTAAAACCTGGTTTGATCTTGGTTTATTCATAGACCGTTTCAGGGAGGAAAACGAATTATCTGAAAGAGGAAGGGATGTAACCAACCAAATATTTTCAAGAGAAATAAGTGAGGGAGGCGTTGCTTTCATCACTTTTCATTTTATGGTTGACGGTGTTACCGTGGAAACAGGAAAATATGCAAAATTGTTTGAAAAAAACTACCCAGGACTGCCCGTTCATTATATAGCAGGTAAATTTCTGAACAAATCAGAAAGCCTGATAAAGAGGACTTACAAAAAGAAAGAGATAAAACAGTTGGCCGGGTTCAATGATTGGAGTTTGTATCATTCCTTCTTTTTGAGCGAGCTTGAGCGCGGAAGCACAGCGTACAATAAACTTATTGGGGATCTGTGGTCAGAGACATTGAAAATAGTTGAAAAATTGGGGCATTATATTGAGCAGAACAACATTTCCCTGCTCTATATTATTAATGTATGTTCAAATCCAGGAAATGTATCTGCTGCGTTGGCGCTGGTTTTACTTTCGGAATTTATGCGGATCCCTGTTATTAATAACAACCATGATTTTTATTTTGAAGGAGGCAATAGCCGGTTTGCCAGGGAAACTGAGGGTTTGAAGAAAGGACCAAGGGATTTCTTCTTCACGAATTCACACCTGGGTGAAGTTTTTTCACTGATAGAGGTTTTATATCCATGGGAATCAAAATACTGGTTGAATGTCAATATTAACAGCACCCAATCAGAAATTCTTATCAGGGAAAAAGGACAGAATCCCGCCAGGGTTATGGATATCGGGACAGCCGTTGATACCAGGATTTATACAAAGATTGACAAAAGGAGAAACATCAATACCTTTGTCCAGTTTGAAAAGATCCTTTCCAGGTACAGGGATCAAATGATCTCCTATTCGGTTGAAGATGTGGAAAGAATGCAACTGGTTTCGGAACACAATCCCAAACCTATTTTGATCGGAAACAAAACAGGTCCGGTAAATAAATTTATAAGTGAGAATATAATTTTTTTACAACCAACAAGAATCATAGCAAGAAAAAGAATAGAACTGGGTTTTAACCTTTTGTTGAAAATGTTTGAGAATCAAATGATGAACACCCGGTTCGAGACCACTCCTCACCTGAAAATAACATTGTTGATCAGTGGACCGATCGCTGACGGACATTACAACTATTACAAAAAGATCATTAAACGGTTTCGTCAATTGTTATCGGTTGTACCGGAATATTACAGGAACAGGGTCTACCTGGCATTGCTGCTGGGAGAGTTAGACAGGGCATCGTTCAGAAAACAATTTTCAAATCCTGCCGAAATACCAGAATTGTACAATATATCATCACTGGTTTTGCTGCCCAGCAAGACCGAGGGAAGAGGATTGCCTATTATTGAAGCCACAGCATGCGGAACGCCGATTTTTTGCAGAAGGTATGAGCCGGAAGAGGTATATTCTGAAGTAATAGGAGAGCACCTTGGCGAAAATGAGAGGCTGCGTGTTTATGAATTCAGGGGTAAAAAGATCAACAAGCAGATAGTTTCCGATATCATAGAAAGGGTATTTTTCCCACATAAATTTACAGAAGACACAAAGCACAACAAACGGGTTGTAGAGAAGCGCTACAGTTTAAATTCTTTGAATAACAATATGAAGAAAATACTGCAGTGCCTGCAAAGCCAATTGCAATATGAATCTGTAGAAAGAGAAATGGTAAAAGAAGCATTTGCAGAGTACAGAAAAGCATTAAGTTTCAGAAACAAGGACCTGGATTATCTGATGAGGTGCGAAAACAGGCAATATCTTGCCGGGTACGGCAAGTTATCGTATATGCTCATGTTAAAATCACTTATAGATCCGAGTTTCTTCCGGGAAGAGCAACAGCTTGTGAGGGGAATGATATTTTATTTCGCAAAAGAGATTATTAAAAGCAGGGCCAATATTGAAAAAATACCGGAAAAAAAAACAGAGACCTTTTTTAATGCGGTTCATCAAATCTTTCTATTAAGGGAAGGGGAGACCAGCATAAGACACGACCACTCTATGTCATACCGCCACAGAAATATATATTATTATCCTTATCAGGATTATACTTTCCAGGAATTAACGGGAATTGTTAATTTACTTTTTTTAAAGATAATTGAGCCATTGTCACAGGTAAAAGTAGACCTGAGCCCACAGTTTTTTACCGACTGGAACCTGGCTTTACTTCAACTTACAGCAAGTAATTACCTTGCGATAGATGACCGCGGAAAATTGATAGAGAAACTGCACGCCAATCTACCCATTGCCTATTTCCCTGGTGAATACATCATGTATGAGCTGGAATTTTTTGCCCTGCAGGCACTTCGATCGAGATTGCAATTGCCCATCGAGGAGGAAGTTTCGAGAGAGATTCTGGTAAAAAAAGCAAAAACAATTGCGCCTGTTTACATATTTGCCCAGGAAAAGAAACTGGGAAAACAACTTAATAAGAAAGAGATCATAAATTACATAAAGGCAGGGAATTCTGAAGAATTGAAATTATTATTCGAATATGAACTGGTAAAAATCATCTCCACAAATCAGCTGTGCGTGGGTATTCATTTTGAGCAACTGGGCGAGGAGCCCTTAAGAATACTAAGGGATATAAGAGAAAAAGGTGGATTTTTGCTATCCAACAGGAGACACGCTGCCCTGATGACGGATATTGTAAATATTGACCGGTTTCATATTGGAAGGGTGAGAAGGAAGTTCGCCGCCAACATCATGGGAATTCCTATGGGCAGTGGTTACATCCAATATGTGCCGGCAGGACTAAGGACAACACTTAGTTACCCTTCACCGGTACAGACAGCCATTGATTTTGATCATGCATTAAAAAGTAAAGAATATAAAACCGCTGTTAAAAAGCTTGGAGAGGAAAAAGTAATGGAATTGCTGGTACGTGATGCAGAAAAGAGGGGATCACCTATTATGCATGTGATTGGCAAATTACCTGGAGCAATGGATGAAGACAAGGACGTCAACTATCAGTATTTGTCGGGTTTGTATGAAGACGGCAATCCTTACAGCGGCGTGATCGCCCGGTTAAATACCAAAAGGCAAACATGGCAATTCCGGGTCTTATCATCCTATGACAAACCAAAGACAGTATCAGAATTAGCAGGAGAATTTGAAAAGGAGACAGGAATTTCTGCCGGGATTGGCTGGAATGGCGGATATATATTAAATCCGGAACTGGTAGGAAAGCTGGGCTTGCCTGAATCATATATAGGATCTCCTTTGGGCTTGTTGATCATGGAAGGACATTGTATTTGCCCGCCTTTGTTCAATAAACCTGCTTTGCTGGTAAACAGTGAAGGAAACATTGATATTCAAAGAGTAAATTGTACAAAAGGTATTACAATAGAAGGGGAGGGCTGGCAATACGAACTGAAAAATACGAACTATAATCTTAAACATCCGGGAGAAAAGATTGCATATTATGACCTGATGTATGAGGAAGAACAGATAGAAGGAAACGGAAGAGTAATTGTCAGACTGTCAGGAAACAACATAAAACAGGTAATGATATCAAATACCGGGGAAAAAGTACCTTTGATACCGGTTGGGATTACACTATCCTTCCCGCCTAGTATGTTTCCTGGAAATCTGAAGAAAGATGAAAAGGTAAAAATCATTGTTCCCGGATTTGAGCATGTTGTTCATGCAGTGGAGGCCGGACCGCTATTGGTTGCGGAAGGAAGGGAAGTTTTAAACATGAAGGCCGAGGGGTGGACAACAAAAAAATCAATAGACACACAGGCCGCCAGGCTCGATTATTTAGATATGCGAGGACCCAAAATTGCTGTAGGGATGGATGATTCCGGCGAATTGGCTGTTCTTACTGTAAACGGAAGAATCAGGGAATCGACAGGAGCGACGCATCGGGAAATGGCTAAAATAATGATGGAGCAAGGTATTGACAAGGCAATGGGATTTGATCCGGGAGGAAGCAGTACCCTGGTGGTAAAAGGAAAGACACTGAACATTTCACCCTATAATCATAAATACGAATACAATAATTATGCTTTACCCCCGGAGCCGAGAGCTGTATCAAATGCCCTGATCGGTTATCTAGTGTCTGTCCATAAAGTCCGATAGCTGCATTGCTGCAAAAATCTTAAATCCTCGAATCCGTCCGTCGGCGGATACTGCGGTTTAAGATTTTTACGTGCTTTGCTCTCGAACATTATGATCCAGCCACCTGACTTTATTGACAAGCACTGCTTAATAATATGAGTTTTCTTTCTGACACTATCTAATAAAATAATAGTTTGAGTGGATTGTACATACATGTTCCGTTTTGCAGAAAAGCCTGCAGGTATTGTGATTTTTGCTTTACTGTTAGCCTTCAATATATTGATGCATACATTGTGTGCCTGGTAAAAGAGATCAAAAACGCTGGTAATATTGTTAACGAAGCGTTCTCAACTGTTTATATTGGAGGCGGCACACCAACAGTACTTTCCAAAAGGCAGATAGCAGCAATCCTTGCTGCAATATATGAGCAGTTTTCCGTAAAAAATGGAGCAGAAGTAACCATTGAGGCAAACCCGGATGATCTTTCAGAAGATTATTTAAAATCTTTAAAAGATTTGGGATTCAATCGTTTAAGCATAGGAGTTCAATCATTTTTTGATGAAGATATTGACCTGATGAACAGGTCACACAGGTCATTGGAATCTATTGCTGCAATAAACAGAGCTGTGCGGGCAGGATTTCATAGCCTCAATACCGATTTGATCTATGGTATGCCTGGATTAACGATAAAGAAATGGGAAGAAAACCTTGCAAGGATATTTGACTTGCCAGTGCAACATCTTTCTGCCTATCATTTAACCTATGAAAAAGACACTGTGTTTGAACTGTGGAGGCAGCAAGGAAGAATTAATATAACAGATGAAGCAGATAGCATTGCCCAGTATATGCTTTTAAGAGAGAAAGCTTCACAATATAATTTTGAACATTATGAAGTATCAAATTTTGCTGTAAAAGAGCAGCGGTCGAAGCATAACAGCATTTATTGGAGTGGTGATACATATATTGGCTTTGGCCCTTCAGCACATTCATATGATGGAAACCGGAGAAAGTGGAATATAGCCTCGGTTAACAAATACATTCAAAACATATCAGCAGGAAAACCCCATAGTAAAACAGAAGTGCTTTCAGAAAGTGAAAAATATAACGAATTCCTTATCACCAGGCTCAGAACTTCAGAGGGAGTGAATCTGGAACATGTGAAAGATCGGTTTGGAAATAAGGTTCTGGAGGATTTGGTAAGCAAGGCCGGACATCATATTCAATACCGTCCTGAAGAAATGTTGTTAAGTAATGAAATATTGAAGATTACTCCGGAAGGATGGTTAAGGCTGGACCATATCACCAGGAATTTGATGAGAGATTAATTCAATGTACAAGAGCAACAGCCTTTTCAATTAGTTCCTGCAATTTTTCCCTCAGTGTATCATAACTAAAATGTTTTTTGCCCAGTTCGAAATTGTGCATTGCGATTTCCTGAGCAAGGCCGGGATTGTTGATGATCTCAGCAACTTCATTAACAGCTTGTTCCGTAAGCACGTTGTCTTCAAGCATTACTGTTTTAAAACCCTTGCTGCCTATATCAGGCATATATACAGGTTTATAATTGTTTACAAAAATGGGCCGTTTTGCAAGTACAGCTTCAACAAAAGCATTACCGAAGCCTTCGTAGGTTGAAAAATAGGTACAGGCATTTGCATGGGCATAACCGTCAGAAAGAGAAAACATCTCCTGTCCTTTTGCATTGGAAAGTCCACGGTTATGGAACATATCGTATGCAAACCTGACCTGTTCACCAAGCTTGAGGTCATGTATCAGTTCCACCAGCTCATTATAGTATTTGTTTCCTGAATCATCAGCGTAATTCCCGGTAATGATAAGTTTTATTCTCTTTTCATTTAATTTATCCAGTAACTGGATGGCAACTTCAATACCTTTTCGTTTGACGATTCGGGTAATCTGGTAGAGAAAAATATCATCATCCGAATAACCGAGGTACCCAGGCAACTTGGAATTCTTTTCATTTTTAATTCCAAAGGGAAGAGAAAAATCCATCACATTTGGAACATTAACGGAATCCCTTCCGAATTTTTCTTTCAGGGTTATCTGTGCATTGGTATTGATAACAGCATGGATGGAATTGGGAGCCATCAAGGGAAAAACGGTTTCAACGAACTTATTGATCTCCTCGTGTGGTGACCTGTATCGATCGTCTCTTTCCCAGGCGAAGTCATGATCGTGCGTAATGGTAGGTATGCCCAGCTTATGAACTGCCTTGTTGATGGCCAGCCCCATCTCAAGGTGAGACGGAAGGGCAGAGGCATTTTCGGAGATAAGCAGTTCTATTTTATTTGCCCTGACCCAGTCAAGTATTTTCTTATAGATTACCTTGGAGTACAAGTTAAGGTGTTCAATGAGTTCTTGAGGGTCTGTTTCCGGGTAAAAAAATGCTTTCTTTTGACTCCAGTAGCTTTCCGGAGAGAAGAATGACATTTCAGGAACGAGTGTTTCAGTTACAGGATCCATAGATCTTTCCTGGAACTGACCGGAAACAATGAAAATTTCATGCCCCATTGACCTGAGTACGTCGATCCACTTTTCAGTTTCAAGGGCCACACCGTCCACACCCCCGATTCTTCCTATAATTATACCAATTCTCATTTTAAAACTGTTGATTTACAGCAAGTTAACTTACAATATATTAGAATACTTACAATCCATACTATTGACTGATTCAATCAGACAAAAGCGGGCAGAGAATTACAGGGCAAACACATCCTGACCGATTAAGAATCCCTCGCAATACAATTCAACTTTGTATTCTCCCGGGACAATTTCTCCATTGTTGTTCCAGAAGATGGAAACCGGAAGATCAATGTTTTCATAGACAACTGTCCTGGATGCTGAAGCAGGCAATTCCTGTCCGTTGTATGAGAATACTTCCATTTGTGGAGATCCCAGAGTCACATCATCGGGTCTTACCATCCTGAGATATATGGTTTTATCCCCGGGTGAAGCAACATTATTGGCACGAATGATAAAATCGGTCCTTATCTTGTCTATACTTTTGATCCTTCTTCTTGGTCTGTTTTTTTCATTGATGGGTTCAACATAGATGTCGGAAGCCTGCAGCGATGATGCAATATTTTTTATCTCTTCCAGCTGGGCTTTGTCTGATTGCAGTTTTTGTTTTTCTGACTGCAGTTGTTGCTCGGTTTTCTTTAACAGGATATTTTCAGCCATCAGTTCCTGGTTCCTTGAATTAAGAGAATCTATTTGTACAATATAACTGCGGAGAACGGAACGCAGGGTTTCCATTTCACGCTGGTACATTTTAATTTTATATGCATCATCAGCCTGTATGGCAAGCAGGCGGTTGATCTTTTCCTGTTGGATGGCCATTTCCTGTTGTATGCGCACATTGTCGGTCTCCAGGGAATCGTAGGAAGTATAGATATTGTAAAGTTCAGATTCGAGGGAATCACGTTCCCTGGTAAAAAATATTTTGTTTTGTTCCAGCTGGTAGCTGGTGGCATCAAGATTTTTTTTAAGGTCAACCAGTATGTATACAGAAACTGCAAGTACAACCACCAATAGTCCGATTAATCCATAAAGAACGCCAACATTGGTTTTCTTTTCCTTCATCATCATCTGTTTTATTGCTACAAATATAGGAATATCAGAAATATATGAGGCTCAATAATCTGGACTAAATAGGGTTTGCGGAAAAAATTATTTTGTTCTTTTTTTTCCTGAAGAGATATTTTCTTCCGAAAGTCCGAATTTTTCATCTCTTTCCTGATTGCCTTCAGGTTCAATATGTACCATTACATCATAAACCCTTTCCAGGCTTGTCTTTATGATGTTTTCAACATCTTTTGCGATGTCGTGGGCCTTTCTGACGCTGATATTGGGGTCGACTTCAATATCAAGGTTGACCATATAATAGGAGCCAATCTTACGAACACGGGTACGGTGCGGATTTTTTACACCATCTACATTTTTGATGGCATCAAATATTTTATTATACAGTTGCGGATCATCGATTCCATCCATCAATTCAACATTTGAGCGCATGAAGATCTTTACGGCTTCGTACATAATAAACAGGCTTATCAGCAATGCGATGATCTTGTCGAGGATGGCGATTTCAAAAAAAATGGTGGCAGAGAGTCCCAGCAGAACGGTAAAAGAGATCAACATATCATTTCTCATATGTATACCCAGCGTTTCAAGCAAATTGCTGGAGTGCTTTTTCCCTGTATATTTCAGGTAAAGGCTGAGTAATATTTTTCCTGCCATGGAGAAAAGGGTCACGTATATAGCCATCATAGAGGGAATTGCGACTATTTCCTGGCTGATAAGTTTTTGAGTTGTGGATATGGCCAATTGTGCTCCCGCCAGGAAAATAAGCATGGACAACACCTTGGTTCCCACGGTATCGGCTTTTTCATATCCATAGGAAAACCTGATGTTTGGTGGTTTGAGAACGATCTTTGCAGCAACCAGTGTGACAATAGAACTGATGATGTCGGCAGCAGAATCAATTCCGTCTGCAATAACCGCAAAACTTCCACTAATGAATCCTATAATCAGTTTCAGCAAGGCAAGTATTGCGTTTCCGAAGACTGAAACCCATGAAGCTTTTATGATGTCCGGTTTTGTTTTCATAACAAAAATTCAATTCCTGGAAATTAAAGATTTACTGTGATCTGCTTTTCCTTTACTGTGCATGTATTTATACTTGTTTTTGATTGTTATGATTAAATAAACATAAGCAGGCTCAGTGCCATGATCGCCATTCCAAGGATAAATCCGTAAATGGAATAGTGGTGATGACCATATTCTTCAGCCGTGGGGAGCAATTCGTCGATTGATATAAATACCATAATACCGGCAACAGAGGCAAACATATAACCAAAAATACTTTGGGGAATACCGTCGGAGCCATTAAAAAACAGTATGATGAAAGCAAAAGCAACGAGTGCTCCAACAGGCTCAGCAAAACCGGATAACAGGGACAGGAAAAACCCCTTCTTTTTATTGCCCGTACCATAGGAGATCGGTACAGATACAGCGATTCCTTCGGGAATGTTGTGAATTGCGATCGCGATTGCAACAGGAATGGCCAGTTCCGGCTCAGAGAGCCCTGCAAGGAATGTTGCAATACCTTCAGGAAAGTTATGTATGGCAATGGCAAGTGCAGTGAACAGGCCCATTCTTATAAGTTTTGGATCCCTGGGTGATGTTCCGTTCTTAACTTCTTCAATGCGCTTGATCTCATGTGGATTTTCAAAGGCCGGGATGATTTTATCAATGATCGCGATCAAAGTGACTCCAATGAAAAATGAAAGAACCGTTAACCAGGAGCCCTTGGCATCTCCATGTATTGCTGAAAGGGAATCATTTGCTTTTGAAATAATTTCCACAAAAGAAACATATATCATCACTCCTGCTGAAAACCCCAGGCTTGATGACAACAATCTTGTATTCGTTTTCTTTGTAAAAAAGGCAAGCGCACTTCCTATACCGGTTGATAAACCGGCGAACAAAGTCAGTGCAAAGGCAAACCAGAAATTCTCTGTATTCATCCTGAAGTATTCTTCACGAAAATAATGAAAAAGAGATTACAATTTTAAATTTAATGGATAACAGCAGGGCAAACCCACAGGTTATTTCTTCCCTATATTTTTTTCTTTCTTCTTCGGTATTGGTGTTTTGGAAAAATACCGGGGATGGTTTTTTGTATAATAAATCAGGTACATACCGATAAAAATAAATGGAAGACTTAACCACTGGCCCATATTCAGGGACATGCCCGACTCAAAGGCAACCTGGTCATTTTTAATAAATTCAATAAAGAACCTTGCAATGAAAAGAAGAATTAAAAATACTCCGAAAATAAAACCATCTCTCACGGTATCCTTATTCTTCCTGAAGTAATACAAAAGGATGACAAAGATCAGCAGGTAACTTAAAGCTTCATAGATCTGTGTTGGATGACTTGGCAGATTTGGCATAATTGCCCCAGTGTTTGGATCTCTTATGACATCACGAACAAATTTGAATCCCCAGGGAAGATCCGTTGGGCGGCCGTAAATTTCGGAATTAAAGAGGTTGCCTGTCCGTATGAATGCACCGCCAAGAGGAACGACAATTACAAGCCTGTCCATTAACCATAGAAATGAGAGTTTGTGCTTTCGGATATAAAGCCACAGGGAAACCACAATACCTATCGCAGCTCCGTGACTTGCAAGTCCGCCTTTCCAGATCTTTAGGATTTCCACAGGATTGCTTAGGTAATATTCAGGTTCGTAAAACAGGCAATGACCAAGTCTGGCGCCAATAATTGTTCCCACAGCTATGTAAATAAGCAACTGATCAAGCATTTCAGCATCCAGTCGCTTGATTTTTAAAAACCTGGTAAACACAATATAGCCTGAGAGAAAGGCCATTGCGAACATTAATCCGTACCACCTGATGGATAATTTACCAATACTGAAAATTTCAGGGTCAACATCCCAGGTAATATAATCAAGTATCATAATCTGTCAGATTTTTTTGAGAGGATAAAGCTACAAAATATATACTATTCTTTTTCACTTGTAAGTTTATTTTAATGTGATACGCAAACGGGATTATCTATATTTGTATCTTCAATGATCACGGGTAACAACATAAGAAAATTCATTTTACCGGTATTGATTCCTGTAGTGATGGGTTGCGCTCAGCAGGGAGCGCCCACGGGAGGACCGAAAGATGAGGTTCCGCCTTTAGTTGTCAGGGCCAATCCTGCCAACTATTCAATTAATTTTGATGCCAACAGGATACTGATAGAATTCGATGAGTTCCTTGATATGGCAAATTTTACCCGGGAACTGATTGTGTCACCACCCATGGAAGAAAAACCTATTGTTAAGCTCAGAAACAAGACACTGATCATTGAATTTGAAGAAGAATTAAAGAGGGATGTTACTTATACCTTCAATTTTGGAGAAGGAATATCAGATCTGAACGAAGGGAATGTTCTTCTGAATTATGAATATGTTTTTTCCACGGGTTCCGAACTTGATTCTTTATCAATTAAGGGCACTTTGAAAAACGCCTTTGACCTTACCGTGCCGGAGTCGCCAATATTCGTTATGCTTTATATTGAACACAACGATTCTTTGCCCCTGAAAGAAATCCCGTATTATGTGGGCAGAACGGATAAAAGTGGCAATTTTCAGGTGAATAATTTAAGGAACGATACCTATAAATTGTTTGTGCTGAAAGACGGGAACAATAATTTTCTTTTCGACCAAGCAAATGAGCAGATTGCTTTTCTTGACACAACCATCACGGTGGATGGTGCGTATTTCAGAAGGTTGCTTCTGGGAAGTGGAATGTATGATTCTACAGACCTTCAGCCGGATACAACTTTATTGGAAACGGATACAACCGGGATGAGTCAGGATTCCATAAAGATGGTACTGGATTCCCTGGAACAGGCCAGACCCGATTGGAATTCTATTTTTGTTGACCTTTTTATGTTTGAAGAGGTGCCTGTTAATCAATACATTACTGATTACAACAGGGAAGAAAGAGAATCAATGGAACTTTTGTTTAATTTTCCATTGACAGACAGTTTTCAATTTTCACCTGTATATCCCGGATATGTTACTGCATCAGATTTTATACCGGAGTACGGAAGGGGTGGAGATTCACTGACCATTTGGGCAGCGGATACATCAATAGCCTCACTTGACACCCTTGGCTTTTCAGTAAGATATACCGGGACGGACACCTTGCAGAATTATGTTACAGTGAAAGACACCCTCTTTTTTACATTCAGGGAAAAACAGCAAAAAAGAAGCGCTTCAAATCAAGAAGAACAAAATGGGGCAATTTCAGTAAAAACAATCAATAACAAAGGGAAACAGGACATCTATAAAGATCTGAATTTCACAATAGATCACCCGGTAAGGAAAATCGATACCAAGAAATTTGAATTTTACATCATTCCGGACACAATAGAAGTGCCGGTAAATATTAGCCCGTTTATTGATACCAGCCATATTCGACGCGTCAGGATCGAGCATTCGTGGAAGGAAGAAGCAGATTACAGGGTGGTATTGTACCCGGGAGCCATTGAAAATGTTTACGGAAGGACAAATGACACCATCGACAGGTTGTTCAGTATTAAACCTATCTCAGAATACGGCAGGATAATATTAACCCTTGAGAATGTGGAAGATACCATTATTGTACAGATCTTTCAGGGAAAAAGGATATTACGTGAACGTTGTGTAACGGAAGACGGATCTTATGAATTCCAGTATGTTAATCCCAATACTTACAGGATCAAATTCATTCACGACACCAATAAGAATGGGAAATGGGATACCGGCAAATACCTTGAAGGACGGCAACCGGAAAAAGTAGAATTCGTACCTGTGGATGTTCAGGTCAGGGCAAACTGGGATCATGATATAACCTATATCATGGGAAGCAACTCAGAAGTTCCCAGCTCGGGAAATGAAGAGACAGGGGAGGAAGAACCTCCTGCTAAATAATATGAGTTTTCTTTCTGACACTAATTAGTGCTTGTCAATAAAGTCGGGTGGACAGACACTAATTAAGGTTCTTATCTTATGCGGACTCATTCCACATGAGTGCAGCAGCTCCCAATACAGCAATATTTTTATGGAGGAGGGCAGAAGGAAGAATATCGATCTTATTACTGAATATGGGAAGCAGGCTATTTTCCATATGCTTCTTCGTGGGCTCAAATATCCATTTTCCGGCAAGCGCCAGTCCACCAAAAAGAAATATTTTAGCAGGACTGATATGTGCAACAGTGTCTGCAAGGCTTTTGCCAAGTATTTCTCCTGTTATGTTGAAAGCTTTGATGGCAATGGGGTCGCCCTTTTCCGCAGCTTCAGTAATTTGTTTGGAGTCCAGGTCACTGAAAGTCATATCCCTGAATACAGACGCATCTGTTTCTGTAGCAAGCAGCTCAAATACGGTTCTTTTGATTCCCGTGGCTGAAACATATGTTTCAAGACAACCCCGTTTCCCACAACCACATTTTCTTCCGTTTTGCCTGACACAAACATGTCCGAGCTCACCTGCAAACCCGTCGTGACCATAAACCAATTGGCCATTTACAACCAAACCGCTGCCCAGTCCGGTGCCTAGGGTAATCATTAAAAAATTTTTCAAATCCTTTGCATCGCCGAAGACCATTTCTCCAATTGCGGCAGCGTTTGCATCATTGGTCAGGACTGCGGGAACCCCGAATTTTTTTTCGAAAATATCAGAAAGGGTGATGATTCCCTTCCACAGCAGGTTTGGAGCCTGTTCTATATTTCCGGTATAGTAGTTGCCATTGGGAGCCCCGATGCCAATGCCTTTAAGATCAAAATCATTATTGTTTTCTGAGAGATGATGATGGATTATTTCATGTAATGCAAATGCAAATTGACCGGGATCTTTGTATTTATCGGTCTCGATATCATCTTCGTAATGCAATGAACCATCCCTGTCAACAATACCAAACTTGGTATAGGTGCCCCCAATATCAATACCTAATACAACTTCAATGGACATTTGAATGAATTATATGAGATGCAAATGTAAAATAAATTATGGAGTACTTCAAAATGTGAATGATTTGAGACAGCCTGATTAACGTACCATTACACGCGGTGATACTGATGTACGATTTGTGTTGAAAATCATGGTATGGTATATTAACGTTAATTGGGGATGATTATATATTTTATTTCACTGTTATCCGACTAAATTCTTAAATCGGTAATTTTTATTCTGTATAACCCATAAACAGGGCATTGATTTTTCATTTCTCAAATTGACCTCCCCCCAAATCTGCAGCAAATAAAGCCAGCTGTAATGTTCCATCC